>JBDSDC010000133.1:0-12645 GCA_039920725.1 Croceibacterium sp. | reverse complement strand
ACCAGGCGCTCTGGGTGAGGATCGGCTCGAGGCTGAACGCGCTGCCCAAATGCGCGTTGAGATCGGCTGAGAAGTCGCTCGGGGCGTAGTGGAAGCTGGTGACGATGCGGTCGTGGATGTCGGGGATCAGCCGCCTCCCGACCTCGTCGAGCACGCGCTTTTCGAGCTCGGGGCCGAGTTTATCCCAATCGACCGGCAGCTTGCCCAGGTGCGCGACCGGGATCAGCGCATAGAACGTGCTCTTGCCCGGCGGCGCGACGCTGGGATCGGTCACCGTGGGGTGGTGGAGATAGATCGAGAAGTCCTGCGGCAGCACGCCGTGGACATAGATATCTTCGAGCAGACCCTTATAGCGCGGGCCGAACAGGATCATGTGGTGCGGTATGCCGGGCCACGTGCCCTCGATCCCGAAATGGACGACGAACAGGCTGGGCGAGAACTTCTTGGCGGTCAGGCTTTTGGCCATCTTCTTGCCGCGCAGCGACGAGCCCAACAGGTCGCGGTAGGAATGCACGATGTCGGCATTGCTGGCGACCGCATCGAACCGTTCGCGCCAGCCGCTGGCGGTTTCGACTTCGGTCGCGCGGTTGCCGATGGTGTGTACTCGGACGACCGGATCGTCCAGCCGCACTTCGCCGCCGAGCCGCTCGAAATGGCGCACCATCGCCGCCGCCAGCCGGTTGGTCCCGCCGCGCGCCCACCACACCCCGCCGTCTTTTTCCAGTTTGTGGATCAGCGCGTAGATCGCGCTGGTGGTCATCGGGTTGCCGCCGACCAGCAATGTGTGAAACGAGAGCGCCTCGCGCAGCTTCTCGCTCTTCACATAACTTGACACCATCGAATAGACCGAGCGCCACGCCTGGTGCCTGATCAGCGCCGGCGCGGCTTTGATCATGGACTTAAAATCGAGGAACGGCACGGCGCCGAGCTTGACGTAGCCTTCCTCGTAAACCGCGGCCGAATATTCGAGGAAAGCGGCGTAGCCGGCGACATCGGCGGGATCGAGCTTGGCGATCTCGCGGTTCAGCTGCGCCTCGTCGTTCGAGTAGTCGAAGTTGGTCCCGTCGGGCCAGTTGAGCCGGTAGAACGGCATGACCGGCATCAGCTCGACATCGCCGGCCATGTCGTGCCCGGTCAGCGCCCACAGCTCGCGCAGGCACGCCGGGTCGGTGATCACGGTCGGCCCCGCGTCGAACGTGAAGCCGTCCTGGTGCCATACGTAGGCCCGCCCGCCGGGCTTGTCGCGGCCCTCTATGACCGTCGTGGCCACGCCCGCCGCCTGAAGCCGGATGGCGAGCGCGAGCCCGCCGAACCCGGCACCGATCACGCACGCGCGGCGGCCTTCGGCGCTCATGCCGCGGCCTTGAGCGGCGGCTGGTCGGCGGTCAGCGCGCGGATCGCGCCCGCCAGCGGCACGGGCGGACGGCCGCACAGGATCCGGGCCTTGTCGGGCAGGGTCGAGCGCGCGGCATAGAACCGCTCGATCAGCGGCGCGGGCAACCGATAGAACCGCGCGAACACCCGCCAGCGGTGGTCCGGCCGGGCCGCGCCGAACAGCATCGCGCCGAGCCGGCGGTAGAACCGCGTCGCCTGCCAATGGGCGCGGGCGCGCTCCTCGATCAGCGCGGCCAGCGCGGCGCCCGGCAAGTCGGCATTCGCCGCGATCGCCAGCGCGGTCTCGGCCGCGAACGGCAGGGTATAGCTGGTCAGCGGGTGGACTAGCCCGCCGCGAGCGCCGATCACCGCGACGCCCGGGGTGCGCTGGGCTGCCTGGAACTCCGCGAAGTCGCCGCCGGTGATGACCGGCAGCACGCCCGTCTCCTCGCCTACGATTTGCCCGCGCCAGTCGTGCTCAGCGCAATAGGCGTCGAGCCGTCCGCCCAGGGTGGCACGGTCGAGCACCGGGCCATCCTGGTAGTACGTATCCTCGACGAAGATCTCGCGCGCGCCCAGCGGCAGGACATAGACGAAGCGAAAGCCGCCGAGCTGGGGCACGGCGGCGTCCATGATCGTCGGACGCCCCAGCCCGTGCGGCTCATCGGTGCGCAAGTGGCGGCCGAGGAACACTTGCCACCCGCCGGTCAGCTGCGGGGCGGAAACCGGGCCGCGCGCGTCGATCACGAGGCGTGCCGCAACCCGCTCGCCGCCGGCCAGATCGACCCCCGCGCGGTCGAACGCGCGAACCGCCTGCCCGCTCAGGATCGTGCCCGCGGGCAATGCCTGCGCCAGCGTGGCGGCGAAGTCGGCCGATGTGAGCGAACGGTAAGGCGTGGGCAAGTGGCGGCGGCGGCCGGGGAAGGCAACGTCGTAGCCGCTGTCCCATTCGGCCTTGCGGAACGGCGCCAGCAGCTCGGCAGCGGCGGGCGACAGGTCGCTCGCAAACCAGCTCCACCGGTGATTGCCTCCGGGCGCGCCGCTTTGTTCGATCAGCCGTATCGCCAGGTCCGGGCGGGCGCGCGCCAGTGCCAGCGCGGCGAGCCCGCCGGCGAGGCCCCCGCCGACGATGGCAATGTCGCATGCGCGCCCGGTCATGCGGGCTGCCTTAGCGCAACCCAATCCCTGCGCAACGCCCGCGCGGATCGTTGACCCCGCACCGGCGTGTGTTACACCTTTGCAATTGCAGCAGATGCGATCTGCCGCAGAGCTGTGGGAGAGGCTCCTTGAAGACGATCCTTCTCATGTCCGCCGCTTTCGCCGCCGCCGTTTCCGCCCCCGGCCTGGCGCAAGGTGCCGCTGCAACGGGCGCATCGGCGTGTTTTATCGAATTGCCCCAGTTGATGGCCGACGGGCCGACCGGCATCGCCGACTTGCGCGCCGCCATCGCCCAGCTCGACCAACGGCTGCGCCCGCAAGTCGAGGAAGTGAACCGGTTGAAGCGCCTGGTGCAGACGCTCGAGCAACAGCAGCAGCAAGCCTCCCCGGCCAGCGAAACGGGCGAGGAGGATGCCGCCCCTGCGCCGGGCGCCGCCGCTACGCGCGACCAGGCCCGGATCGCCGCCGACTTGCGCCAGACCAACCTCGATCTTATCGCCAAGCAGGCCCAGCTCCAGGCCGATTACCAGGCCCAGATGCGGGCCATCGTCGGGCCGGTGCAGCAGCGCATCGGCCAGCGCGCGGCGGCGTTTTCGGCCCAGCGCGGGTGCGGCCACCTGAAGATGGCGCGCACGCCCGATCTGGCCGCGCTGCGCTCCGCCGGGGCGCGCGACCTGACCGGTGAGTTCGCCGCGTGGTACGCGACAGGCAAGTCCTGAGCCGCTGCTGACCCGCCCTCTCGTCCCGCACCGCCGCGCGGCCGCGGCCACTCTGGCGCTTGTCGCGCTGGCGGTCGCGAGCCTGCTGGCGATGCACCGCCCGCCGATCTGCACTTGCGGCTATGTCGAGCTGTGGCACCCCGTCGTGCAATCGCGCGGCAACAGCCAGCACTTGGCCGACTGGTATAGCCCGAGCCACTTCACTCACGGGCTGATCATGTACTTCGCCGCCTGGCTGCTGTGGCGAAAATGGCGCCTGTTAGGCGGCAAGCCCGCGCGCTGGGCGCTGCCGATCGCGGTGCTGGTCGAAGCGGCGTGGGAAGTGACCGAGAACACCCCGCTGATCATCGACCGCTACCGGGCGGTCACCGTCAGCTGGGGTTATAGCGGCGATTCGATCGTCAATTCCGCCTCCGACATCGGCTGGATGGTGATCGGCTTCCTCGTTGCTTCGCGGTTGCCGTGGTGGGCCAGCGTCGCGCTCGCGGCCGCGCTCGAGCTCCTCACACTCTACGTGATCCGCGACAATCTGACGCTCAACGTGGTGATGCTGTTCTGGCCGCTCGAGGCGATCCGCCAGTGGCAGGCCGCGGGCTAGGCGGCCGCATGATCGCGGCGCTTTAGCCGGACATACGCAATCTGCTGTGGAGCGCGGGCGCGCGGGTTGGTAGGGGACTGATTCGATAGGACGCGCCTCTCGCGGCGCGATCACGGATTCTAAGGGGAGCCCCGATGCCGCTCGTTAACATGAAGCCGCTGCTGCGCGACGCGATGGACAACGGCTATGCCGTGGCCGCGTTCAACCTGGTCGACTATGGCACCACCAAGGCGATGGTGAAGGCGGCCGAGGAATTGAACGCCCCGGTCATCTGCCAGACCAGCACCAAGACCATCCAGTACTGGAGCCACCGGGAGATCGTTTCCTGGGTGCGCACGGTGGCGGAGGATTCGCCGGTGCCGGTGGTGCTCCACCTCGACCACTGCAAGGACATCGCGATGATCGAGGCTTGCGCCAAGGCGGGCTGGACCTCGATCATGATCGACGCTTCGGAACTGCCGTTCGCGGAAAACCTCGAGCTGTCCAAGCGGGTCCGCGACATCGCCGAGAAGTACGGCGTCGGCATGGAAGCCGAGCTCGGCCAGATCATGGGCGTCGAGGACGACGTGGTGGTCCACGCCGACGCATCGGTGCTGACCGACCCCGAGGACGCCAAGACGTTTTGCGACGCCCTCGACTTGTCGGCGTTCGCCTGTGCGGTCGGCACCGCGCACGGGTTCTACCACGGCGACCCGGTGGTCGATTTCGACCGCATCAAGCGCATCAACGAGCTGACCCGCACCCCGATGGCGCTTCACGGCGGCACCGGGCTCAGCGACGAGACTTTCGCCAAGGCGATCTCCCGTGGCAGCGCCAAGGTCAACATCTCGACCAACTTGAAGCACGTGTTCGTCGAAAGCTTCGTCGACTACCACACCGCCAAGCCCAAGGACTTCGAGCCGCTGCGGCTGATCGACGCGCAGTACGCCGCGTGCAAGGCGCTGTTCGGCGGCTTCATCGAGAAGTTCGGCGGCAAGGACCGCGCCCAGCCGTACCTCGCCAAAGCCGCTTGATGCTCAAAGCCCTGATCTTCGATTGCGACGGGGTGCTCGTCGATACCGAGCGCGACGGCCACCGCGTGGGCTTCAACCGCGCGTTCGCGCAGATGGGCATCGACGCGGAGTGGGACGTGCCGCTGTACGGCACGCTGCTGGCAGTTGCCGGCGGCAAGGAGCGGATGCGCGCCTATTTCGACGAGTATGGCTGGCCCGAACATGCCAAAACTCTCGAGGCCCGCGACGCGCTGATCCTCACGCTCCACAAGCTCAAGACCGAGATCACCGCCGGGCTGGTGGCCGAAGGCGGCTTGCCGCTGCGCCCGGGCATTGCCCGGATCGTCGACGAGGCGATCGAGGCCGGCACCCGGCTGGGCGTGTGCACCACCTCCAACCCCAAGTTCATCGACGCGGTGCTCGACTTGTTCGGCCCGGCGCGGAAGGCGAAGTTCGAATTCATCCACGCGGGCGACGTGGTGGCGAAGAAGAAGCCCGACCCGGCGATCTACGAGCTCGCCAAGCGGTCGCTCGGATTGCCCGCACACGAGTGCATGGTGATCGAGGACAGCCGCAACGGTTTGCTCGCGGCCCAGGGCGCCGGGCTGCCGACGCTGATCACCACCAGCACGTATACCATCGACGAAGATTTCACTGGGGCCGCCCGGGTCGTTCGCGAGCTCGGCGACGCGCCGAACGTGACCGTCACGCTGGCGGACCTCGGCGAATTGGCCGCCGCCGCGCAAGCCGCTGTCTGAAGGAGCACGAACCGATGAGCGATATCAGTCAGGCGCAGATCGAGCGCGCGATCCAGACCACCGCGGCGACGGTGCTGAAGAACGAGCACTATTTCTCCGATCTCGACGGCCTCGCTGGCGACGGCGATTTCGGGACCTCGCTGGCGACCGGGTTCCGGGTGATCCAGAACGACTGGGAAACGATCGACAAGGCGGACATCGGCACCATGCTGCTCAAGCTGTCGATGATGGTCTCCAAGCATGTCGGCGGCAGCTCGGGCCCGATCTGGGGCACCGGGTTCATGCGGGCGGCGATGGTCAGCAAGGGCAAGACCTCGGTCACGCTCGATGAACTCGCCGCGATGCTCGGCGCGGCGATCGAGGGCATCCAGGCCCGCGGCGGCGCGCAGCTGGGCGACAAGACGCTGCTCGACGCGCTGATCCCAGTCCACGAAACGCTCACGCGCGACGCGGCCGGTGGAGCCGCCGATCTCGGCGCGACGCTCAAGGACGCGGCCGATGCGGCCGACACCGCGATCGATGCCACGCGCGGCCTCGAAGCGCGCCGCGGCCGCGCCAGCCAGGTGGGCGAGCGCAGCGCCAATACCCCCGACCCGGGCATCGTCGCGATCGCCGTGATCCTGCAGGACTGGTGCACCGAATACGGGGTGGCCCGGACGCCAAAGGCGCCGGAGCTGACCCGCGAGACCGCCTGAAAACTAATCCAATCGGAGAGGATTACCCATGAAGAAGTTCGTCAACGATCCGGCCCAGTTCGTGCCCGAATTCATGAAGGGCGTCGCCCTGGCCAACCCGGACCTGCTCGATTTCGAACCCGAATTCCAGCTGATCAAGCGCAAGGACGCGCCCAACAATTCGCGCGTCTCGGTCGTCCAAGGCTCCGGCTCGGGGCATGAACCGGCGCACGTGATGGCGGTCGGCCCGGGCATGCTCGACGGCGCCTGCCAGGGCGCGGTATTCGCCGCCCCGCCGGTCGATGCCTGCTACGAGACGATCAAGCGGCTCGCGTCGGACGCGGGTGTGCTGGTGCTGGTCAACAATTACCAGGGCGACCGGATGGCGTGGGATACCGCGGTCGAGCTGGCCGAGGCCGAGGGCATCAAGGTCAAGCAGTTCCACATCAACGACGACGTCGCGGTCAAGGACAGCCTCTACACCGTCGGCCGGCGCGGCGTGGCGGGCAACTTCTTCGTCATCAAGGCGGTCGGCGCGGCCGCGGCCAAGGGCGCCAGCCTCGACGAGCTGCTGGCGCTGGCCGAGAAGGTCAACAACAACGTCCGCACGATGGGCGTCGCGCTGACCAGCTGCATCCCGCCGGCCAAGGGCACGACGATCTTCGAGCTGGGCGACGACGAGATGGAAGTCGGCGTCGGCATCCACGGCGAGCCGGGCCGCCGCCGCGACAAGATCAAGCCAGCCGATGCCATCACCGACGAGCTGTTTGACGCCGTGGCGCAGGACATCCCGTTCAACTCGGGCGACCGCATCGCGCTGATGATCAATGGCCTCGGCGGCACCCCGCTCAGCGAGCTCTATGTGCTCTACGCCCGCGCCCACGCCCGCGCCGAGCAGGCCGGTTACAAAGTCGTGCGCAACTATGTCGGCGAATACTGCACCAGCCTCGAGATGGCCGGCGCCTCGCTGACCATCCTCAAGCTCGACAGCGAGCTCGAAGCGCTCCTCGCCGCGCCCGCCGAAGTCGCGGTACGCATCTTCTGAGCGCCTGCAGGGCTCAAGAAAGAGGCGGCGGCACCCGAAGATGCCGCCGCCAGGCGGGAGTTCGAAATGATGGTCAGCGGCGGGTAACGAGCGCCAACACGCGGCGATTGCCGGTGACCCGCGCGAGCTCGACGGTGACCGAAGTGTGGGTCTCCTGCATGCACTTCTTCTGATCGGCGCCGTCGAGCAGGTCGCGCACTTCGGCCTTGCCGCAGATGCGACTGGCGGCGGCGTCGATGCGGCCGTTGAGGATCGCCATGCCCGATGCGCTCGACAGGTCGAGGTCGCTGTAGGGGACTTGGATGCTGACGGTCCCGGCGGCGGCCGGGGTGGTCAGGGTGGCCATGGAAAGGGCGGCCAGGGCGGACAGGGTGATGTTCCGCATGGTGTTAAGTCCATCTTCCAGAGTGCCTAATTGACGGCCGGGGCCGGCGATGTTCCCTCGGGAGGATGCTTGAAGAGCGCGGCCTCCGTTGGCCCGTTCGGTGTAGGACGGACTGGCCGCGGCTACTTTGGCCGCACGGTGAAGCTTCGCTGAAACTTCGCTGAAATCTGTTGCCAACCTTAAGATTGGCCAAAATCGGCGCCTTTGGGGCGTCCTTTCATTGGCGTGAGACTGTGGTAGCTTGCTCCCAAGCGGCGAGGGGCGCTGGCCTTGGAAGAGCTTCGACTGGGATCGAGAACGCTGCAGCCCGGGCGCCAATTGCTCGCCGACGGCGAGCGCGTGCCGCTCGGCAAGCGGGCGCTCGACATCCTCTCGGTGCTCGCAGAGGCGCACGGCGAGATCGTCACCAAGGACGAATTGCTCGAGGCGGTGTGGCCCGGCGTGATCGTCGAGGAGAATGCGCTGCAGGTGCACATCGTCGCCCTGCGCAAGGCGCTTGGCCCGGAAGCCGACCGGCTGAAGACCATTCGCGGTGTGGGTTATCAGCTCACGCTCCAAGAGCATGCAGACGGCGAGGGGATGCCAGGGACGAATGGAGAGCGCCATATCCCCGCGAGCCATTCGAACTTTGCAAGGCATCGAATCCCAGGCAAACTCTGGATAGCAATGGCGGTGGGGACAGTTTTCCTTGCCACGGTCTTGGTCTGGATCTGGCCTCCGCAATCCGAAGCGCTTCGTGTTCAGGTTGTCGCGTTGCAGCCGCAGGGCGGCGCCAATGCCAACCGCCTCGCCGGCACGCTGCAAGACGATATCGTCGGCGTACTCAGTCAATCTGGCGTGCAAACGACCGACAACAGGCAGTCGGGATTGTTCCCCTCGTCATCCCAGGGGGGCGTCGTCTTGAAGGGATCGGTCGTCGAGGCGGGCGGGCGTCTTCAGGTGCGGCTCCTCCTCGACGACGTGAAGTCCGGGCTGACTCTATGGAGCGATCGTTTTGAAAGTCCGGTCGATTCGGCCGATCTGCTGACCGATCAGGCTACCGTCGCGGCAACCGAAACCGTCTTGACGATACTGGAGATAAGCCAGCAAAAAGGTTTCACGCTCGGCCCGAAATTGACCGCCCTTTACCTTCGCGCGGAAGAGCTTACCCGTAGCCCGCAGTTCCTCTCCGAAGGCGTGCCGCGAAAGCTGTTCGAACAAATCGTTCGAGAGGCGCCAGGATTCGCCGCCGGGCACGCGTTGCTCGCCTTGTCGCTGACAGGCGAAGTGAGCCGTGCCGGGCCATCGGATAGTACCGCCCTGATCGATCGCGCACGAAACGAGCTCAACACCGCCATAAGGATCGATCCCTATGCCGCGGGGGCGGCTTATGATGCTCGTTTTGGTCTGGACTTCCTGGACGACAAGCCGCACCCGATCAAAACCGCCGAAGACGGCCTCCTGGAAGGGTTACGGCGCGCCCCAGACTTCGCGTTCCTGAGCATGCGCGAGTGCCGCCTGTTGGTCGATTTGGGCAGAGTTCACGATGCCCTGCCCTATTGCCAGCGAGCGATCGCGCAGCGGCCGCTGGCGGGCCCGATCGGTCACACCAATGCCCGAGCGCTCAGTGTCGCTGGTCAGCGCGAACTCGCCAAAAGCGCCATCGACCGCGCCGCGCGGTTCAATCCCGACCAGACGCAGACCCGAGTGACGAGATTGGCTTTGGCAGCATTCTACGCTTCTCCAGACGAAGCCGCGGCGCTGCTGCACAATCCCGCCACGGTGCCACCGGGAATGAGTGAGCAATTGATCGAAGCCTTCGACAGCTTCCTGCTGGCTCGCAGAACCGGCAAGCCGGAGGATATCGAGAAGGCAGCAGCGGCTGTTGGCACAGCAGCGCGGAGCGACGCCCGCTATCTGGATTTCGCCGTCAAGGCCCTCACCGCACTCGGTCGAATCGACCAAGCCTTCGCCCTTATGGGACCCCCGAATCTGGAAGGATTTACGCCAAGAACCGGCACCGCATTTCTGTTCGAACCGGTGACGGCGCCGTTGCGGGCCGATCGACGATTCTGGCCGGTCGCCGCCAGGCTCGGCCTCGTGCAATACTGGACCGAGCGGGACAAATGGCCCGATTTCTGCGGTGACGAAATTCCGCTCGATACCTGCAAGATGGCAGCAACATTGGCCTTGTCGGCGGCGAAAGCTGCCTGATTGGCGACCGCCAGAGGCACCACGCCCGCTCCCGTCAGAGCTTCCCGGCGATCGACCTCGGCCTAGTCAAAATGCGGCGCGCCACCGGCGAATGGAACGATTATTGCCGCCCGATCTCGGCGACCGACTTCACCTGTACCTGACTTCGCGCCGCTTGAAACGGGCGCCCGGTTCCGCAAGGAGCCGGGCGTTTCGTTTGTAAGGACCACCCATGCCCGGCGGACTGATTGCCTTGCTCGACGATATCGCCGCGCTGGCGAGGCTCGCGGCGGCCTCGCTCGACGATGTCGGGGACGCGGCGACAACGGCGGGAACCAAGGCCGCGGGGGTGGTGATCGACGATGCCGCGGTGACTCCCAACTATGTCGTCGGGCTACCGCCCGAGCGCGAGCTGCCGATCATCGGCAAGATCACGCTCGGCTCGCTGCGCAACAAGCTGGTGATCCTGCTCCCCGCCGCGCTGGCGCTGAGCGCGTTCGCGCCGTGGGCGATCACCCCGCTGTTGATGCTCGGCGGCGGCTACTTGTGCTTCGAGGCGACCGAAAAGATCTGGCACGCGCTCCGCCACGACAACCTCGACGACGAAGTGCTGGCGATCGACGATCCCGCCGAGCTCGAGGCGCGCCAGGTCGGCGGCGCGATCCGCACCGACTTCATCCTCTCGGCCGAGATCATGGCCATCGCCCTTGGGGAGATCCCGCTCATCCCGCCGTGGCAGCAGGCGGTGGTGCTGGCGCTTGTGGCGGTGGCGATCACGCTCGGCGTCTACGGGGTGGTCGCGCTGATCGTGAAGATGGACGACATCGGGCTCCATCTGGCGCGCCGCGCCAATTCGCTGGCGCGATCGGTGGGCGCGGGGCTGGTGTGGCTGATGCCGCGGCTGCTCAGCGTGATCGCAATGGTCGGGACCGCGGCGATGCTGTGGGTCGGCGGCGGGATCGTGCTCCACGGGATGGAGCAATTCCATGTCACCCGCCTGCCCGAAATCGTCCACCGCACCGCGCTCGACGCGGGCAACCTGGCGGGCGGATTTGCGCAATGGCTGACTCAGGCGACCGCCTCCGCCCTCGTGGGACTGGCCGTCGGGGCGGTCATCGTGACCGCATTCGGACTGCTCCGGCGCGGGAAGTCCGATTAGAGCCGTTGCAAAAACCGCAACACCAATCAAATATTTCGCAATTGAGTAATATTGTTAGCGTTCCCATCTGGGCTCCGAAGGGCTGCGTCGTGCAGCCCGCAAACCAGGGGACTTCCAATGCGCATCTTTGCGAGCGCTTTGCTCTCGGCGGTCGCCGCCGCATCGATCAGTGCTGCGCTCTTCAGCGCGGTCCTGATCTGACCGGCTGATCCCCCGAAACGAAACAGCTCCAAGCGCCCGGTCCCCGCAAGGTAGCCGGGCGTTTCAGCGCCCGGCGTGGCGAGCGCCCTGGATGTCGACGGTCTTGGGCGACGTAGCGAACAGCTCGGTGAACGGATCGTCGAGGTCGAGCGTGCCCGGCGCGGTCCCTTCACGCACCGTGGTGCGGCGCATGTCGCGCTTGTAATTGGCGTAGTCGTATTCGCCGCCCTTGTGCATCGAGCACAAGTTGTCCCAGATCACCATGTCGCCCGCGTGCCAGGTCACGCTGAAGATGTATTGCGGCTGGGTGCAGTGGGCGATCAGGTCCTGGATCAGCTTGCGCCCTTCCGCCTGGGGCATCCCCTCCACGTCCATCGTGTGCGCGGCGATGAACAGCGCCTTGCGGCCCGAGCCGGCGTGGACGTGGACCAGCGGGTGGCGGGCCTTGGGCCGCGCATCGATTTCTTCCTCGGAGATCTCGGCGCCGGACTGCTTGCGGCTCCACCACAAGGTGTTGATGCCGATCTTGCCTTCGAGGAAGTCCTTGGTCTCCTGCGGCAGGCCTTCGTAAGCGCTGCGGGTGTCGGCGAACCACGTCTCGCCGCCTTCGCCCGGCACTTCGTGCGCCAGCAGCAGCGAATAACTGGTGCGCTTTTCCATGAACGCGCTGTCGGTGTGCCACAGCCGGTCGCCCTTGCGGTACTGGATCGCCGCCGGGTCGGTGGTGATGTCGCCCTCGACATTGAGGTTGCTGGCGTCGAACAGCTCGCGGTGGGGCAAGCGCATGCGCATCCCCTCGCGCCGCGGGACGCGCTCGAGATAACCAAAATTGCGGCTGAATTCGACGTGCTGGTCGTCGTTCATCCCGGTGCCGCGATAGACGCAGATGCCCCAGGTATCCATCGCCCCGGTGACCTGCTTGACCTCGTCCTCGGTGAGCGGCTTGGTCAGGTCGAGGCCCGAGCATTCGGCGCCGAAGCGCGGCAGGATCGGCTGGACTTTCAGCGGCATCGAATCTCTCCGGTTATTCGTTAGTGAGCTAAGTATTACCATCCGGACGCCCGCGTTGCAACGACATCCGCTTGCAATGCGCGACCAGCTCGCCTGCCTGATTGAATGCCCGGTGCGCGAAGGTCACGATCCCCTGTCCGGGCCGGCTCCGGCTCTCGCGCACGGCCAGCACTTCGGTCTCGATCCTGAGCGTGTCGCCGACGAAGATCGGCCCCGGAAACCGCACTTCGTCCCACCCGAGGTTGGCGACCGCGGTGCCCTGAGTGGTGTCGTTGACCGAGATCCCCACCATCAGCCCCAGCGTGAAGCACGAATTGACCAGAATCCGCCCGTACTCGGTGCCCTTCATGTACTCGGCATCGAGGTGGAGCGGCGCCGGGTTGTGCGTCAGCGCGCTGA
>JBDSDC010000132.1:0-9285 GCA_039920725.1 Croceibacterium sp. | reverse complement strand
CCGTCGATGTAATGGAACACCGGGAATGGCAGCCGCCGCTTAGCCAGCGCGCGGAAATCGGCGACGTTGTGGCAATCGGCGAGGCGGCGCACGGCAGGCTTCAAGCGGTCCATCGCGCGCGACCGTAGCCGCACTGGAGGGCGGCGGCAAAGCCGTTCATTTGGGCTTCATGTTTACAGACGTAGTCGCTCTGATTACAGACGTAATCGTCAACCGGGAGGACGACGTGGCCGGAACCGAGGCAAGCCCCGACAGGATCAGCGAAGCCGAGCTGGCGGTGATGGAAGCGCTGTGGCTCGACAGCCCGTGTAGCGCCGCCGAAGTGTGCCAGGCGGTGTGCGGACCGCGCCGCTGGTCGATGCCCACGGTCAAGACGCTGCTCGCCCGGCTGGTGGCCAAAGGCGCGGTCGCCACGCAGCCCGACGGGCGGCGGTTTCTCTACACCCCGCTGCTCGAGCGCGAGGCGTACGTCGGCACCGAATCGCGCCGCCTGGTCGATCGGCTGTTCGGCGGCCGGGCGGCGCCGCTGTTCGCGCACCTGGCCGAAACCGAGGCGCTTTCCCCCGCCGACATCGCCGAGATCGAGCGTCTGCTGAAGGAGCTCAAGTCATGATCGGCTGGCTGCTGGGCACTTTCGCCTACACCGGCGCGCTGATCGCCGCGGTGCTGGTGCTGCGCGGCGCGGTGGCGCGCCATTTCGGCGCCCAGACCGCCTATGCGCTGTGGGCGCTGCCGTTCCTGCGGCTGCTGCTGCCGCCGATCGTGCTGCCGGCGGCTCTGGCCCCCGCTGCCGTCCCGGTCGCGGCGCGCGTCGCTCTGGCCGATAGCGGGATGACGATCCTGACCGAACCCGCAGCCCCGATCTTCAACTGGGCGACAGTGGCGCTGGCCCTGTGGCTCGGCGGCGCGATGGCGTTGCTTGGCTGGCGGATCGTGACGTATCGGCGGATGCGCCGGCTGGTGCTCGATGGCGCGCGGCCGGTCGGCGAGGTTGGCGCGATCCGCTTGCTCGAGAGCCCCGCGGTCGATGCCCCGGTCGCGTTCGGCGTGCGCGACAAGGTGATCGCGCTGCCGCTGCTGTTCATGGCCCAGCCCGACCGCGCGGCGCGCGACCTCGCCATCGCGCACGAGCTTGCGCATCACCGCGGGCGCGACCTCGCCGCCAATTTCGCCGCGCAGGCGGTGCTCGCACTGCACTGGTTCGACCCGCTTGCGTGGCTCGGGTGGCGCGCGATGCGGCGCGACCAGGAAGCCGCCTGCGATGCCCGCGTGCTCGCGGGGCGCGGACGCGAAGACCGCGTGCGCTATGCCGAACTGATCGCCCGGACCGGCGCCGGGCACGGCCCCAACGCGTTGAAGGGCGCGCTCGCCGCGCCGATGGCGTGCCCGATGCTGGGCGACGCTTCGATCGTCCACCGCTTGAGGAGCCTGACCATGACCGACATCTCCCCGCGCCGCCGCTGGCTTGGCCGCGCGCTCGTCGCCGGAGGAGCGCTGGCGCTGCCGCTGACCGCGTCGATTTCCTATGCTCAGGGCGAGACCGCTCCGCCCGCGCCGCCGCGCGTGCAAAGGCAGGTCAACATCGTCCAGGTGGGGCGCGGCACCGATCCCTCCGATCCAAAATTGCATACCCGCGTGGTCGATCGTGACGGCACGCACATCGTGCTGAAGACCGACCACGCGCTCAGCGACGCCGAAGCCGCGGCGCGGATCGACAGCGCACTGGCCGAGCTGCGCGCCCCGCCCGTTCCAACCGTTCCACCCGTTCCGCCCGTCCCACCCGTTCCGCCGGTTCCCAATGTTCCGCCGGCATTCGGCAACGGCCACAGGACGGTCATTAGCCGGCGCGATGGCGAAGGCGGCGCGCCCGCGGTGCGCCGCTTCGAACTGCGCCGCGGCGGTCCTGACGGGCTCGCGGCGGGCGGCCCAGCGTTCGCCGGGATGCCCGAAATCTCGCAGAATTGCGCCGAGGACGGCCCTTCGGGCCAGACCGAGACCGTCCTGCCCGATGGCCGGCGGCGGATCGTGATCTGTGAACACCGCATCCGCACCAATGCGGCGGAATCGATCCGCCACGCGCGCGCATCAATCGCCGCCAACCCGCACTTGAGCGACAAAGAGCGGAGCGAGGTGCTGCAAGCCCTCGACCGCGAGATTGCGGACCTCGAGCGGAAAGGCACCTAGCGCGCCACCGCGGTCGCCTAACGCCTCAGTTGCGCTGCACGATCTTGTCGCACTGGGCGTCGTCGGCCGATTCCATACCCATCCGCAGCGCCTGCATCCGTTGCTGGCTGGAGCCGTGAGTGAAGTTTTCCGATGACACCGAACCGTGGGTCAGCGTGTCGTCGCCGATCGCCTGGGCGGCTTTCATGCCTTCCTCGAAATCGCCCGGCTCGATCAGGTTGCGGTTTTTGCCCGCCCACACCCCGGCGTAGCAATCGGCCTGCAGCTCCATCAGCACCGAGAGCTGGTTGGCCTCGCCCGGGTTCTGCTGCTGCGCGCTCGAAATCTGCTGCGCGACGCCGGTCAGCGCCTGGACGTGGTGGCCGTATTCGTGCGCGATGACGTAGTAACGGGCGAAATCGCCCGGGCCGGCGCCGAGCTTCTTGTCGAGCTCGTCGTAGAAGCTGGTGTCGAGGTAGATCGTCTGATCGTTGGGGCAATAGAACGGCCCCATCCCCGACGAGGCCGCGCCGCAACCCGACCGGTCGCTGCCGGAATACAAGTCCAAGGCCGGCGGCTGGAACTTGATGTTCGCTTTCTGGAAGATCGGCGCCCAGGTATCGTTGAGCGACTGCAGCGTGTTGCAGGCGTCGGTGGCGTACTGGCTCTGGGTGCAGATCTGCTGCACGCTGCGGCTGTCGGCAGGCTGCGCGGGACCGGCTTGCTGGACGTCCTGCAGCCCGCCGAGCATCTGAGACGGGTCGATCCCGAACACCAGCGCGCCGATCAGCGCGATGACGATCGCCCCGCAGCCCAATTGCCCGCCGCCGCCGCCGGGAAAGCCGCCGCCCCCGCCGCGCACGTTGATGCTGCCTGGATTGAATGGATTGAGCCGCATGGTGTTTCCCCGTTTGCCTCGCGCCTTGTGAAAAAGCGCTGGACCGTGCCCGGCCGCCGCGCTCTGACGTTGCTGACAGGCCAACCGCACGGAGTCGAGAATGTTCCTTGAAGGCAGGCGCGCCCTGGTCACCGGCTCGACTTCGGGCATTGGCCTGGCGATCGCGCGCGCGCTCGCCGCCGAGGGCGCGGCGGTGGTGCTGAGCGGCTTCGGCGCGCCCGAGGAAATCGACCGGCTGTGCGGCGAGCTGGGCGCGGTTCACGTGCCCGCCGACCTGACCAGTGCCGCCGGGGTCGAGGCACTGATGGTCGGTGCGGGGGCGGTCGATATCCTGGTCAACAACGCCGGGATACAGCACGTCGCGCCGGTCGAGGCGTTTCCGCCGGACAAGTGGGACGCGATCATCGCGCTCAACCTGTCGGCCGCGTTCCATACCGCGCGGCTGGCGGTGCCGCACATGAAACAGCAAGGCTGGGGGCGGATCATCTGCACCGCGAGCGCACACTCGCTCGCCGCCAGCCCGTTCAAGATCGCCTACGTCGCCGCCAAGCACGGACTCGCGGGACTGACCAAAGTGCTCGCGCTCGAGCTGGCCGAACACGGCGCGACCGCCAACTGCATCAGCCCCGGCTACGTGTGGACCCCGCTGGTCGAAAACCAGATCCCCGACACGATGGCCGCGCGGGGGATGACCCGCGAGCAGGTCCTGAACGAGGTGCTGCTGGCCAAGCAACCGACCCGCAAGTTCGTCCAGCCCGAGGAAGTCGCCGCGCTGGCGGTGTTCCTGTGCCGCGACGAAGCGCAGAACATCAACGGCGCGAACTACACGATTGATGGCGGGTGGACGGCGGAGTGAGGTGAGCGCCGGGGCGTTGCGTTCAGGCCCGCGAAACCGAAGCCCCGCGAAGGCGTTGGATCAGGAATGTCCAACCGGAGTGCGCCCGCGCCAGCGGGGCGGAAAATATGCGCAAGCCATTTCATTTGATTCTCGGGGCCGCGGTGCTGTTCGCGGCGGTGCCGTTGGCCGCCGTTCCGCGCGGGGACGAGCCGGTCGCGGTCCCCAGCAGCATCAAGCAGGGCATCGACTTCGTTTATGTCGATCCGCAGATGAGCAACGTCGCGCAGCGCAAGCAGAGGCCGCGCAACTGGCTCCAACGGATGTTCGGGGGCGGGGGTGAGCAGCGCGCCGCGAACGCGCCCAACCCGATCTTCGACCAACTGGCGAGCGGGTTGCAGCAGTACCAGGCGACCTGGGGCAGCCTGCCGCAAGTCAAGATCGCGCCCGGCGCGGCGCTCAAGCGCGGGGCCAAGGGCAAGCGGGTCGAGCTGCTGCGGACCCGGCTCGGCCTGCCGGCCGCAGGCGGGTTCGACGATGCGCTGGCGCAACTGGTGGGCGAGTATCAGCGGGTCCACGGCCTCGGCACGCCCGACCAGATCGCGGGCAAGGCCACGATCGCCTCGCTCAACCTGGGCGCCGACTATTACGCGCGCCGGATCGCGATCAACATGGAGCGGGCCTATCGCCTGCCGACCACTCGCACGTTCGACCGTTACGTGGTGATCGATTCGGGCGCGGCCGAGGCGTACCTGTTCAACGGCGACCGGGTCGCCGACAGCATGCGGGTGGTGGTCGGATCGGCCAAGACCAAGACCCCGATGATGGCGGTCATCATGCGCAACGCGAAGGTCAATCCGTACTGGAACGTGCCGCCCGAGCTGATCCGCAGCCTGACCGCCAAGCGCGTGCGCGAGCAGGGCCTGCCGTACCTCGACAACTTCCATTACGAAGTGCTCAGCGACTGGACCGTCGGCGCCCCGCCGGTCGACCCCAGGACGATCGACTGGAAGCTGGTCGAATCGGGCGCCAGCGAGATCCGCGTGCGCCAGCTGCCCGGGCCATGGAATTCGATGGGCGCGATGAAGTTCGAAATGCCCAACGACTTCGGCATCTATCTCCACGACACGCCGCACAAGGAGCTGTTCGATCAGGACGAGCGCCATCTCAGCAACGGTTGTGTGCGGCTTCAGGACTATCGCCGGTTCGCCAATTGGGTGTTCGGGCGGATGCCGCAGCCGACGTCGCCCCGCGAGCAGAACTTCGACCTGCCCCGGCCGGTGCCGATCTACATGACTTACCTGACCGTGGCGCCGAGCAACGCGGGACTGGTGTTCCGCCCCGATATCTATGGGTTCGACGCGCTGGCGATGCCGCAGATGTTCGGCGCGCAGGCCTAGCCGCTCGCCGTCCCTAGCGGTTGTCACAAACCGCGGTTACATGGGCCGCCACGAATCGCTTCGCGTAAGGTTCAAGTGGCGCCCATGGAAATCGAGACCGGTCTCACGTTCGACGACGTCCTGCTGCGGCCGGGTGCGAGCGCGATCGTGCCGAGCCAGGCCAATACTAAAACCTGGCTGACGCGCGGCATTCCGCTCAACATTCCGATCATCTCCTCGGCGATGGACACGGTGACCGAAGCGGGGATGGCGATCGTGATGGCGCAGCTCGGCGGGATCGGGGTGCTTCATCGCAACCTGACGGTCGAGGAGCAGTGCGACGCGGTGCGCACCGTCAAGCGGTTCGAAAGCGGGATGATCGTCAACCCGATCACCATCGCGCCCGGGGCCACGCTCGGCGAAGCGCGGGCGCTAATGACTAAGCACAAGATCAGCGGAATCCCGGTGACCGACGCCGGCGGCAAGCTGTGCGGCATCCTGACCAACCGCGACGTGCGCTTTGCCGCCAATCCGCGCCAACCGGTGCGCGAGCTGATGACCAGCGACAACCTCGCCACCGTCAGCGAGGGCGTCAGCCAGGACGAGGCGCGCCGCCTGCTCCACCAGCGGCGGATCGAGAAGCTGCTAGTAGTCGATAGCGACTATCGCTGCATCGGGCTGATCACCGTCAAGGACATGGAAAAGGCGGTCCTCAACCCCGACGCCACCAAGGACGCGGGCGGGCGCTTGCGGGTCGCCGCGGCGACCACCGTGGGCGACAAGGGGTTCGAGCGGACCGAGGCGCTGGTCGATGCCGAATGCGACGTGATCGTGATCGACACCGCGCACGGCCACAATATCGACGTCGCGCGCGCGGTCGAGCGGGTCAAGCGGCTGTCGAACGCGGTCCAGGTGATCGCCGGCAACGTCGCCACCGCCGAGGCGACCAAGGCGCTGGTCGATGCCGGGGCGGACGCGGTCAAGGTCGGGATCGGGCCGGGCTCGATCTGCACCACGCGCGTGGTCGCCGGGGTGGGTGTGCCGCAGCTGACCGCGATCATGGAAGCCGCCAGCGCCGCGGGCGATGTCCCGATCATCGGCGACGGGGGCCTGCGGACCAGCGGCGATGCGGCCAAGGCGCTCGCCGCCGGGGCCTCGACGGTGATGATCGGCAGCTTGCTCGCCGGAACCGAGGAAGCGCCGGGCGAATCGTTTCTCTACCAGGGCCGCGCCTACAAGGCGTACCGCGGGATGGGCAGCGTGGGGGCGATGGCGCGGGGCAGCGCCGACCGCTATTTCCAGCAGGATATCCAGGACCAGATGAAGCTGGTGCCCGAAGGGATCGAGGGCCAGGTGCCCTACAAAGGCCCGGCGCGCGACGTGGTCCACCAGCTCGTCGGCGGGATCAAGGCGGCGATGGGCTACACCGGCGCGGCGACGCTGGCGGACCTGCGGGACCGGGCCAAGTTCATCCGCATCACCAATGCCGGCCTCAGCGAAAGCCACGTCCACGACGTCTCGATCACCCGCGAAGCCCCGAACTACCCGACCCGATAGTGGCCAAGTGACCCCCGCCGCGCGGGTCCAGACCGGCATAGAATTGCTCGACCGGGTGATCGACGCCGCGCGCAAGCAAGGCCCGCCGGCCGACCGCATCCTCGCCGAGTGGTTCAAGGCCAGCCGTTTCGCCGGTTCCAAGGACCGCCGCGCGATCCGCGAGCTGGTCTATCGCGCGATCCGGGCGTGCGGGCCGATCCCGGCGAGCGGGCGCGCCGCCGTGCTCCATCTGGCCCAGTCCGACCCCGAGGTGCTGAGCGCGTTCGACGGGTCGGGCTATGGGCCGCGGGCGGTCACCCCGGACGAACCAGTGGCGAATGGCGGCGTGGCGCCCAAGTGGCTGGCCGCGCGGCTTGCCGCGTCGGACATCGCCGGATCCGAGGCTGCCGCGCTGCTGGGGCGTGCGCCGCTCGACGTGCGCGTCAACGCGCTCAAGGCCGACCGCGCGGCGCTGGCCCTGCCGGTCGCGGGCGAGCCGCTGCCGAGCGCGCAGGGCCTGCGGTTGCCGTTCGGCACGCCGGTCGAGCAATGGGAAGCGTTTCAGGGCGGTCTGCTCGAAGTGCAGGATTGCGGCAGCCAGCTGGCGTGCGAGGCAGTCGCCGCCGCGCCCGGGCAGACGGTGATCGACTTGTGCGCCGGGGCCGGAGGCAAGACGCTGGCGCTGGCTGCGGCGATGGGCAACGGCGGCACGCTAGTCGCCGCCGACACCGACCGCGGGCGCCTGTCGCGGCTCACCCCACGGGCAGCACGCGCGCTGGCGCACATCGCCGAGACCATCCTGCTCGATCCGGGCCACGAGGCGGAGGCGCTGGCGCCGTGGATCGGCCGCGCCGACGCGGTGCTGGTCGATGCGCCGTGCTCGGGGACCGGCACCTGGCGGCGCAATCCCGAGGCGCGCTGGCGGCTGACGCCCGAAGGACTGAAGCAGGTGGTGGCGCTCCAGCGCCGCTTGCTCGATCTGGCGGCGACGCTGGTCAAACCGGGCGGGCGGCTGGTCTATGTGGTGTGCTCGCTGCTCGACGAGGAAGGCGCCGGCCAGCTCGATGGCTTTCTGGCCGACCATCCGGGATGGCGCGCCGATCCGCCGAAACTCCCGCTGGGGCGCGCGCGCGGGGCGGGCATCCGGCTCACTCCGCAGCACGACGGCAGCGACGGATTTTTCATCGCACAGACAACAAAGCCATGATAACCGGCGGCTCGATGACCGAACGACGCCAGTCCGCCAGGTCCGCTGTTCAGGAGTTCACGATGCGTTATGCGCCTGCCGCCCTTGCCCTGTCGCTGCTCGCCGCGGTGACCGCGAGCGTGGGCTACGGGGCCGAACGCGATCCCAATCCAGCGGCGCTGGCGCTGGCCAAGGCCGGTCAGGCGCTGCTCGCCGCGGGCAAAGTCGAAGATGCGATCGACAGCTTCGAGGCCGGGCTGGCGATCGATCCGGCTTACACCCGGCTCTATCTCAATCTGGCCGAAGCCGCGCGCCGACAGGGCCTGCAGGGCAAGGCGATCCACTATTACCGCGAGGCGCTGGCGCGCGAGCCCGGCAACCTCGCGGCGATCTCGGGCGAAGGCCAGGCGATGGTCGAGAAAGGCGCGCTCGAAAAGGCCCGCCGCAACCTCGCCCAGCTGCAGTCGCTGTGCGGGACGGGCTGCGTGGAAGCCAAGGAACTCGCCGCCACGCTCGATCGCGGACCGCGGGCCGGGGTGCTGACGGCGGAAGCGGCGACCCCGTCACCGGTGGTCACGAAGAACTAGCACATCGGCAGCGGTTATAGTTTGTCCGAGAAGGCCTCGACAACTATTTGATAAATAGCGCGTTTAAACGGCACTATCAGATCCGGAAGCAGCGCCGGATCGACCCATTTCCACTCGCAGAATTCAGGGTGCGCGTAAGCCGCGAGGTCGATCTGGTCGTCGCGCCCTGTGTAGCGCACCAGATACCAGCGTTGCCGCTGGCCCTTGTAGCGCCCGCCCCACAGCGTGCTCCGCAGCTCGGCGGGCAAGTCGTAGAACAATTCCCCCGGCAGCCGCGCGACGATGTGCAATTGTGCCGGCGAAACCCCCGCTTCCTCGGCCAGCTCGCGCACCAGCGCCTTGTCCGGGTCCTCGTCGGGGTCGACGCCGCCTTGCGGCATCTGCCACCAGTCGCCTTCGCGGTTGTCGATCCGCTTGCCGACGAAGGCCTGGCCATTGGCATTGACCATCATCGCGCCCACGCATGGGCGGTATTCGGCTGGATTGCGTTCGCTCATGTTTCACCGGTTAGGCAAAGGCGGTGGGCATTTCCATCCATGCCATTGCCCAAACGACAGAAAAACTTGATTGCCGGTGCAACCTTGGGTCCCTAGGTCGCAGGCCCCATATTGGCATGATGAGACGCGCGCGCTGCGCCGCGCCGGCAGGATCTAAACGAATGGCAACCCAAGCGGCCGATCGCCCCGTCGAGACCCAGGCCC
>JBDSDC010000131.1:0-12299 GCA_039920725.1 Croceibacterium sp. | reverse complement strand
GCTCGCGCCAGCCGCCCGCCATGCGCACCCACTGGCGCACCGGCAGCGCATCGAAGAACTCGTTGGCGACCACCAGCACCGGGGCGTCGCCAGGCACCTCCGTCAGATCGCCGTGAATGTGCGCCGTGGGCACCGCCGACCGCTGGAGCGCTGCCAGCGCGGGCGAGCCTTCAACGAAGTGGACGTGCGGCACGAGCCCGGCCCGCGCCATCGCCCGCAAGGCATCGCGCGCCAGCGTCCCGCGCCCGGGCCCCAGCTCGACATAGCGCACGATCGGCGACCGCCCCGCTCGGTGCCACATATCGGCCAGCCACAGCCCAATCAGCTCGCCGAACATCTGGCTGATCTCGGGCGCGGTGACGAAATCGCCCGCCGCGCCGAGCGGGTCGCGCGAAGCGTAGTAGTGCGCGTTCGCCTCGCCCATGAAGCGCGCCACGCTGATCGGGCCGTGGGCCGCGATCAGGCGGCGGAAGGTATCGCCGAGCGCGCGATCGGCCACTTTGGGTGTGGGGCTCACGCGGTGGCGGGCTGGCGCGGACTTCCCAGCTCGGGCCGCAGCAGGGCCCACACGACCAGCCCAAGCCCGCCAAGGATCAGCGGCAATGACAGCCACTGGCCCATGTGCAGCCCGCTCTGCTCGGCGAACTGAGCGAGCTGCGCGTCGGGCTCGCGGAAGAACTCGACCACGAAGCGGGCCCCCGCGATCAGCACGGTGAACAGGCCGACCAGCAGCCCGGGGCGCCAGCGCGCGCGGGTGTTCCAGAACACCGGCAGCATGACCGCGATCACCAGCGCGCCTTCGAGCAAGGCTTCGTACAGCTGGCTCGGGTGACGCGGCAGGCCGAGCGGATCGCGCGGGAAGATCATTCGCCACGGCACGTCCGCGCCCGCCTGCTTGCCCCACAGCTCGCCGTTGATGAAGTTGGCCACGCGCCCGAACAGCATCCCGAAGCCGACATTGACCGAAATGTAATCGCACACCCGGATGAAGCTGAGCGAATCTCGCCACGCGACCCACGCGATCGCCAGCGTGGTGCCGATCACCCCGCCGTGGAAGCTCATCCCTCCGTCCCACAGCCGCAGCAAGTCCCAGCTGACCGTCTCGCCGGGAGTGAAATGCGTGAACAGGCTCGGCTGGCCGGTGCTGCCGCCGGTGTAGAATGCGGCATAGCCGAGCCGTCCGCCGAGGATCACCCCGAGCGTGCAATAGAAGAACAAGTCATCGACATGGCGCTGCGCCAGCGGGCTGCCCGGCGCCTTGATCATCTTCGACAAGTGCCAGTAGGCAAGCAGTATCCCCGACAAGTACGCGAGCGAGTAGAACCGCAGCGTGAAGGGGCCGATCGGAATGCCCGGCTTGAGTCCCAGGCTGTCCCACCGGATTACCTCCGGGCTCGCTGCGGAAATGGCGCCCGAAACTGCGGTGGCCAGCAACTCGAATGTCATGCGCGCGGCGTTCCTTTACGCGCCCGGCTTTGGCACGGAACTTGGGCTTTCGCAAAGCCCTCCCTATGACAGGCGGCGTGAACGTCCAAAGCATCCCCAACCAGCGCGCGGTGATCGACCGCCGGGCGCTGGCCGCCGCGGTCGCGCAAGCGGTCGCCGCCGGACCCGCCAAGGCGCGCGCGGCGGTGGTCGAGCTACTGCGCGAGGCGCTCGCCGCGGGCCGGACCGAACTGACCGCGCGCCTCGCCGCCAAGCCCAGCGCCGGGCACGAGATCGCCGCCGGCCACGCATTCCTCATCGACCAGCTGATCCGGGTCATCCACGATCACGTGATCGAGGACCTCAAGCCCCGGCCCGCCGGCGCCCGTACTGGTGCCCGTGCCGGCGCCCGTGCTGGCGAACGCCTGACGCTGGTCGCGGTGGGCGGCTACGGGCGCGGCGAAATGTGCCCCCATTCGGACATCGACATCGCCTTCATCACCCCGGACAAGCCGAGCGCCTGGGCCGAGCAGGTGATCGAGACGATGCTCTATTACTTGTGGGACCTCTCGCTCAAGGTCGGCCATTCGAGCCGCTCGCTGGCCGAGGCGATGAAGATGGCCAAGGCCGATCTGACGATCCGCACCGCGCTGCTCGAAGGCCGCTATCTGTGGGGTGACCAGCCGCTGTACGAGGACGTTTCGCGCCGGTTCTGGGCCGAAGTGGTCAAGGGCACCGAAGCGCAGTTCGTCGGCGAGAAGCTGGCCGAGCGCGACGCGCGGCACAAGCGGATGGGCGACAGCCGCTATGTCGTCGAGCCCAACGTCAAAGACGGCAAGGGCGGCCTGCGTGATCTGCAGACGCTGTTCTGGATCGGCAAGTACGCCAACCGCGTGCGCCAGCCCGCCGAGCTGGTCGATGTCGGCTTGTTCACCGAGGAGGAGTTCCGCAGCTTCCGCCGTGCCGAAGGCTTCCTCCTCGCGGTCCGCTGCCACCTCCACACTATCACCAACCGCCCCGAGGACCGGCTGACCTTCGACCTCCAGCGCGAAGTCGCCCGGCGGATGAATTACCGCGACCGGCCGGGGAAGAGCGCGGTCGAGCGGTTCATGCAGTTCTATTTCCTCCAGGCTCAGCGCGTCGGCCACCTGACCGGCGTGTTCCTGGCGCACATCGACGACCAGATCGGCAAGTCCAAGCGGCCCCGGGGGTTGCTCGCGGGATTCCGCGCCCGCCCGCGCGAGCTCAAGGGCTACCGGGTCAGCGGCGGGCGCATCACCGCGCCGGGCGACCAGTGGTTCCGCGCCGATCCGGTGCGCCTGATCGAGGTGTTCCAGATCGCCGAGGAAGAAGGGCTGGAAGTCCACCCCGAGACCATGCGCATGGCCCGGCGCGATGCCGGGCTGATCGACGGCAAGGTTCGCGCCGACCCGCGCGCCAATGCGCTGTTCATGAAGCTGCTGACCGGCCGGCGCGACCCCGAGACGGTACTCCGCTGGCTCAACGAAGCGGGCGTGTTCGGCCGCTTCGTGCCCGATTTCGGCAAGGTCAACGCGCAGATGCAGTTCGACATGTATCACCACTACACGGTCGACGAACACACCATCCGCGCGATCGGGTTGCTGGCCAAGATCGAGCAAGGCGCGCTGGCGGAGGATCATCCGATCGCCAGCGTGCTCATTCCGAAGCTCGCCAGCCGCCGCTCGCTCTACGTCGCGACGCTGCTCCACGACATCGCCAAGGGCCGCGGCGGCGACCATTCGGTGCTCGGGGCGGAGCTGGCCTTGCGGCTGTGCCCGCGGCTGGGGCTCGAACCCGAAGAATGCGAGCTGGTCAGCTGGCTGGTCCGCACTCACCTGCTGATGAGCGCGACCGCGTTCAAGCGCGACCTGGCGGACAGCGCCACGATCGAGCAGTTCGTCGCCCAGGTCCAGTCGATCGAACGGCTGCGCCAGCTTACCGTGCTGACCATCGTCGACATCCGCGCGGTCGGCCCGGGGATCTGGAACAGCTGGAAGCGCCAACTGCTCGGCGAGCTGTTCGAGCTCGGCGAGGAGCGCATGCGGCTGGGCCAGAAACGCCACGGCCGGCGCGAACGGATCGCCGCCAAGAAGGCCCGCGCGGCCGAGCTGCTGGGCGCCGATGCCGCGGTGATCGAGGCGCTCGACGACCGCTTCGACGATGCTTACTGGATCGCCGAGCCGGAAGACATCATCGCGCTCAACCTGGCCGATTACAACGCCGCCAAGGCGAGCGGCGAGCGCCTCGCGATCACCGCGCAGTACTACCCGGCGCGCGGGGCGACCCTGGTCAGCGTGATCGCCGACGACCATCCCGGGCTGTTCTTCCGCATCGCCGGGGCGATCCACCTGGCGGGCGGCAACATCATCGACGCACGCATCCACACCACTCGCGTGGGCAAGGCGGTCGACAACTTCCTGGTTCAGGACCCGCTCGGCCAGCCGTTTCGCGAGGACAGCCAGCTCCAACGCATCCGCAAGACCATCGAGGATGCGCTCGCCGGGCGGATCGAGCTGGTCCCGCAGCTCGCCCGGCGGCCGCTGGCGCGCGCGCGGTCCGACAGCTTCGAGGTCCGCCCGGTGGTGTTCTTCGACAACGACGCCTCGAGCCGCTTCACGGTGATCGAGGTCAACGCGCGTGACAAGCCGGCGCTGCTCAACAAGCTGGCGCACGCGCTATTCCGCTGCCGGCTGATGGTCAATTCGGCGCACGTCACCCATTACGGCGAGCGCGCGGTCGACACGTTTTACGTTACCGACTTGCTGGGTGGAAAGGTCACCAGCAAGGAACGGCTCAAGCAGATCGACGAAGCCCTGCTCGAAGCCGCCGCCGAACCGGTCGGCGAACCGGCCTAACGCGCCAGATAGGCCTCGAGTTCGTCGCAGCCGCCGATGCGCTCACCGCCGATGTAGCATTGCGGAGTGGTCTCGACGCCCTCTTTGGCCTGGAACGCGTCGACGTCTTCGCGCGAGCTCAGCACCCGGTCGTCGACCTGGTAGCCGGCCGCTTCGAGCAGCTCCTTGGCGCGCACCCCGAACGGGCACGTGTGGTCGGGCAAGACCATGCGGTACAGAACGGCGTCGCGATAGTCGGGCATCGAAGCTTCCTGCGGGGTCCGGTTACCCGCGAACAAGCCCCGCCGCGGCGATAAGTTCCGCGCGGCGCACGCGGCGCGCTCAGCTGGTGGCGTTGCGGAACTTGTTCACCAAGTCCTTCTGGTCGGGATACCAGTAATCGAGGTGGCAATCCTCGCACACCCCGTCGAGCTGGTCGACCAGCGGGCCGGCCCTGGCCGCATCGTGCGCCCGCGCCGCCTTGGCGAGATCGCCCATGTGCGTTGCCAGCACGTTGGCCATATCGCGCAAGTGCTGCGGGTCCTTGTCAATACGCGCCTGGACTTGCGCGCCCGTGTGGCCTCCGGGCAGCCCTTCGTCGCTGATCTTCATCCCCGGCTTGACCACCAGAATCGGATCCATGTTGACGATCATCAGCGCCGCTTTCTGCACCGCGTCGGACTTGTCGGCGAGCGCGGTCCAGCCAGCATCGGTCATCTTGGCCGGATCGATCCCGGCCTTTTCGCCGAGCGCTTTGTTCGAGAGGTCCCATAGATCGTCGGCATGCTTGTCGACCTGGCCTTTCATCACTTCGTGGAAGGTCAGCTGCGCGGCCTGCTTGGACGGCTCCGCGGTCTGCTTCGAGCACGCGGCGGCCAGGGCCAAAGCCGGCAGCAACCAATATCCGTGACGCGTCATGAGATTCTCCCAAGTGGACGGCGGGTCGTTAGCGGGCGCCCGCGCGCAGGGTAAGTTAATTACGGTAATCGGACGCGTTACAGCCGCCGTTACGCGTCCGTTTCGCGGCTTCCGAACAGCGCGGTGCCGATCCGCACGTGGGTAGCGCCGAGCCGGATCGCGGTCTCGAAGTCGCTGCTCATGCCCATGCTCCGCGCGGCGAGGCCGTGATCGTGGGCGAGCTTGTCGAGGAAAGCGAAGAACGGCGCGGGCTCGATCCCGGCCGGCGGCACCGTCATCAGCCCGGCCAGCGGAATGTCCGCCGCGCGCGCCAGGTCGAGCAGGCCCGGCAGCTCGGCATTCGCGCAGCCGCCTTTTTGCACCTCGTCGCCCAGGTTGACCTGGACGAAGCACGGCACCCGGCGGCCCGCCTGGTCCATCGCTCTCGCCAGCGCGGCGACCAGGCTGGGCCGGTCGAGCGAATGGATCACGTCGAACAGCGCCGCCGCGTCGGCCGCCTTGTTCGATTGCAGCCGGCCGACCAGGTGCAGCGAAATGCCGGGATGGCGCGCGCGCAAGTCGGGCCACTTGGCCTGCGCTTCCTGCACCCGGTTCTCGCCGAACACCCGCTGGCCCGCCGCGATCAGCGGTTCGATCGCTTGCGCGGCATGCGTCTTGCTCACCGCCACCAGCGTCACCTCGCCGCGCGCGCGGCCGGCGACGGCGCATGCGGCGGCGATGCGCTCCTCGACCGCGCCCAGCAGGGTGGCTGCACTTTCCATGCGCCGCGCTATAGCGAGGCGATGCGCGCGCGCCAGACTTTGCCCCGCCTGTGGCTGCTGAGCGATGCACGCAACGACGCCGCGCTGGAGCGTGCACTGCGCCGGCTGCCGCGCGGCAGCGGATTGGTGTTCCGCCATTATCACTTGCCGCCAGGCGAGCGGCGCGCGCGGTTCGCCGTTCTGGCTCGGCTGGCGCGCGCGCGCGGCCATTGGGTAATCCTTGCGGCAAGCGCGGCCGATGCGGCGCGGTGGGGCGCGGACGGGGCTTACGGCGCGCCGGCGGAGCTGGGCCGCGAGAGCGCCCGCTTGCGGATCGCGACGGCCCATTCGCTGGGCGAACTTGCCATTGCGAGGCGCGCGGGCGCGGACGCGGTGTTCCTCTCGCCGGTGTTCGCGACCCGCTCGCACCCCGGAGCGGCAAGGCTCGGGCCGGTGCGTTTCCGCCTGCTCGCTGCACGGGTGACGGTGCCGGTAATCGCGCTCGGCGGGATGACCGCGCGCTCGGCCAAGCGGCTCGCATGGCACAGGTGGGGCGCGATCGACGGGCTGGCGCAACGCTGATTCTTGACGGCGAGTCCGGCACAGAGGATGATGGCCGCGGGACGCATGTCAGGGGACCAGCCATGGCCAGCCGCGCGATAACGCGCACGCACACCGGATCGCGGGCGCCCGACTGGCGCGCCGCGTGGCGCCGGTCGATGATCCGCGCGGGCCAGCTCGGCGGCGCCGGGCTGCTGCTGACGGCGCTGGTATTCCTCGCGCTCGCGCTCGCCAGCTATACCCGCACCGATCCCTCGGGCTCGACCGCCGCCGGGGACGTGGTCGCCAACTGGATGGGCCTGCCCGGAGCGTGGGCGGCCGAACGCGTGCTGCTGGTCTATGGCGTCGTCTCGATCCTGCTGCTGCCGATGCTCTTTGCCTGTGCGCGCAAGCTGTGGCGCGATGCCGATCACCGGGAGACGCCGTACGGCGGCCGGTGGTGGCGGATGGTCGCCCTGCTGCTCGCCGGCATGGCGCTGGTCTCGACCGCGGTGACGCTGGCCTTGCCCGACGTCGGCGACTTGCCGGCCTCACTCGGCGGCACCGCCGGACTGCTCGGCGCGCTGGGCGTCCACGCGCTCGCCGCCCGCTTGCCCCAAGCGGCGCACGGCTGGACCACGCTCGGCCTCGGCCTTGTCAGCTTCGCCCTCGGCGCCGCGATCGTCGGCCGGGTGCTGGCGTTCGACTGGGCCATGCTGCTGACCTTGCCGCGGGTGCTCAAGCGGGCGCCCGCCGGGGCAGACCTCGCATTCCCGCGCCGCGCCCGGCCGCCTGTCGCGCCGCCGGCGTTCGAGGATGACGGCTCCCCGCCCCGCCGCGCGCCCGAGATCAGCGACCCGAGCGCGCCGCCGCGCCCGGCCTTGCCGTCCAGGGCCAAGCAGAAGGACTTGTTCGACAGCTACCAGCTCCCCAGCCTCGACTTGCTCGCCGACGCGCCGCCCGAAACCGCGCCCAAGCTCGACAAGCTGGCGCTCGAACGCAACGCCCGCCTGCTCGAGAACGTGCTCGACGACTTCAACGTCAAGGGCGAGATTACCGCGGTCCGCACCGGGCCAGTCGTCACGATGTACGAGCTCGAGCCCGCCCCCGGCATCAAGGCCAGCCGGGTGGTCGGCCTGGCCGAGGACATCGCCCGCAACATGAGCGCGATCAGCGCCCGGGTCGCCCCGATCCCGGGGCGCACGGTAATGGGGATCGAGCTGCCCAACGCCGACCGCCAGATCGTCAGTTTCAAGGAACTGGCGGCCAGCGCCGCGTTCGCCGACCTGAAGGGCGGGCTGCCGATCATCCTCGGCAAGGACATTGCCGGCGAGCCGGTGGTGGCGGACCTCGCGGCGATGCCGCACTTGCTGGTCGCGGGCACCACCGGATCGGGCAAGTCGGTCGGCCTCAACGTGATCCTGCTGTCGCTGCTCTACCGCTTCACCCCCAATGAGTGCCGGTTGATCCTGATCGATCCCAAAGTGCTCGAATTGAAGAGCTACGACGACATCCCGCACTTGCTGTCGCCCGTGGTGACCGAGCCGCCCAAGGCAATCCGGGCGCTCAAGTGGGCGGTCGAGGAGATGGAGCGGCGCTACCGGATGATGAGCGCGCTGGGCGCGCGCAACCTGGTCGGCTTCAACGACCGGGTGACCACCGCAAGCGCCAAGGGCAAGCCGCTCGGCCGCCGGGTCCAGACCGGGTTCGATCCCGAGAGCGGCGAGGAGCTGTTCGAGGAAGAGCAGCTCGATTACGAAACGCTGCCGCAGATCGTGCTGATCGTCGACGAGCTGGCCGACCTGATGGTCACCGCGGGCAAGGAGATCGAGATCCTGATCCAGCGCCTCAGCCAAAAAAGCCGCGCGGCGGGCATTCACCTGATCATGGCTACCCAGCGCCCCAGCGTCGATGTCATAACCGGGGTCATCAAGGCCAACCTGCCGACCCGCGTCAGTTTCCACGTGACCAGCCGGATCGACAGCCGCACGATCCTCGGCGAGCAGGGCGCCGAACAGCTGCTGGGCAAGGGCGACATGCTCTACAAGCCCGGCTCCGGCGCGCTCAGGCGGGTCCACGGGCCCTTTGTCAGCGACGAGGAAGTCGAACGCGTGGCCGACCACTGGCGCCGCCAGGGTACGCCCGCCTATGTCGATTCGGTCACCGAGGAGCCCGACGATGCCGGGTTCTTCGGCTTCGACGACGAAATGACCGCGTCCGACAATCCCGATGAGCGCAAGTACCGCCAGGCGTGCCAGGTCGTGTTCGAGAACCAGAAGGCGAGCGGCAGCTGGCTCCAGCGGCAGATGGCGGTGGGCTACAACACCGCCGCCAAGTGGATCGAGAAGATGGAGGCGGACGGCTTCGTCGGGCCCGCCAACCACGTCGGCCGGCGCGACATCTACCGCGACCGCGACGGCAATCCGCTGTGATCCGGCGGCGCTGACGTGACTCGCCGCGGCCCCGCGCAAGCCTGGTTTGTGGGGATGGCCCTAGCACTTGCGATGCTCGGCGGCTGCGCCAGGCCCGGCGGGCGGGTCTATCGCTATGCCGATGCGGCGCAGATTCCGGTGGCCGAAGACGAGCGCGACCAGCTGGCCGCGCTGCTCGCCGGCTACGCCCAGCGCAACGCGATGTACTTCCGCGACACGACCCCGCGCGCCCAGCGGACCAGCAACGGGCGCCAGACGCTGGCGCTGGCGCTCGACCGGACGCTGACGACCGGGCGCCCGTGGTCCGAAATCGCGGTCTCGGCGATCGGCGGGGGGCCGGCGCTGATCACCTTCGTCGCCCCGCCGAGCGCGGAAATGTCGGCCGATTCGAGCACCGCCCGGGCCGAGCTGCTGAGCGTGCTGCGACGGCGCTGGCCGGGCCTCCAGCCGGTCCCGGTGCTGCCCGACGGCGCGATCCCGCGCCTGGCCGACTTGCGCCAGACACCCGCGGGCCTGCGCATCGACCGCGCCAAAGCCGCAGGCTACAAGCTGCCGGCCAACTCGCCGCTGCTGACCGCGCGGTAGCCAAGGGATCGCGAACGCAACGGGCGCTTGCCTTGGGCGCGCTTTGCGGCAAGATCGCCGGTGCGCGGCATGAGACCGCGAACCTCGCCGAAAGGGGGGCGACGATCGGCCCGGATAACCGGGTCCATCGCAATCGGGAGAGAGCTTCACATGATCACCCTTCGCACCATCGCGCTGCTTGGCGGCGCGGCCTTGGCGCTGGCCGCGGCGCCGGCGGAGGCCAAATGGGTCGCCAGCTGGACCGCCGCGCCGCACGCGCCGATCGGCACCACCGGGCCGTTTGCCGCGGCCAGCTTCGACAACGTCACGTTGAGCGAGATCCTCCGCGTCACCGAAGGCGGCACCAAGCTGCGGGTGACGTTTTCAAACCGCTACGGCCCCGGCCCGCTCGAGATCGGCGCGGCGCGGATCGTGCGGATCGACGATGCCGGCGCCGAGATCGCCGGGACCAGCCGCATGCTCAGCTTCGGCGGCCAGGCGGGCGCGGTGATCCCCACCGGCGCGCCGTTCACCAGTGACGCCGTGGCGCTGTCGCTGCCCGACCTGGCGCGGCTCAAGGTCGAATTCTACCTCCCCAAGCCGACCGGGCCGTGCACCTGCCACCTGACCGGGCAGGACGAGCTGGCGATCTCGCCGCCGGGCAACTTCGTCGGCCAGGCGTTCACCCCGGCGGACAAGAAGCAGTTCCGCGCGTTTCTCTCGGAGGTCGAGGTCGATTCGCCCGACGCGCTGGGGACGATCGTCGCGTTCGGCGATTCGATCACCGACGGGGTCGGCTCGACCGCCGGCGCCAATCGCCGCTGGCCCGACGTGCTCGCCAACCGCCTGCACGCCGCGCGCAAGCAATGGGCGGTCGCCAACCAGGCGATCAGCGGCAACCGCGTGCTCAGCCCGGGCATGGGCGAGAGCGCCCTGAGCCGCTTCGACGAAGACGTGCTGAGCCTGCCCAACGTCAAGTACATGATCGTGTTCGAAGGCGTGAACGACCTCGGCAACCGCTTCGGGGTGCGCGGGCCGAACCAGCCGGCGATCCCCGGCCTCGCCCAGCCGCCGATCACCGTGGCGCAGATGATCGCCGGCTACCGCCAGCTGGTGGCGCGCGCACACCAACACGGCATCAAGGTCATCGGCTCCCCCATTGGCCCGTACAAGGGCGCCAGCTATTGGTCCGAGGAAGGCGAGGCGGCGCGCCAGACGATCAACGACTGGATCGTCAATTCGGGCACGTTCGACGCCGTGGTGCGGATCGACAGCGCATTCGCCGATCCGGCCGATCCGCGGCAGATGCGCGAGGGCTATCACATGGGCGACCACCTCCATGGCAGCGATGCCGGGCTCAAGGCGGTCGGCGATGCGATTCCGCTGGCGCTGTTCAAACCCTAGCGCGGGGCTGGCCGCGCGCGGCGCGACCGGCTAGCGCCAGGCGATGAAATCCGCAGTCGACGTCTTTGTCCAGATCGTGCTCGCCATTTTCGGCGCGGTGTTCTTTGGTTCGGTAGTAGTGGCGCTGGCGGCGTTCGCGGTCGGCTGCGCGGTTGCCGGCGGGTGCTGGACTTACTTCGGGTGGCGCAAGCGGCGCGAGGCGCGGCGGCGCAACTAGCCGCTCATTGCGCTCAAGCGGTTTCACTTGTAACGACCCGCCGACGACAGGAGACTTGCCATGCTGATCGGCTGCCCGCGCGAGATCAAGAACCGCGAATACCGGGTCGGGCTGACCCCGGAAAGCGCCAAGGAGCTGCACAAGCACGGCCACGAAGTGTGGATCGAGAGCGGCGCGGGCAATGGCATCGGCGAAACCGACGACCGCTACCGCGCGGCGGGCGCGACCATCGTCGAGGCCCCGGGCAAAATCTTCGCCGAGTGCGAGATGGTGGTCAAGGTCAAGGAGCCCCAGCCCGGCGAGCGCGCGCTGCTCCATGCGGGGCAGATTCTCTACACTTACCTCCACCTCGCGCCCGATCCCGAACAGACCGCCGACCTAGTTAAGTCGGGCGTCACCGCGATCGCCTATGAAACCGTCACCGGCGCGGGCGGATCGCTGCCGCTGCTCAAGCCGATGAGCCAGGTCGCCGGCCGGATGAGCATCCAGGCGGGCGCCACCGCGCTCGAGAAAGCGCACGGCGGGCGCGGGGTGCTGCTCGGCGGGGTGCCCGGGGTGATGCCGGGCGTGGTGATCGTGATCGGCGGCGGGGTGGTCGGGTTCAACGCCGCGCAAATGGCGGTCGGGCTGGGCGCCGACGTAACCATCCTCGACCGCAATCCCGAAGTGCTGGAGAAGAACGGAATCCACTTCGAGAGCCGCGCCAAGACGCGCTTTTCGAACACCGCCAACCTCATCGAGGCAGTGTGCGCGGCGGATCTGGTGATCGGCGCGGTGCTGGTGCCGGGCGCCGCCGCGCCCAAGCTGGTCACGCGCGAGATGCTCGGGTGCATGAAGCCCGGCGCGGTGCTGGTCGACGTCGCGATCGACCAGGGCGGGTGTTTCGAGACCAGCCACCCGACCACGCATGACGAGCCGACGTTCGTGGTCGACGGCATCGTCCACTATTGCGTCGCCAATATGCCCGGCGGAGTGGCGCGAACCAGCACTTACGCGCTCAACAACGTGACCCTGCCGCATGCGCTGAACATCGCCGACCTGGGGTGGCAAGCCGCGCTGCGCGCCGACCCTGACCTCGCCAACGGGCTCAACGTCCACGCCGGGCGGGTGACGTATGAAGCCGTCGCCCGCGAACTCGGCTACGAGTGGATGCCGGCGGCGGAGGCGTTCACCTGATAGCTTGGCATTTCGCTCTGTTCTTTCT
>JBDSDC010000130.1:0-12182 GCA_039920725.1 Croceibacterium sp. | reverse complement strand
GCGCTGAATGGCGACCAGACCCAGGTGCTGCTCGGCGTGACCGGCAGCGGCAAGACTTTCACGATGGCAAAAGTGATCGAGGCGCTGCAGCGTCCGGCGCTGATCCTGGCCCCCAACAAGATCCTTGCCGCGCAGCTTTACGGCGAGTTCAAGAGCTTCTTCCCGAACAACGCGGTCGAGTTCTTCGTCAGCTATTACGACTACTACCAACCCGAAGCCTACGTGCCCCGCTCGGACACGTACATCGAGAAGGAAAGCTCGGTGAACGAGGCGATCGACCGGATGCGCCATTCGGCCACCCGCTCGCTGCTCGAACGCGACGACGTGATCATCGTCGCCTCGGTCAGCTGCATCTACGGCATCGGCTCGGTCGAGACTTATTCGGCGATGATCTTCGACCTCAAGCAGGGCGCGAGCGTCGACCAGCGCGAGATTATCCGCAAGCTGGTGGCGCTGCAGTACAAGCGCAACGACACCGCCTTCGCGCGCGGCAATTTCCGGGTCCGCGGCGACAGCCTGGAGATTTATCCCAGCCACTATGAAGACATGGCCTGGCGGATCAGGCTGTTCGGCGACGAGATCGAGGATATTGCGGAATTTGACCCACTGACCGGCGCCAAGGGCGCGTCGCTCAACTCGGTGCGGGTCTATGCCAATTCGCACTACGTGACGCCGGGCCCGACGATGAAGCAGGCGGCGCAGGCGATCCGCTTCGAGCTCGAGGAACGGCTCAAGGAATTGCACGGCGAAGGGCGCCTGCTCGAAGCCCAGCGGCTCGAGCAGCGGACCAATTTCGACCTCGAGATGATCGCCGCCACCGGGAGCTGCGCGGGGATCGAGAACTACAGCCGCTTCCTCACCGGCCGGCTGCCGGGCGAGCCGCCGCCGACGCTGTTCGAATACTTGCCCGAAAACGCCTTGCTGTTCGTCGACGAGAGCCATCAGACCGTGCCCCAGATCGGGGCGATGTCCAAAGGCGATCATCGCCGCAAGATCACGCTCGCCGAGTACGGCTTCCGCCTGCCGAGCTGCATCGACAACCGCCCGCTGCGGTTCAACGAATGGGACGCGATGCGCCCGCAGACGTTCGCGGTTTCGGCCACGCCCGGCTCGTGGGAGCTGGAGCAGACCGGCGGCGTGTTCGCCGAACAAGTGATCCGCCCGACCGGGCTGATCGACCCGCCGGTCGAGATCAAGCCGGTCGAGGACCAGGTCCAGGACTGCATCGCCGAGTGCCGCAAAGTGGCCGCCGCGGGCTTCCGCACGCTCGTCACCACGCTGACCAAGCGCATGGCCGAGGACCTGACCGAGTTCATGCACGAGGCCGGCCTCCGCGTGCGCTACATGCATTCGGACGTCGAGACGCTCGAGCGGATAGAGCTGATCCGCGACTTGCGGCTGGGGGTCTATGACGTGCTGGTAGGGATCAACCTGCTGCGCGAGGGCCTCGACATCCCCGAATGCGGGCTGGTGTGCATCCTCGACGCCGACAAGGAAGGCTTCCTGCGCTCGGAAACGTCGCTCATTCAGACCATCGGCCGCGCCGCGCGCAATATCGAGGGCCGGGTGATCCTCTACGCCGACCGGATGACCGGCAGCATGGAACGGGCGATCGCCGAGACCGACCGGCGGCGCGAAAAGCAGCACGAGTTCAACCTCGAGCAAGGGATCACGCCCGAGACGATCAAGCGCGGCATCCAGGACATCGTCGCCCATACCGCGAGCCGCGACGGAGTGCTGATCGAGACCGGCGACGAGGAGCGCAACAACCTCGTCGGCCACAACTTGCGCGGCTATATCGAGGACCTCGAAAAGCGCATGCGCGCCGCCGCCGCCGACCTCGAATTCGAGGAAGCCGGGCGCATGAGGGACGAAATCCGCCGCCTCGAAAGCCACGAGCTGGGCCTCCCCGACGACCAGCAACGCGCACCGCAAGTCGGCCGCAGCAACGAAGGCAAGCCGGGCACCCGCAAGACCCGCTACGGCAAAACGCAGCGGAAGTGGGCGCGGTGATGGCCAGGCTCGCGCTGCTCTCCCTATACCTCCTCGCCGCCTGCCAGCGCCGCGACGCGCCGGTGCAGCGGATCGAGCTCGATGCGGCGCGCGAGGGGCCCGAGCAGCCGATTGCCTCGCCCGATACCAAGGACGCGGTGTGGGCCGCGAACGCGGATGGGTGGGCGCTGGAGTTCGGTAAAGCCGGGCAGAAGCCGCTGCTGACGCTCGAATGCCGGGTGCACGACACGCCGCCGCACTTGCGCGTGATCCGCCATGTGTTCTCGCGGCTGGGCGAAAGCGCGCTGTTCCCGGTGCTCGGCAGCGGGCCCAACGCGCGGTTCAAGCTCGATGCCGCGAATGTCGGCGGCGAGGCGCGCTGGCAGGGGGACGTGCCGCTCGGCGACGAACAGCTCGATGTGTTCCATTCGGGCAGGCTTGAGGCGACGCTTCCGGGAGGAGGCTCGCTGAACATTCCGGCCAGCCCCGCGCCAGGCGAATTCATCAACCGCTGCCGCGCAGCGAGTCCGCAACCCGCCGCACCCACTCCGGCCAATTCGCCCGCGCCCGTTAGCTCGCCCGCGCCCGCTCTATAAGGGTGCCGGGCGTCAGCACTTGCGGCAGGACCTCGCCGTCCTTGCCGGGCGCGTACCATAGATAGAGCGGTACCCCGGCCGCGCCGTGCTCGGTCAGGAAGCGGGTGATCGCGGGATCGCGCCGGGTCCAGTCGCCGCGGATCGCCACCACGCCGGCCTTGGCGAAGGCGTCGCGGGTCGCCTCGCGCTCGATGGCGACGCTCTCGTTGACCTTGCAGGTCAGGCACCAGTCGGCAGTGAAGTAGAGGAACACCGGCTTGCCCGAAGCGCGCGCCTTGGCGAGCGCAGCGTTGCTGAAGGGAATAGCGGCGAGAATGCTCTTTTCGGCCGTGGCCGACGGGCGATAGGTGCCCGGCAGCGCGACAGCCGCGACTAGCGCCAGCGCGGCGGCCGCCGGCACCGCGGCGCGCCAGCCATAGCCCCGGTGAAGCGCGGTCAGGATCGCCACCGCGCCAAGCGCCAGCACCACGCACAGCGCCGCGAATACCGGGCCCCCCAGCCGCCAGGCGAGCCACAGCAGCGCCAGCGCGGTCAGGCCCATCGGCACCGCCAGCACGCGGCGGAAGGTGTCCATCCACTTGCCCGGTTTGGGCAGCAGCTTGCGCAGCGCGGGGACGAACCCGAGCAGCAGGAACGGCAGCGCCAGCCCGAGCCCGAGCGCGGCGAACAGCAGCAACCCTTTCCACCACACCAGCAGGAGCGCCGCGCCCATCGCCGCGGCCATGAACGGCCCGGTGCACGGCGTCGCCACGAACGCCGCGAGCAGCCCGGTGGCGAAGGCGCCCATCCGCCCGCCCGAGCCCGAGAGCGACAGCGAGGGGAGCTCGAACACCCCGGCGAAGTTGGCGGTGATCGCCACCGCCAGCACCAGCAGGAACGCGACCACGCCCGGTTCCTGGAGCTGGAACGCCCAGCCGATCTCGCTGCCTGCCGAGCGCAGGCCCAGCAGCACCGCGCCGAGCGCGAGGCACGCGAGCACTACCCCGGCGGTATAGGCCACACCCTCGGCCCGCGCTTGCGCCTGGCTCTCGCCCGCGCGCGCCAGCGACAGCGCCTTGAGGCTGAGGATCGGGAACACGCACGGCATCAGGTTGAGGATCAGCCCGCCGAGGAACGCCGCGCCGAGCAGCGCCCACAGCGGCGCCAGCGCGCCCCCGGCATTGCCCATCGGCACGCCGCCCCGCGGCACTTCACCCGCCTGGGCGACGAACGTCACGCCGTTTCCGGCGCCGTCGAGCTTGAGGATGCCCGAGAGCCTTTGCACGCCGGTCGCCAGCCCTTTGCGCGGGATCTCGGCGACCAGAACGTCGCCCTCGCGCATGAAAGTCTGCACCGCGGCATAGTCTACCAGTTGCTCGGTGCGGACGAACACGTGCGGTTCGCTCAGCTTGAGGCTCGCCGGGATCGGGATCGCGATCCGCACGCGGCTCGGGTCCAGTTCGAAGCTCGCCGCGCGGTCAAGCAGCGGGGGCAGCGCGGCGCGCCACGCGTCGAAGCGCGGATCGCGGGCGCCCTGCCCCACCGGTACGCGCAGCGTCATGGTCGCGCTCTCGGGGACGCAGATCTCCTCGGTGCAGACCAGCAAGTCGGCCTTGACCTCGATTGGCGCAGGGCTGCCCGCCGCGGCCTGGGCCGGGACCTGCACCGGGACGAGCACCGCGTAATCGGCCTCAAAGACGTGGTTCATCAGCCCGGCGATCTTGAGCTGGCGCGGCACCGGATAGAGCGGTTCGCCCGCTTTCCAGCCCGCGGGCAATTGCCACGTCAGCCGCATCCCGTAACCGGCATCGCCGGGGTTGGACCAGTAGCCGTGCCAGCCCGGCTGCGGGGTGAAATGGAGCGCCAGCGTCAGCGTCTTGCCCGGGACAGCCGGACCCTCGGCGGCGAGCTCGGTCGCCATATGCTTGCCCTGGGCAGGCACCGCGAGCTGCGCCGATGCCGAGAAGCCGAGCGTCAGCATCAGCAGCGCCAGCACCGCTCTCCACAAAGGCATCGGGCTTGCGCGCATCGTGCGCCGCGCTCTAGGGCTTGAGTCGATGGCGGACAAGCGCGACCTCCTGATCCTCGGCGGCGGCCTCGTCGGCACCGCGCTGGCGCTGACAGCGGCGAAAAAGGGCCTGTCGAGCCACGTCGTCGACCGCGCCGATCCCGCCGAGCTGACCGCGGATGGGTTCGACGCGCGGGCCAGCGCGATCTCGACCGCGAGCTGGAACTTGTTCGGCAACATCGGCCTCGCGGCGCGGCTGGAGCCGTTCGCCTGCCCGATCGCCCGCATCGCGGTGACCGACGGGATGAAGCCGGGACGGATAGATTTCGCGCCCGAGCCGGGCGAAGGCTCGCTAGGGCGGATGTTCGCCAACCGGACCTTGCGCCAGGCGATGTTCGAGGCCGCCAAAGTCGAGCCGCTGATCGCCTGGCACGCTCCGGCAGCGGTCGTGGCGCGCGAGCGCGGCGAGTTCGGCGTCACCGCCACGCTGGCCGATGGAGCAGTTCTCGAAGGCGCGTTGATGATCGGCGCCGAGGGCCGCGCTTCACCGACCCGCGAGCACGCCGGGATCGCGGTCGCCAGGTGGGACTATCGCCACCGCGCCGTGATCGCCGGGCTGACGCATGCCAAACCGCACGACAACGTGGCGTGGGAAATCTTCTACCCCGCAGGGCCGTTCGCGCTACTGCCGCTGCTCGACGACGAGCACGGCCGCCACCGCAGCGCGCTGGTGTGGACGGTGGGCGAGCGCGACGCCGAAGGCGTGCTCAAGCTGTCCGACCGCGCCTTTACCGCCGAGGCGGCCAAGCGGATGCACGGGATCCTCGGCGAAGTCGCGGTCGCGGGGCCGCGCTCGTCCTATCCGCTCGGCTTCCACCACACCGCTACCGTCACCGCGCCGCGGCTCGCGCTGGTCGGCGATGCCGCGCACGGAATTCATCCGATCGCCGGCCAGGGTCTCAACCTCGGGCTGCGCGATGTCGGTGCGCTGGTCGAGGTTCTCGCCGAAGGCGCCCGGCTGGGGCTCGAGCCGGGCGATGCCCAGCTACTCGCGCGGTACGAGCGGTGGCGCGGGCTCGACAGCTTCACGGTCGCGCTGGCGACCGACGGACTGACCCGGCTGTTCGGCATCCCGGGCCGCATTCCCAGCGCGGTGCGCCGCTTGGGCATGGGCCTGGTCCAGCGGTCCGCGCCGCTCAAGCACTGGTTCATGGACGAAGCGCGCGGCGTCTCGGGCGCATTGCCCGAGCTGCTGAAGGACTAAGCCGGGCCCGGCTGCTCCACCGCGCGGCCCGCGCCGTCGCGCAGTTCGCGCGGGGCCTGGATCGCGGTCATCTCAAGCAAGTCGAGCGCGCGCTGCGCGGCGGCGTAGCGGTCCGCATCGGCGATCCAGTCCTGCGCGGCGGCGGCGTTGGGGAGCCGGCGCACTTCCGCGGCGGCGAGGTCGGCGCGGCCGGTCTGGAGGAACAGCCGCGCGCGCTCGATCCGGTTGGCCGCCGCCGGCGACGGCGAATCCTCGCGCCGGACCACGAACATCCGCGACATCTCGTCCTTCAGCCAGGTCAGTGCGCCCGCCCCGACCGGCCGCTTGGAGACGCTCGGCGTCAGCTCGCGCAGCCGGACAAGCAACTGATCGAGCGTGACCGGATCCTTGGCGTCGTCAATTACCGCCTGGACCGCGTTGGGCCGCGCGTCGCCGAACCGCAGGCGCAGCTGGTCCTCGAGAAATCCGAGGCTGGCGCCGCGTTCGATGGACCGGCGCGCGGCGAACGCGATCAACAGTCCCTCCGCGCGCGAGGCATTGCCGGTGGCGGCTTGCGCCTGAAGATCGAGCCGCGTGATCCGCTGCTCCATCGCCGCCACCCGCTGGTCGAGCCCGCCCTGCACTTGCGCGACTTGAGCCACTTGCCGCGCCGCCTGGTGCGCTTCGGCCGCCGCGCCCGAGGCCGCGGGGGACGCGAGCGACAAGGCAGTCGGCGATGGGGACGGGGTGATCTCACGGTGGGTAAACCGCGTCGGTACGCCGGGAGTGCCGGCCATGACCCACACCGCCGCCGCGCCGAGCAGGAACGCCCCAAGCGCCACGCCGACCATGGCCCTCACCGGAGAGGCCGGGCGCTGCGCTCGCGCTGGGCGGGCTGTGAGATAATCGTCCATCAGGCTCCTTCGGGTCGCGCCAATTCATGACACAGGTCGCCGGCCAAAGCCAACAGCGCCGCCTCGCTCGGTTCATGCGCGGCGCGCGCCGCCCGCCACCCGCCCCCTGCCGCGGCCAGGATGCGCGGGCCGAGCGCGGCGAGCGCAATGCCGTTGCGCGATAGACCGAGCCGATCGCACTCGTCCGCGAAATGACGCGCGCCGGCGCCCGAATGGAGCAGCACCACCGCGGCCCCGCGGAGAACGTCCGCCAGCGCGGGCGGCAGCGCCACCGGGGTGGCCGCATAGACCACCCGCGTGTCCATCGTGACGCCGGCGGGCACGCCGAGCGGGACATGCTCGTCGCCGGCCAGCCGCAACAGCCGCGCCGCGCGCGGCACTTCGCTGAGCACGGCCTGCAGCCCGCCGGTACCGGCCGCCGCCACGGCAAAGCCCGCCGCCCGCGCAGCGCGGGCGGTGATCTCGCCCACCGCGTAAACCGGAACGCTGCGCAGCGCGGCCAGGCCGGCCCCGCCATGACGGAACACGTTGGCACTGCCGACCAGCAGCGCGTCGACCGAACTGGCCGGTGGCGCTTGCCACTCGCGGTGGGCTATCGCCGACAGCGGAAATCCGCTCGCGGGCAGGCTCAGCGCCCGCGCGCGCGTCACAGTGGCCCCGCACCCCGGCTCAGCGCGGATGACGAAAAGCGGCAGCGTCACTTGGGGCCGGCGAAATGCGCCGCGATCCCCGGCCCGGCGCGCGCCAGCAAATCCGCCGCCAGCGCCGCGGGCCCGGCTGGATCGCCGGCGGCGAAAGTCGCCTGCCCGTCGACCCGCTCCGCGCCGTCAGGGCTGAACAACGCGGCGCGCATCGCCAGTCGCCCGCCCGCTGCATCGCACAGCACCCCGACCGGGCTGTGGCACGAGCCGCCGAGCGCCGCGAGCAGGCCCCGCTCGGCCTCGGCCTCGGCCCGGCTGGGCGCATGATCGATCGCCGCCAGCCACTCGCGAATCTGCCAATCCCGATCATCCTGAGCCTGTCGAAGGACGGCGCGGCATTCGATGCCGATCGCGCCTTGTGAGGGGGCCGGCAGCCACTGGTCGGCGGCAAGCGGGTGCCCGGTGCCGGCCTGACCCAGCCGCAGCAACCCGGCGGCGGCAAGAAAGGTCGCATCGACCTCGCCCGCCGCCAGCTTGGCGAGGCGCGTGGCGACATTGCCGCGAAAGGTGACCACGGAGCAGTCGGGCCGCGCATGGAGCGCCTGGGCCGCGCGGCGCGGCGCGCTGGTCCCGATCACCGCGCCTGGCTTCAGCGCGGCGAGCGAGGCGGCGCCGACCAGCACGTCGCGCTTGTCCGCGCGCGGCAGGATCGCGGCCAGCGCCAGCGTGTCGGGTCGCCAGGTCTCGACGTCCTTGAGCGAATGGACCGCGGCATCGATGCGGCCTTCCGCCAGCCACTGGTCGAGCTCGCGGGTCCACAGCGCCTTGCCGCCGATGTCCGCCAGCGGCCGATCCTGGATCTTGTCGCCGCTGGCGAGGACCGGCATCAGCTCGACTGCCTCGGGCGCCCAGCCGTGGGCGGCGCACAGCCGCGCGCGCGCTTCCTCGGCTTGCGCCAGGGCGAGCGGCGAGCGGCGCGTTCCGAGCCTGAGGAGAGGGACTGCGGTCATCGGGGTCCGCTTGCCCTAAATCCCATTTACGTCCAGTGGAACCCGCGATGATCGTGCTGGGCATCGAGAGTAGCTGCGACGAGACCGCGGTCGCTCTGGTGGACGATAACCGCCGCATCCTTGCCGAGGCCATCGCCTCGCAGGACGCCGAGCACGCTCCTTACGGCGGCGTGGTGCCCGAGATTGCCGCCCGCGCCCACGCCGAGCGGCTGGCGCCGCTGATCGAACGGGTGCTCGATGAAGCCGGCGTGGGGCTCGCCGATTGCGACGCGATTGCCGCGACGGCCGGGCCCGGGCTGATCGGCGGGGTCATGGTCGGGCTGGTCACCGCCAAGGCGCTGGCGATGGCCGGGGACAAGCCGCTGCTGGCGATCAACCATCTGGAAGGCCACGCGCTGTCGCCGCGCCTGGCCGATCCCGCGCTCGCTTTTCCCTACGCGCTGCTGCTGGTCTCGGGCGGGCACTGCCAGATCGTCCGGGTCGCCGGCGTGGGCCGCTATCAGCGGCTGGCGACGACGATTGACGATGCCTTGGGCGAAGCGTTCGACAAGACCGCGAAGATCCTCAGCCTCGGCTTCCCCGGGGGCCCAGCAGTCGAGCAGCTCGCGGCGCTGGGCGATCCGCGCGCCGTGCCGCTGCCGCGCCCGCTGCTGGGCAGCGCCGAGCCGCATTTCTCGTTTGCCGGGCTCAAGAGCGCGGTCCTGCGCGCGCATGACAGCGGGCGTTATCGGGCGGCCGACATCGCGGCGAGTTTCCAGGCCGCGGCGATCGATTGCCTGCTCGACCGCACCGCGCGCGCGCTCGCGGCGATGGAACCGGTCACCGCGCTGGTCGTCGCCGGCGGGGTGGCGGCCAATGGGCCAGTTCGCGCCGCGCTCGAGCAGCTCGCCGCAAGCCACGGGCTGCGCTTCGGCGCGCCGCCGCCGGCGCTGTGCACCGATAACGGCGCGATGATCGCATGGGCCGGGATCGAGCGCCTCCACGCCGGGTTCGCCGCCGATCCGCTCGATATTGCCGCGCGCCCGCGCTGGCCGCTCGATCCCGAAGCCGAAGCCGTTCGCGGCGCGGGGGTCAAGGCATGAGCGGCGCTGCAATCGGCGTGCTCGGCGCCGGGGCCTGGGGCACCGCGCTATCCCAGATGCTCGCCAGTGACGGGCGCGAAGTGCTGCTGTGGGCGCTCGAGCCCGAGCTGGTCGAAGCGATCAACCGCGATCGGCGCAATCCGCTCTACCTGCCCGATTGCGCGCTTGCGCCGACTATCCGCGCCACCGCCGAACTGGCCGAGCTTGGGCCTTGCGCGACGCTGCTCGCGGTCACCCCGGCGCAGCATCTTGGCGCCGTGCTGGCGCGCCTATCGGCATCCCCGCAAGACCTGGTTCTGTGCGCCAAGGGCATCGAGGCCGGGACCGGGCGGATGATGCACGAAGTGGCCGCCAGTGCGGCGCCCGCCAGCGCCATCGCGGTCCTCTCCGGGCCGACGTTCGCGCACGAGGTCGCCGCCGGCCTGCCGACCGCGGTCACGCTCGCCTGCGGCGGCGGGGAAGAGCAATGGCGGCGCCTGTCGGCCATTATCGCGCGGCCCAATTTCCGCCCCTACTTCAGCGACGACCTGGCCGGGGCCGAAGTCGGCGGCTCGGTCAAGAACGTGCTCGCGATCGCCTGCGGGGTAGTCGACGGGCTCGGCCTGGGCCTCAATGCGCGCGCCGCGCTGATCGCGCGCGGCTATGCCGAGATGCTGCGCTTCGGCGAGGCGATGGGCGCGCGGGCGGAGACCCTCGCGGGGCTGTGCGGGCTGGGCGACCTGGTGCTGACGTGCTCATCGGCCGCCAGCCGCAATTTTTCGCTCGGCCGCGCGCTCGGGCTAGGCGCAGACCCGGCCGCGCTGATGAGCGACCGGCGCACGGTCGCCGAGGGCGCGCACACTGCGCCGGTGCTGCGCGCGCTGGCCGCGCGTCACGCGGTCTCGATGCCGATCGTCGAGGCGGTCTGCGGATTGCTCGAAGGCGCACCGGCCCGCGCCGTCGCGCTCGCTTTGCTCGCCCGGCCGCTGACCGCCGAAAGCCCGCCCGCTTGAGCGATACCGCCGCCAACGAAGCCCCCGGCGGCGATCTCGCGGCGCTGGCGCGTGGGGGGCGCACCAACCTGATGGGCTTCGTCCTGCGGCTCGCCGCGCGGATGCCGTTCCTGTTCATCGCCGGGCGGCTCTACGGCGCCGCCGCGCTCGGCCGCTTCGCTTCGGCGCTGGTGGTGATCGAGCTGACCGCGATGGTCTGCACCGTGGGCGAGAAGCGCGGGCTGGCGCAGCGCTTGTCCGAAGCGCCCGAGGCCAAGCCGGTGCAACTGGTGTTCGACGGGCTGACGCTGGCGCTGATCGCCGCGGCGATCGGCGCGTTGGGGCTGTGGCTGGTCCCCGCGCCGATGTTCCCCAGCGGCCATTATAGCCAGACCGACCGGCTGGTCGTGCTCGCCATTCCGGCACTCGCGCTGACCGAGATCATGCTCGCCGCGCAGGCCTATCGCTTCGATATCGGCGCGACCGTGCGCGCCCGCGCGGTGGTCGAACCGTGGACCCTGTCGATCATGGCGGGGACGATGTACTTCGCCGACCGCGGGAGCGGGCTGATGCTGGCCTACGTCGCGTCGGTCTATGCCGCGCTGGTGACCGCCGCGTGGCCGTTCCTCAAGAGCTACGGCGTGCCGCGCGGATGGACGCCGCACGGCGGGCGGATGATCCTGCTGCTGGTGCGCGGGCTGCCGCTCGCCGCCGCCGACACCATCGAATGGGGCACCCGCCGGCTCGACATCTTCATCCTCGGCTTGTTCGTCGCGCCGACCGCGGTCGGGGTCTATTACGTCGCCCAGCAGGTCGCCAGCCTGCCGCAGAAGCTCAAATCGAGCTTCGAGCCGATCCTGGGACCGGTCCTGACGCGCAAGCTGAAGGAACGCGACTACGCCGCGATCGCCCGCCAGGTATGCCAGGTCGGCTTCTGGATCACCGCCGCGCAAGCCGGCGTCGGGCTTGCGCTCGGGATTCCGGGCAAGGCCATCATGGGTCTGATCGGCCCCAACTTCGTCGGCGGTACCGGGGCCCTGGGCCTGCTGCTGGCGGCCGAAGTGGTCGCTTCGACCGCGGTCGTTTCGGAAGCGGCGCTGGTTTACGTCGCGCGCCTGCGCAACCTGCTGGTCTCGGTCGGCACGATCACCCTGCAGGCGCTGCTGACCGTGGCGGCGATGTGGGGCGTCGGGCGGCTCGGCCTCAACGAAAACTTCCGTGCCGCGGGCGCCGCCGCGGCGCTGATGCTAGCGCTCGGCGTCGCCTCGGTGGTCAAGGCGGGGCTGCTCAGCCGGATCCTCGGCCACCGGGTCAACAACTGGCGGTGGCCGCTGGTGTGGGCCGCCGCCGCGGCGGCGGTGACCGGCCGGATCGTGATCCTGTTCCCAGAATGGTTCCAGCTGACGATCGGGCTGGCGGCGATCCTGGGCGTCTATGGCGGGATCATCTGGAGCCGCGGCTTCGGCCCCGAGGACCGGGTGCTGTTCACCCGCAAGATCACCGAGGACGAACCCGGCGAGGGCCTGCTGGTCGAACCGTCGAGCCAGCGCTCGTTCCCGGGCTAGCGGCGCATTGCCAAGCGCCGCGGTGATTTCCTAAAAGACCGCCAAAGGGGAGACTCACATGTCGCCGAATGTCCTGCTGCTGATCGTCGTCGCGCTGCTGGTGGTGGGCCTGCTCGCGTGGCTCTTTGCCGCTTCGCGGCGCACCCGGGTCGACTTCGACAGCCGCCCGGCGGACGAGCCC
>JBDSDC010000129.1:0-22938 GCA_039920725.1 Croceibacterium sp. | reverse complement strand
GTGTCTTCGGCCAGCTGGGTAATGACGAACCCCGGCTCGACCGCGAACACCTGCACATTGTGCGGCCGCGCTTCTTCCGCCGCCATCTCGACCAGCTTGTTGAGCGCCGCCTTGCCCACGCTGTAGGCCGAGAGAAACGGCAGCGTCAGCCTGGTGGCGATCGCCGAGATGCAGATCACCCGGCCGCTTTTCGCCGCGATCATGGCGGGCATCAGCTCATGCATAAAGAGATAGGGCGCGCGGATATGCACCGCTTCGGCCTGCCACCATTTGTCGATGTCGGTCTCCCACACCGGCCCGAAGGGCCAGGGCACGCCGGCATTGCTGACGAGCAGCGACGGTGCGCCATGCGTCTGCCGCGCCGCATCGCACGCCGCCTTGACCTGCGCCGGATCGGTCACGTCGCACGCCGCGACGATCGCCTTGCCGCCGGCAGTGCGAATCTCCGCGGCGACGGCGTCAAGTTGCCCGGCGCTGCGCGACACCAGTGTCACCGCCGCGCCGTCCGCCGCGAGCCGCAGCGCAATCGACCGGCCAAAGCCTCGCCCCGCACCCGTCACCAATGCCGATTGGCCAATCAGCCTTCCGTTCATGTCGATCCTCTCCGTTTTGTCGCTCAGGATGCTTGCCCTCCGCTTATCTCGCCGGAAAGCGCGCGCAAAGCCGGAGTTTCGGTGACCGGTGCAACAAGGCAATTGCGGGGTCAGCATACCCACATCGGCCGCCAGTTGCGGCCCGGATTCCACCGCCATGCGGTGCGGGGGATGGTGACCGCCGCATTGCGCGCGCCGGAACGAACTTGCCTACCTCGGCATTGAGGGGCGAGGGCGCGATGTTCCGCTGGCCCTGCCGCCCAAGAGGACCGCCGCCATGCAAATCTCCGACGTGATGACCGCCAATCCCGCCGCCGCGCAGGCCGGTGACAGCCTCCAGAGCGTGGCCGCGCAGATGAGCAGCGGCAACTTTGGCTCGATGCCGGTGCTCGAGCGCGGCAAGCTGGTCGGGGTGGTCACCGATCGCGACATCGCCGTGCGCGGGGTGGCGCAAGGGTATGGGCCCGACCAGCCGGTCAGCGCGGTCATGACGGCAAACCCGGTGTGCGTGGCGCCCAATTGCGATGTTGGGGAAGCCGCGCAGCAGATGCAGGACAAGCAGATTCGCCGGCTCTACGTGACCGACAACGACGCGTTGGTCGGCGTGGTCGCGCTCGGCGATGTGGCCCGCGAAGCGGACGAGCAATTATCGGGCGAAACGCTCGAGGAAATCTCCCGCAGCTGAACCCGCCCCGGAGTCCGGTGCGGCGGCCGTTATCGCCCGCCGACCAGAAGCGTTAGCCAGCGTCGTCGATGTGGATCACGCGCGCGCCGCCGGCGGGATCGATCCTCACGGCCTGCGCCGGCGGTTCTTCGCCCGCGCCCGAACCGCTGTCGGCCTTGCCGCCGAGCGATCGTTGTTCATCGAGCGCGGCCTGTTCGATGGCCGCGTAATGCGGGACCGACACCGGGCGGTCGGCCTGATCGGCATAGTCGGGGGCAGCCGTGCGATCGGCGGTAGCCGGCAGCGGCGCGCGGACCGCCGGCTCCTCGCGCTCGCGCGGCTCGCCGCCGACCGGCCAGCGCAGCTCGGTATAAGCGATCGCGGGGGCGTAGCCGTCGGGCATGCTTGGGGGCGCCAGGTCTTCCGGCATCGAGTTGTACGGCTGAACGTCGCCTACCGCCACCTGCGGGTAGAGCATCTGGCGCCACGGGGGCGGCTCGGCCGCCTTGGGCAAGGGATTGACGAACGCGGCCAGCACCGCGCCCAGCGTGACCCCGCCGAAGACGATGCCGCTGCCGACAATCGACAGTCTGCCGAGGTGGATCATTGCCAGGCTCCGATCATTGCCAGGCTCCGCTTGCCGTTCTGGCGATAAAACGCGCGGGCGGGACAGCAGGTTCCTGAATAGGCCCGGGATTGCGCGCCCACCCGGTTGCGCTAGGGCGATGGGAATGATCCGCAGCATTGTCCTCGCCGCCCTCTTGCTCGGTGCGTGCCATCCGTCCAAGGGCCCCACCACGCAAGCCGCGGTGCCCGGCGGCGAGAGCCGCACCGCGTGGTCTGGCGTCGGCCCGGCGGACGTGCTGCACTTCACCGGCACCGAGCCGTTCTGGGGCGGAGAGGCGAGCGGTTCGTCGCTGACCTGGAAAACGCCCGAGGACCAGGCCGGTGCGACGATCGCGGTGACCCGATTTGCGGGACGCAACGGGCTCGGCCTGTCGGGCACACTGGGCGGCGCGCCGTTCGACATGGCGGTCAGCGCGGCGCGCTGCAGCGACGGCATGTCGGGCCGGAAATATCCGTTCACCGTGACCGTCAGGCGCGGGCGGGACACCTTGCGCGGGTGCGGCTGGACCGCGGCGCACCCGGTCACCGGCGCCGACCATCCGTAAGGCGGGCGCCTTCCAGCAAGGCCCGAAAAGCTCATTGAGCGGTGGACAACTCGCCTTCGGCGGCTTGCCGGGCGATTCCATCGACGAATTGAGGGGCTTGCGCCCTTGAATTTCGCTTGGGGACGCGGCAACACCGCTGCAGTCCGCACACTGGGGCGGGAGAGGGGCTGGGCCCAGGAATGCACGACGAAAGGATGAACTGATGGCTGCCAAGAACAATGCGCTCAACAAGCCGGTGAATCTGTCGCCGGAACTCGAATCGGTCTGCGGCAAGGGTCCACTGAGCCGCGCGCAAGTGACGTCGAAGGTGTGGGATCACATCAAGGCGAACAACCTGCAGGACAGCAAGGACCGCCGCATGATCAATCCCGACGCCAAGCTCGGCGCGGTGACCGGCAAGGATCAGATCTCGATGTTCAAGATGACGTCGGCGGTGAGCAAGCACCTCAGCTGAGGTGCCGGGCGGGCCGCGCGCCCGCCTCGCTTGAAAGCAGGAAAAATGGACTGGCCCGCATGCCGCGCAGGTGGCATGCGGGCCGCCATGTTTTTGGGGCCCGCCGCGCGCGCCTCGCGACAGGAAAGAAAGCAGCTCCATGGCTACGATCGTCGGCGGCATCGCCACTTCGCACACCCCCACCATCGCCTTCGCGAAAGACGCCAACAAGATGGACGATCCGGTGTGGAAGCCGATCTTCGAAGGGTTCGAGCCGGTGCAAGCCTGGCTGCGCGAGAAAAAGCCCGACGTGCTGGTCTATATCTACAACGACCACATGACCGCGTTCTTCGACCATTACAGCCACTTCGCGCTGGGGGTCGGCGAAAGCTATGGCCCGGCGGACGAGGGCGGGGGCCCGCGCGACCTGCCGCGCATCGCGGGCGACCCCAAGCTGGCCCAGCACATCGCGATGGCGCTGGTCGCCGACGAGTTCGACCTGAGCTATTTCCAGGGCAAGAACCTCGATCACGGCGCGTTCTCGCCGCTCTCGGTCCTGCTCGACCACGATAAGGCCGGCTGGGCCGCCAGGCTGGTTCCGATCGCGTGCGGCGTGCTGACCGTGCCGAGCCCCAGCCCCAGGCGGTTCTGGAAGTTCGGCCAGTCGCTGCGCCGGGCGATCCAGTCCTACCCCGAGGACATCGCGGTGGCGATCGTCGGCACCGGCGGCCTCAGCCACCAGGTCCACGGAGAGCGTTGCGGATTCAACAATACCGCGTGGGACATGGAATTCATGGACCGGCTCGAGAAGGACCCCGAAAGCTTGCTCGACATACCGGTCACCAAACTGGCCGAGTTGGGCGGCTGGGAAGGCGCCGAGGTCGTCATGTGGATGATGATGCGCGGCGCGCTCGCAACCGAGGTCAAGGTCACTCACAAAACTTACTTCCTGCCCTCGATGACGCCCATTGCGAGCATGATCTTCGAAGAAGTGCGCGATGAGGCGCCCGCAGAAACCGACGCGCAGCTGCGCACACGGATGATGCACGACTGGGACGGGGCCGAGGACATCGGCGGGACTTACCCGTTCACAATCGAGCGGTCGGTAAAGGGCTTCCGCATCAACCATTTCCTCCACTCGCTGACCGACCCCAAGGTCCGCCGCGCGTTCAAGGATAATGAGGAAGCGACGCTTGCCGCCGCCGACCTGAGCGACGAGGAGCGCGCCCTGATCCGCCGCCGCGACTGGATCGGGATGATCCACTACGGCGCGATCTTCTTCATGCTCGAGAAGCTCGGCGCGGTCACCGGCGTGCCCAACCCGGCGATCTACGCCGCGTTCAAGGGCATGACGCTCGACGACTTCCAGAAAACCCGCAACGCCGCGATCACTTATGGCGTCGCCGGCAAGGATGACGACGACTGAATTTGTCCTCTGCAAGGCGCAGAGTCGAAAATGTTTGACAGTCAAAAATCTTTGACTATGTTAAAGATATTCGACAGACAAACGAGGACTTGTGCCATGTCTTTCCGTGAAAAATCCGCCTGGGCGATGGGCGCGGTGATGGTGTTCACCGGGTTGCTCTATCTGCGGCTGCTGTGGGCGGTGCCCGCGGATGCCTCGCCGCAATCGCAGTTGGGGCCGCTCATCCCTTACCTCTTCGCGGTGGTGGTCGCATCGATCGCGGTTCAGGTCGTGCTGGCGATCGTCAGCCGGGGCGATCCGCGTCGGCCCGCGGACGAACGCGAGCGGGCCGCGATCCACAAGGCCGGGCACTGGGCCGGCTTCGTGCTGGCGGCGGCGGCTATCAAGGGGGCAATGTTGTACCTCTGGCAGGGGGAAGGCGCGGTGCTGTTCCAGTGGCTCATCGGCAGCCTGATCTTCTCGCAATTCGCCGCTTATGCGCTGCAGGTCTATTTCTTTCGAAGGGGTGTTTGAGCAATGGGCAAGGCGCCGCCCATCACCAACCGGGTTCGCGATTTGCGCGAGGCCCACGGAGGCCTGAGCCAGCAGGCACTCGCCAATGCGATAGGCGTAACGCGGCAGACCGTCATCGCCATCGAGCAGGGCAAGTACTCGCCCAGCCTGGAGAGTGCTTTCCGGATTAGTCGAGTATTTGGCGCGGGGCTGGAGGACGTTTTCGGCTGGGAGGGCTAGGTGTCCCGCCGGCGGAAGGGCCACTGGGTCGCGCCGCCGGTCCACAGCGCCAGCCATATCAGCAGCGGCTGGGCGATCATTCGCGGCACATGATAGGCAAGACCCAGCCCGTGGTCGGGGCGCGCCATATCCAGCGCGAAGTGGTTGATGTTGGCCGGAAATACGCACAGCGCGTAAAGCGCCAGGCCGATCCCGCCCGCCTTGCGCAAGGTTCGCGACCACGGCTGGAGCAAGGCGATGGCACCCAGCCCTTCCGCGATCCCGGTCAGCATGGTCACGAGCGCGGGCGCGGGCACTTGCGGCGGCATGATTCGCAGGAACGGCGCGGGCGCGGTCAGGTGAAACCATGCGGCGACCAGGTACAGCGCCGCGAGAAGCCCGCGCCATACCGCGCGCGCGCGGTGCCGGCGCGGGTCGCCAGCGTCAGGCAGCCGCCGTCGCCGTCAGCTCGACTTCGCCTTCGCCTTCGTCGGTCCCGTCCCAGTAATGCACGCGCTGGGCGCGGACTTCGATCAGCACCAGGCCGGGCGTGTCGGCGCCTTGCGGGAACCAGCGGTCGAGGCCCGTGTCCCAATGCTCGGCCAGGGCGCCGCGGTCGCGCACCAGGTTGGCGCGCCCTTCGATGTGGACGAACAGGCCCGGCCTCCCGGCCCCGCCCATCAGACCCGCCGAGCCGTGGTAGCTGAGCCCGACCGCCGGATCGCGCTCGATGTCGGCCACGCTGCGATACCGCTCGTCGGCGTAGAACCAGCTGGTCCCGTCGAACGCGGCCCCGCGGTTGTTGCGCATCGGCCGGCCGCCCAGCGAGCCGTCTTCGGCGCGGCTGACGAGCATGCAGAAATCGATGTCGCGCAGGGCGGCGGAAATATCGGCCAGGCTCTTGCTCATCGGGGGGTCTCCTTGGGTCGCGCCTGCCTAACCTTTGTCGACATCTGCGGGTTCCTGCCCCGGCCGCCAGCCGTCGGGCGCCAGCGTGAATCCCGCGAATTCGAAACCTGGTGAGACGATGCAACTGACCAGCGTGTAGCCCGCGAGCCCGGGCAGCGGCGCCGCGGCTTGCCACTCGCCGGGTTGGACGAGGTATTGCGGATTATCGCCCGCCAGCACATCGGGGCCGAGCCGGATGTCGCCCAACGGACCGCGTTCGCCGGCCGACAGCTGGAGCAGCAAGGGATCGCCGGCGTGCCACAGCCATAGCTCGTCGGCGTCCACCGCATGCCAGTGGCTGCGCTGGTGTTCCTCCAACAGGAACAGGATCGCAGTCGCCGCCGCACGTTCGCCATCGGCAGCCGGAGCGCGCCAGGTTTCCCTAAACCACCCGCCCTCGGGATGGGGGACCAGCCTGAGGGCCTCGATCAGCGCCTTGGCCTCTCTCACGCTTCCTGCACCTCCACTCCCTTCCAGAACGCGATCCGGTCCTTGATCCGGGCCGCCTGCGGCTTGGGATCGGGATAGTACCACGCGGCGTCCTCGTTACGCACGTCGTCCGCTTCGACCGTGTAATAGCGCGCCGTGCCCTTCCACGGGCAGACGCTGGTGGTGTCACTTTTCTCGAGCATCGAGGTGTCGACGTCCTCGCGCGGAAAATAATGGTTGCCCTCGACCACCACCGTGCGGTCACTATGAGCAATGACTTGGTCGTTCCAGATAGCCTCGACAGCCATGCGACACTCCTTTTGCGCCTCCTTCCGATTGATGAATCGCAATAAACCGACTTCGGTTCCGCTCTGGCGAGGGAGCGCGGCATGATCCGCACCGGCATTGGCGGCTGGGTCTATCCGGACTGGCGCGGCGGGACCTTCTACCCGCAGGGACTGCCGCAACGGCGCGAGCTGGAATTCGCCTCGCGCGCGCTCGGGGCGATCGAGATAAACGGCACTTTCCACAGCCTGCAGAAGCCTGACAGCTTCCGTAAGTGGCGCGAGCATGTGCCCGAGGATTTCGTCTTTGCGGTGAAGGGCTCGCGCTTCATCACCAACCGCAAGGATCTCGCTGCGGCGGAAGCTGCGTTCGGCAAATTCTGGGATCAGGGCCTCGCCGAACTTGGCGAATGCCTCGGCCCGATCCTGTGGCAGCTGGCGGCCACCAAGCGGTTCGTGGCCGAAGAGATCGAAGCCTTCCTCGCGCTGCTGCCGCGCCGACTGGGCAAGCTCGACTTGCGTCACGCGATCGAAGCCGGTCACGAAAGCTTCCGCTGTCCCGAATTCGCCGCCCTGGCGCGCAAAGCCGGGGCCGCCGTTGCCTATGTCGACGACGGCAAGGCCATGCCGATGGCGGAGCGCACGGCCGACTTTGCTTACCTAAGATGCAAGCAGATGCGCGCCGACTGCCCGACCGGGTACCCGCCGCCGGAGCTTGAACGGATCGCCGGCCTGTGCCGGACATGGAGCGAGCAGGGCGACGTCTACGCGTTCATGATCAACGGGGCCAAAGAGCGCGCGCCCGCCGCCGCCATCGCGCTGGCGCAGAAGCTGAAAGGAAACGCATGAGGATTATCGCGGCCGGATTGGCGCTGGTGGCTCTCGGGACGCCATTGCAGGCGAAAACGTCCGCGGATGTGGCCGCGGCCGCGCTCAGGGCGGCGCCGGTGTGGGACGGCCACAACGATGTGCCCGAGCAGTTGCGGGCGCGGTACCAGGACGTGCTCGGCGAGTTCGACTTTTCCGACACCCGCGCGGCCAAGCCTTCGGCATTCGGGCCCGGGGGGATGCATACCGACCTGGCGCGGCTGCGGCGCGGCCATGTCGGGGCGCAGTTCTGGTCGGTGTTCGTCTCCGCCAACCAGCCCGAGCCGCAAGCCGTGGTCCAGACACTCGAGCAGATCGACGTGCTCAAGCGGCTGGTCGCGCGCTACCCGCGCGATCTGCAGCTCGCCTATAGTGCAGCCGATGTCGAACGGGCGATGAAGGCGGGGCGGATCGCGTCGCTGATCGGGGTCGAGGGCGGTCATTCGATCGCCGGCAGCCTGGGCGTGCTGCGCCAGCTTTACGCCCTCGGTGCGCGCTATATGACCTTGTCGCACTACAAGACGCTGGCGTGGGTCGATAGCGCCGACGACGTGCCGACCAACCATGGGCTGGCGCCGTTCGGCGAGCTGGTCGTGCGCGAGATGAACCGGCTCGGCATGGTGGTCGATCTCGCCCATGTGAACGCCGAAGCGATGGCCGATGCGCTCGATGTCGCGCGCGCGCCGGTGATCTTCAGCCACTCGAACGCGCGCGCGCTCGATGGCGATTCGCGCAACGTGCCCGATGATATCCTCCAGCGGTTGCCGGCTAACGGCGGAATCGTGATGGTCAGCGCGGTGACCGGGTTTGTCAGCCCGGCGCTGTTCGAGTGGAATGCCCAGCGGGCGGGCGAACAGGCGCGGCAGACTTTTTTGTGGCAGGGCCAGCCCGACCAGGTCACCGAGGCGATGAAGGTGTGGGACGCAGGCCACCCGCAGCCGGTCGCGACCGTGGCCCAGATGGCCGACCACATCGATCATATCCGCACAGTCGCGGGGATCGATCATGTCGGAATCGGCGGCGATTACGACGGAATCCCGACCGGGCCGCAAGGAATGGAGGACGTGGCGGGCTATCCGGCACTGTTCACCGAGCTGGCCCGGCGCGGCTATTCGCAGGCCGACCTGGAGAAGATTTCCAGCCGCAACATGATGCGCGTGCTCCGCGGGGTCGAGGCTTACGCCGCCGCGCACCGCGCCGATCCGCCGATCGAAGTGCCGGTCGCGGGCTAGCCCAAGCCGCGCCAGAGCCTGCGGATCGCGCTCGCCGCGGCAGAACACGTCGAGTGTGGCGGCGAACGGCCGGCCGTCATCGGCCGCCAGCTCGAACAGCGTCAGCGACGTGGTCCGAATGGCGATCTATTGGGCGGCGTTCGTCACGGTGGATCTGCTGGCGGGCTGGATCGCCTATTGGCTAGACGGCCACCCGGGCAAATTCCCGCCGCTGCTGATGCGCGCGGCGGGGCCAATGGGGGCACTCTAAATCGGTGCACAGAGCGGGCTGAGCGCATTGTAACGCCGTCGGCGTCTCCTGTATCGTGGCAGTCGCCTGGAGGGCTCGTGATTCTGCCTTTTGCGAAAATCGTGGCCTTGTTCGGGCTAACCGCGCTGATCGCATTCCCGGCCCGTGCCGACGTGCTCGAGATCGGCGCGGGCGGCCAAGTGCGCTGGGTGGCGGGGCCCTTGCTCCGCGCCAAACCCGCTGCTGGCGTCGTGCCCGAGGACGCGGCTCCGCTGTCCGCGGAATACGCGAGCGCGGTTCCCGCCCTCTATGCCGCAAAGGTCGCCGAGCTTGCCGCGCGCTATGACATCAGCCCGGCCCTGATCGAGGCGCTGGTGTGGCAGGAGAGCCGCTGGCGCGCCGGGGCCGTTTCGCCGGTCGGCGCGCGCGGCCTGGCACAGCTCATGCCCGGCACCGCGCGCGAGCTTGGGGTCGATCCGGACGATCCGCTGGCTAATCTCGAAGGCGGCGCGCGCTACTTGCGTACGCAGCTGGATCGCTTCGGCGGCGATATCGAGAAGGCGCTCGCCGCCTACAACGCCGGGCCCGGCCGCGTGGCGCGCGCAGGCGGAGTGCCGGCGATCCGCGAAACTCAGAACTATGTCGCCTCGGTATTGGGGCGCCTGTCGGATTATGCCCGGAGCCCACAGTAGCATGCGCTTGGTCCTCAGCTTCACCGCGCTCGCCGTCCTTGCCGTTCCCGCGGCGGCCCAGGCGCGTGGGGCTGATCCACAAGGATCCGGCCCAATCGTGGCCGCACTCGGTTGGCTGCAAGGAACGCTGCTGGGGAATGTTGCGACCGCCGTTGCCGTGATGGCCGTGGCCACGGTCGGTTTCATGATGCTTACCGGCCGGATGAACTGGCGCTTTGGCGCAACGGTCATCATCGGCTGTTTCATCCTGTTCGGCGCCGCTTCGATCGTCGCCGGCATCCAGAGCGCGGCGGCCGTCGGCTGATGCAACTGGTTCGTCACCGCGTGTACCGCGCGCTGACCCGGCCGCAGATGTTTGCCGGGGTGACCTACAACTTCTTTATCATCAATGCCGCCGTGACCACCGAGCTGTTCCTGATCACTGGCAGCTTCCTGGCTCTGCCGGCCGCGCTGGCGATCCACGGCATCGGCTATTTCGCCTGCCTGCGCGAGCCGCGGATATTCGATCTGTGGCTCACCAAGGTCAGCAAATGCCCCCGGGTAAAGAACTGGGATCGCTGGGGCTGCAACAGCTACGCCGCCTGACGCAAGCCGCCTGTTGGGCGGAAGGAGCGAGTGCATGAAGATCAAGTGGCTGGGAGCCGCGGCATGGAGCGCCAGGGAAGCGCACGCCGGCGATCGCCTGCCCTACGCGCGTTTGCTCGATGCGCAGACGCTGCTGTTGCGCGACGGCTCGCTGATGAGCGCGCTGCAGGTGCCGGGCTTCCTGTTCGAGACCGAGGACACCGAAGCGCTCAACGCCCAGGCGGCGATGCGCGAGACCATGCTTCGCTCCATCCTCGACGCGCGGTTCATTCTGTACCACCACGTTATCCGCCGGCGGGTTTCGGTCGAACTCGAGGCGAGCTTCGAGGATCCGCTGTGCGCCCACATCGACCGCCGCTGGCGGGATAAGCTGCAGGGCGGGTCGCTGTTCGTGAACGACCAGTTCCTGACCTTGGTGCGGCGCCCGGCACGCGGGAAGGCGGGCCTGCCGGATCGGGCAGGCAAATTGCTCAAACGCGGCTTTGGCAACGCGGCAAGCGCCGATGATCGCGCCTTGCGCGCCTTGCGTGCGGCGGTTCAGGCGCTCGCCGCCAATCTGGAAGGTTATGGCGCGCAGCCACTCGGCGATTATGTTGGCCCTAGCGGATCGACCAACAACGAGCTGCTCGAGCTGCTGTCCGCCTTGTACAACGGCGAAATGCGTCCGGTCCGCCGACCCCTGGAGGGCGCCGATATCGGCCGCATGCTGCCTTATCGGCGGGCGAGCTTCGGGCTCGACGCGATGGAGATGCGGGGCGCGGGCAGCGCCGAATTCGCCGCGATCCTCAGTCTCAAGGATTATCCGGACGCGACATCGCCGGGGCTGCTCGACGGCCTGCTGCGCCTGCCGTGCGAGATGGTCGTGACCGAAAGCTTCGCGCCTCAGGAACGCCAGACAGCGCGCGAAAGCATCGACCTGGCGCTTCGCCGGCTGCGCTCGGCGGACGAAGAAGCGATGGCCGAACGCGCGGACCTGATGGCGGCTCGCGACGGCATCGGCAGCGGCACGGTTAGCTTCGGCGATCATCACCTGAACGTGCTGGTGAGAGAACGCGACCTCGCCAGGCTCGACGAGGCAACCGCCGCGGTTGCGGCAGGGCTGGCCGATACCGGCGCGATCGTGGTCCGCGAGGATACCAATCTCGAACCGGCGTTCTGGGGACAGTTCCCGGGCAACGAAGCGTATCTTGTGCGCCGGGCGATGCTCTCGAGCGCAAACATGGCCAGCTTCGGTTCGCTCCACGGCTTTGCCCTTGGCCTGGCCGAAGGCAACCACTGGGGCGACGCGGTCACCTTGCTCGAAACGACCAGCGCGACGCCCTTTTTCTTCAATTTCCACCACGGCGACCTCGGCAATTTTTCGGTCATTGGACCGTCGGGCTCGGGCAAGACGGTGGTGATGAATTTCCTCGCCGCCCAGGCGCAGAAATTCAGCCCGCGCACGGTCCTGTTCGACAAGGATCGAGGCGCGGAGTTGTTCGTGCGCGGGATCGGCGGCTGCTATGACCGGATTCGCGCCGGCGAGCCGACCGGGTTCAATCCGCTCGCCCTGGCCGACGCGCCGGTCAATCGCGCATTCTTGCGCGACTGGCTGGGCGTCCTGCTGACAGCGGACGGTCCCGAGGAATTGCAGACTATCGCCGGCGCGGTTGACGCGGCTTACGGCAACGACCCCTCGCTTCGCCGCCTGCGTCACTTCCGCGAGCTCCTGTCCGGCACGCGCCGCCCGCAGCCGGGTGACCTGGCGGATCGGCTTTCGCCATGGATCGGGCTGGGCGAGCATGCGTGGCTGTTCGACAACGCCGCCGACCGGCTCGACCTTTCCACCCGGGTCATGGGCTTCGACATGACCGTGCTGCTCGACAGCCCGCGCCTGCGCACCCCGGTGATGATGTACTTGTTCCACCGCATCGACGAGCGGCTGGACGGAAAGCCGACGATGATCCTGATCGATGAAGGCTGGAAGGCGCTCGACGACGAGGTGTTCGCCGCGCGCATCCGCGACTGGCTGAAGACCTTGCGCAAGCGCAATGCGCTGGTCGGCTTCGCCACGCAATCCGCCGGCGACGCGCTCGATAGCCGCATCGCCAGTGCGCTGGTCGAGCAGACGGCGACGATGATCTTCATGCCCAACGCCCGCGCTCGGGCGGAGGATTATTGCACCGGCTTCGGTCTGACCGCGCACGAGTTGTCGCTGATCCGCGGTCTCCCGGCGCACAGCCGGGCATTCCTTGTCCGCCAGCCGGACGCCAGCGTGGTGGTCCGGCTCGACCTGTCGGGTGCGCCCGAAGTGCTCACCATTCTGTCCGGCCGCGAAAGCATGGTCCGCCGGCTCGACTCGCTCCGCGAGGCTGTCGGCGACGCCCCCGCCGATTGGTATCCCGCGCTCACCGGCCGCGCATGGCCCGGGCCCATCAACGACGATCTCGCCGAACGCACCGTGCGGGTTGCGGCGGAATGAATCCCGCGGCCTGCCAACAAGCGCTCGAAGGCGTCGGCAGCGGGGTCGCCGCGTCGCTTCGCGCGGTCGACTGCGCCGCGACCGCCGCGTCACAGCAGGCCTTCGGACGTCTGTTCGGGCACGGCGGCGCGCTGCTCCCTGCGCTGTCGATCCTGCTGACGCTTTACGTCGCGTTCTTCGCCTTTGCCTTGATCACCGGCCGTAGCCGGATCGGAATCGCCGCACTGACCCCGCGCATGGTCACGCTCGGCCTGGTGCTGACGTTCGCGACCAGCTGGCTCGCCTATCAAGGCGTCGTGTGGAACCTGGCGGTCGGGGCGCCTGACGAAATCGCGTCGGTGCTGATGGGCACCAGCGGGTCTTCGACGCAGATTTTTGCCGACAAGATCGACGTCGTTTTCGCCGCGCTCGTCCAGGCCTCGGGCAACGGCGCGATGGATAGCGCGCCGGCTACATTTTCGCCGCCAGGCCTGTTGTGGCTGGGCGCCACCCTGCTGCTGCTGGGCACCGTCGGCGTTATCGCCACGTGCAAGATCGCGCTGGCGATCATGCTCGCGATCGGGCCGGTGTTCATAGTCATGGCGCTGTTCGGCGGCACCCGCGGGCTATTTGCCGGGTGGCTGAAGGGCCTTGTGCTGCTCGCGCTGACCCCGCTTCTGGCCGTGCTCGGGGGATCGCTGATGCTCGAGCTCGCGGTTCCGGTGCTGCGGACCCTGACGCAGACGCCGGGCACGATCGAGCCGCAGCCGGCGATGGCGTTCTTCCTGATCGGCGCGGTCCATGCCGCGTTGATGGCCCTGGTGCTGAAGGTCGCCGGGACGGTCGTTTCCGGCTGGACGGTGTTCGGTCTCGCCGCTCCGAGGCCCGCGCGGGAGGCGGGCGAAGCCGGCGGCGGCGCGCTCGTGGGCGCGGCAATACCCGCGGCCGAGGCTTGGCCGGCTACTGGGCACGCTCGGGGCGAATCGGGGCGGCGGCTGAACCTTGCCGCGCAGACGGCCCCTGACAATGCCGGATCGGCGCATGTCACGATGCTGCGCGAGACTCGCATAATCGGGGGCGCCGCCGGTCCATCCGGCAGTTCGCCCTCGCCCGCACCCCGTCGCGCACGCGGCATCGGCAGCCGGTTCCGCGCGCCGCCCGCTCGCCAGAGGGAGAAATTCACATGACCCGCGCCTGGCTTGCCGCAGGCCTGATTGCCGCGTTGGGGGCCGGTCCCGCCGGGGCGGACCCGCGGCTCGTCGAACGGCTCTACAATCCCCACGAAGTCGTGCGCGTCGAAGGTCGCCCGAACGTCCAGGCGACGATCCGCTTCGGCGATGACGAGCACATCGAAAACGTCGCCATCGGGGACTCGACCAAGTGGCAGGTCACCCCCAACAGGCGCACTAATCTGCTGTTCGTGAAGCCGCTGGGCGCGCGCGCCGCGACGAACATGACAGTGGTGACGGATCGGCACACGTACTTGTTCGACCTGGTCGCAAGTCCTTTGTCGCGCGCTCCCCTTTATGTGTTGTCGTTCACGTACCCGCCCGAAACCGCACCCGCCGGCCTTAATACCCCGCTCGCCGGTTCGGGCGCCGCGCCCACCGGCGAAGAGCTTGCTGCGGCGAGCGATCCTTATGCGGTGGTCGATCCCTCCAGGCTCAATTTCGCCTGGCGAACCAAGGGCGCGCCGCAGCTCCTGCCGGCGCGAATTTTCGATGACGGCCGTGCGACTTTCCTCACCTGGCCCGGGGGCACCGCGTTGCCGGCGATCCTGGTCAGGAACCAGGAAGGGACCGAGGGACCGGTCAATTACGCGGTTCGCGGCGAGGTCATCGTGGTCGAGGGCGTGCCGCGCGAAATCGTGCTGCGATCGGGCAAGGATGCGGCCAATCTGATCAACGACCGGCCCGTCGGCGGATCCACCGGCCAACAACCCGCCCTGGCCCAGGCAAATCCGCTCGAGGTGAAGTGATGAAGCTGGCCATGCGCTTGCCGGAACGGGGCAAGCAGGCACACAACGACGGCGACCCGCGGGAAGGCGTTTCGGCCGAGATCATCGATCTCGCCAGCCGCACCGGCTATCCGATCGTCGCCCGGCGCAAGACCCGGTCCGACACGCTGGGGCTGCTGGCCGGTATCGCGGTCGTCGCGCTGCTCGGTGCGGCGACTTTGTGGGGTCTCTCCGCGTCACGCGATGCCAACTACGCCCGCATCCCCCGACCTTTGGCGCCCGCGCAACCACAAGCGGTGCAGAACGGCCGCCTTGCTGCCGCCAGACCGGCCGCGCAGTCTCCGCCAGGCAATGCCGCGGCGGGTCGGCACGTTGCTCCCGCCCCGGTCTTCGCCAACGCCCCCGCTCCTGCCGCGGCGCCGGCGGGCAATCCCTACGCGTCGCCGACGGTGGTGTTCGACGCGAGCGCGCTGCCGGGCCCGGTGGCCGCATTCGTCGCCGCCGACGTGGCACGGGCGCAGCCCGGTGCGGGCGCGGGCACAGCGAACGATTTCGCCAGCCGCGTGGGCGGTATGGGCGGGGGTGCGGCAACCGCGCGCAGCGACATCGATCCCAAGACGACCGTGACCCAAGGCACGATGATTGCCGCGGTGCTCGAGACCGCGATCAACACCGACGTGCCCGGTTTCGTGCGCGCGGTCGTGAGCCAGGACGTGCGCAGCTTTGACGGTACCCGCGTGCTCGTCCCGCGTTCGAGCCGGCTCATCGGTCAATATCAGTCCGGACTGCAGGCCGGGCAGAAGCGGGCCTATGTGATCTGGACCCGCCTGATCCGGCCGGACGGCGTATCGGTGGCGCTGGCCTCGCCCGCCAGCGGGTTCGACGGTAGCGGGGGACTGCCCGGACAAGTGGACAGCCATTTCTTCCAGCGGTTCGGCTCGGCGATGCTGCTGTCGGTAATTGGCGGCCTTACCGCTGTGGCCAGCGGCGGCACGTCGCTGATCGTGGGTGGCGGCCAGAATGCGGCAGCGACCGCGCTGCAGCAGAACGGCCAGATCGGTCCCACCATCCGGGTCCGCATGGGCGAACCGATCCGCGTCTTTACCGCGCGCGACCTCGACTTCAGCCAAGCGCCGCGGATTTAGGACGATGACGGCCGAGATCCATCACTTGCTGCCAATCGAGAATGACGAACCGCAGGCGGTGCCGAGCGGCAGTGTCTACCTCGATGCCTATCTCGCGCCGTTTCGGCCGTGGCTGGACCGTGACACGGTGACGGACATCCTGGTCAATCGGCCGGGCGAAGTGTGGATCGAGGACGCCGGGCAGCCCGGCATGCAGCGGATCGAAGCGGCGGACCTAGACGACAAGCTTGTCCAGCGCCTTGCCGAACAAGTCGCACGCGTCAGCCATCAGGGCATCAATCGCGAGCACCCGCTGCTCGGCGCAACTTTGCCGGGCGGCGCGCGCGTGCAGTTCTGCGGACCGCCGGCGACACGGCGGCACTGGACGATGGCGATCCGCCGGCACCGCCGGCTGAACCTGCCGCTCGATGCCTACGATGCCGGGCCGCTGTCTGCGCCCGCGGAGGTGACCTTTCCCGACCTCAGCGAAGCGCCGATCGCGTTCCTGCGGGCGGCGATCGCAGCGCGCAAGACGATCCTGATCTCGGGCGGTACGTCAACCGGAAAGACGACCTTCCTCAACGCGATGCTGGGCGAAATTCCGGCCGGCGAGCGCGTTATCCTAGTCGAGGACACCCCCGAACTGCGCTTGCCGAGCGCGAACGGGGTCGGCCTGGTCGCGGTCAAGGGCGAGCTCGGCGAGGCCAAGGTTACCGCGAACGAGCTCCTCCAGGCCGCGCTCCGATTGCGGCCGGACCGGATCGTGCTTGGCGAGCTGCGCGGGACCGAGAGCGTGAGCTTCCTGCGCGCGATCAACACGGGGCACCCCGGCAGTTTCTCGACGATCCACGCCAACTCGGTGCGCGGCGCGCTCGAGCAGCTGGCGCTGATGGTGATGCAGACCGGAATCGGCCTCAGCCATGCCGATACGATCGCCTACGCCCGCTCCGTTATCGACATTGTCGTCCAGCTGGAGCGGAGCGGCGGTCAGCGGCGCGTCAGCGCGATCGCCCAAACCACCGAGCTGTCATCAGTTCAAGGCCCGGCCGGCTTTTGATCGAGCGCCGGCCTCACACGACTCCGAACGCCAGCATCGCATCGGCGACTTTCTTGAACCCGGCGATATTCGCACCTTTGACGTAATCGACATGGCCGTCGCTCGCGGTGCCGTACGTGAGGCAGCGATGGTGGATTCCATCCATGATGTCGCGCAGCATGACCTGCAGCTCTTCTTCCTTCCAGCTGCGGCGTTCGGAATTCTGGCTCATTTCCAGACCCGATACCGCCACCCCGCCGGCGTTGGCCGCCTTGCCCGGGGCAAATAGGATGCGCGCCTTCTTGAACGCATGCACCGCGGTGAGGTCGCTCGGCATGTTGGCGCCTTCCGAGACCGCGGAGCAGCCGTTGCCGATCAGCGCCTTGGCGTCGGGCCCGAGCAATTCGTTCTGCGTCGCGCAGGGGAGGGCAACGTCACACGGCACGTTCCAGGGCGTGGCGCCTTCATGGAAGCTCGCGCCCTTGAAGTGGTCGGCATAGTCGCTGATGCGCCCGCGGCGGTGGGTCTTGTGCTCCTTGACCCACTGGACCTTTTCCAGCGTCAATCCGTCGGGATCGTGAATGAAGCCCCCGGAATCCGACAAGGTCACCGGCGTGGCGCCCAGCTGGATCAGCTTTTCAGCCGCGTGGGTGGCGACATTGCCCGAGCCTGACACGACCGCCTTCAGGCCGGCGATTTCGCGCCCGGCATGCTTGAGCATGTTGTCGAGGAAATAAACCGCGCCGTATCCGGTCGCCTCGGGCCGGATCATCGAGCCGCCGTATTCGAGCCCCTTGCCGGTCAGCACTCCGGTGAACTGGTTGGTGATGCGCTTGTACTGGCCGAACATGTAGCCGATCTCGCGCCCGCCCACGCCGATGTCGCCGGCGGGAACGTCGACGTCGGCGCCGATATGGCGATAGAGCTCGGTCATGAAGCTCTGGCAGAAGCGCATGATCTCGCGCTCGGACTTGCCTTTCGGGTTGAAGTTGGCCCCGCCTTTGCCCCCGCCCATCGGCAGGCCGGTGAGCGCGTTCTTGAAGGTCTGCTCGAAAGCGAGGAACTTGAGCACGCTTTCGGTCACGCTGGGGTGGAACCGGATGCCGCCCTTGTAGGGCCCGATCGCGTTGTTGTTCTGGATTCGGTAGCCGCGCTGAACGCGGACATGCCCCTTGTCGTCTTCCCAGCACACGCGGAAGCTCACCACCCGGTCGGGTTCGGCGATGCGGCGCAGGATCTGTTCTGAGTGGTACGCTTCCTTGTCCTCGATAAAATCGAAGATGTCCTCGGCCACTTCCTGAACCGCCTGGACGAACTCGGGCTGGTGCGGGTTGCGCCGCTTGACCCCTTCCATGAAGGTCGAAAAATCGACGTGGTCTGAAATTGCCATTGGCATTCCCCCCAAGAACCGCACTTGCGGCGCGATCAGCATTACTGCCTTTTGCGGCGGGAGAACAGGCAGCTACGCTTGCCACTTGGCCTGCGTTGGCGCAGTCTTGCCGCCAAGGGCATTTGCGGCGGGAGGAACGGCCGTTGGCGTGGATCGCGAAGGGTACCTTCGGCCTGTTCTTGGCGGCTGCCCTGGGCAGCGCGCCGGCCCACGCCCAGCGGCTCCGTCCGCTGGAGGCCGAAAGCTTCCGCATCGGCAACGAAGGGGCCTTGTGCGAAGCGCAGGGCGTACGTCTTGGCGCGGAGCGCACCAGCGCGTTCGACCGTAAGTGGGCCCTGATCTGCCGCGACGTCGATCGTCCGATCGGGGCCGCTTATAGCTGGCGCGGGGGCGGGCGCGCTCAGGCTCGGCGCGGCGCCGCGCGCGACTCGCAGCTGGAGTGCGGCGATCCGGCCCCCTCCGACGCCGTGCCGGGCGCGACCATGCGCAAGTGCCGCAACCGGGCGAGCGGGCTGGACTGGGTCAGCTATGCCGCCCCCTCCGGCGCCTGGCTGCACGTTGTCGAGGGCTTTGCTGCGTTCGATGGCGCATTGCGGTTGACGCTCGCCAGCCTGGCCCAGAACCGTGAGATCCCCGGCTCGGTCGACATCGTCACCACCGGCAACTTCGGCTCGTTGGCCGAAGCCTTGCGGGCGACGGGCGAATACTCACAGCTCATCGGGCAAGGCTATCGCCGCAACAACGCCGGTGAGTATGCCGAAGCGGAAGAGTTCTTCCGCCCTGGCCCGGACGACGCGCCGCCGCTTGCCGGCGACGCCACCTTGGCCGAACGGGAGCACGAGGCGCTGGCCAACCGAGCGCTTCAGTTGTCGAACCTCGGCCGCTACGATGAGGCGGCGCGCCTGTTTGAACAGGCGCGTGCAATGGGCCTGCGCGATTCGATCCAGGCGCGGCTGCTGCGCAATTTCGAAGCGATCGACGCGCTCAACCAAGGGCGGCTCGACGATGTCGCCCCAATCCTGGCCCGTCCGGTGCCGGCGCTCGAACAGACCGTCCCTGCGGGATCCGCCGCAGTCGCAATCGACGGCCCACTGGCGGCATCGCTCAACAGCGGGCTCGCCGCCGGGCTGACGGATTCGGTCACTCAGGAAACGCGCCTGACTCGCGCCGAACGGGCGGCAATCATCGACGCGCAGGCGCGTCAGTTGGCGGGCACGGTCCTGCGCTTGCAGGGCCGCAACGAGGCCGCGTTGGCAGAACTGGGCGCGGCGCGCGATTCGATCCTGTCGGTGCGCGAAGGCCGCGTGCTGAGCACGGCACGGCTGCAAGCGCAGGTGCTCTCGGAAATGGCACTGGCGCAAGAAGCCCAAGAGCGATTCAGCGAAGCTGACACATTGCTGCGGCAGTCGCTGGCACTGACCGAGCTTCGCTACCCCGGCTCCTCTTCCGTCAGCGCAGCGCAGGCGCGCCTGGCCGCGTTTCTGGCGCGGCGCGGGAAGCGTGACGAAGCGCTCGCGCTATACGCTCGCATCGTCGAGCAAGTGAAAACCCAGCGCGGCGCGCTGGTCGGACTCGAGAACCAGCTCGACCCCTATTTCTCGATACTGGTCGACCAGATCCCATCCGATCAGGGCAAGATCGCCGACTTGTTTACCGCCGCGCAATTGATCGAACGGCCGGGCGCGGCGCAGACTTTGGCCCAGCTGGCGCGCGCGCTGTCTGCCGGCAATGGGACGGCCTCATCGCTGTTCCGCCGGGCGAACGCGGTCGACCGCGAGCTTGCGCGGACTAACCTGTCGATCGCGCAAGCCGGGGCGCAGGAGGGCGGGCCGGCGGTCCTGCCGGAGCTCCAGGATCGCCGCACGCGGCTCGAACAAACACAGCTGCAGTTGTTCAATGCGCTGTCCGCCTATCCGGCGTTCCGCGCCGTCTCCAACAACTATGTGACCGCCGACGAACTGCGCGCGCTCCTCAAGCCGGGGGAAGGCTATCTCAAGCTCGTGCGGCTGGGCGACGTGCTTTACGCGGTCTATCTCTCGCCCACCCGTTCCGCCGGTTGGCGCGTTTCGGCGAGCGCCGGCCAGGTGGCCGACCTGGTGGCGGCCCTCCGCGACAGCATCTCGCTCAGCATTGGCGGGGTCACCGCCACTTACCCGTTCGACGTCGACAGCGCGCAGGCGCTCTATCAGGCGGTGTTCGCCCCGGTGAGCAGCGACTTGCGTGGCCTCAAGCACCTGATCTTCGAGCCCGACGGGGCCCTGCTCCAGCTCCCGATCAACTTGCTGGCGACCGACCCAGCGGGCGTGGCGGCCTATCACGGCCGCGTCGCCGCGGGGGGGGACGAGTTCGATTTCCGGGGCATCGACTGGCTCGGCCGCGGGCGGGAGATCACCACGGCCTTATCCGCGGCCAGCTTTCGCGACGCGCGCCGCGCGCCTTCGTCCACCGCCGGCCATGCCTATCTCGGCCTTGGGAACAACGCGCCGGTCGGCGCGCTGGCCCCGGCGGCGAGTGTCCGCTCGGTCAATCTCGCGGACCGTGGATGCGAAATCCCGCTGGCGGCGTGGAATCAGCCGATTCCCGCCGACGAGTTGCGACTGGCCGCAGCCGTCTTCGGCCCGGCGCGGTCCGCCCTGCTGACGGGTGCTGCCTTCACCGATACCGCGATCGAGGCGCGAACCGACCTGGATAGCTACCGCATCGTCCATTTTGCCACCCACGGCCTGGTGACGGCGCCCGCCGATGGGTGCCCGGCCGATCCGGCGCTGCTCACCTCCTTCGGCGGAGCCGGGTCCGACGGGCTGCTGCGGTTCGCCGAAGTGTTCGATCTCCACCTCGATGCGGATCTGGTCATCCTTTCGGCCTGCGATACCGCCGGTACCGCCGGGGTGCAGGCGACCGCCGCCGCGGGCATCGAAAGCGGGGGCGGCGATGCGCTCGACGGGCTCGTGCGCGCCTTCATCGGCGCCGGAGGACGCCAGGTGATCGCGAGCCACTGGCCCGCGCCTGAGGAATACGGCGCCACCAAACGATTGTTCAGTGCGTTCTTCTCCGCCCCGCCGGGCTCCAGCGTGGGCGGCGCTCTGCTCACGGCAGAACAACAGCTGATGGACGATCCGCAGACGTCGCATCCGTTCTACTGGTCGGGCTTCGCGCTGATCGGAGACGGCGCGCGCCCGCTGGCCGCCGGCACCTGACCACCGGATCCAGGCCACGTCGATGACGGCAGCCGCGGGCCTGAGGCGAACCTTCGCACGAGGCTGGCGCAATATCGGCGAGGCGGGCGGACGGCGGCTCGCGGTCACTGCAATGTTGTTGCTTGCGGCTTTGGTCCTGGCGCGGTTCAGCTGGAATCTTCCGCTGACCGGCGAAGCCGAGCGGGGCCTTTACGACTTGCGCAGCTACTTGCTGGCGCCGCCCGTGGCGCAGGATCAGCGCGTCGTCATGGTGGTCTATAGCGACCAGACCCTGATCAACGCTCGCAAGCGCTCGCCGCTCGATCGCGGACTCCTGGCCAAGGCGCTGCGTAACCTCGACGGCATGGGCGCCAAAGCGATCGGGGTCGATATCCTGTTCGACCAGCCGCAGGACGAAGACGACGAACTGATCGCGGTCTTGCGCGGCATGAAGACGCCGGCGCGGCTTGCCTACACGCGTACCGAGACCACAAAGGACGACATCCTGTACGAGCAGCAGGCGTTCCTCGACAGCTTCATGGCGCGTCTCAAGGGCAGCAAGGCCGCGCCCGCCAGCATCGTGCTGGACAACAACTTCGGCGTGACGCGCAATTGGCCGGCCGAGATCAGCGGGATGCCCCCGATGCTCGGCCGGGCGATGCTGACGGCGGGAGGCGATCGGGCCCGAACGATGGCCGGGTACCAGGGCGCCATCCGCTATCGCCTCCCCGCCTTCACCGACCAGCGGGTGTTCAGCGCGATCCCGATCGACGCGGTCATCAATCCGGCGATCGTGCCCGCGCTCAAGCCCGCGATCCAGGGCCGCTATGTCCTGATCGGCGGCGACATCGTCGATTTCGACCGGGTCGAGACGCCGATCACGAACTGGATTTCCAAGACCGAGAGCGGCGCGGAAGCGGACCGCAACGACTTTCTGCCGCCCGGGCTGGAAATTCATGCGACCATGATCGCGCAAATGCTCGACGGCGCCTGGTTGCCCAAGCCCTATTCGATCACCTTGTGGGCGTTTGCCGTCCTGTTCGTCGCCGCCGCTGCACTGACGGGGCTGCTGGAGCTGCGCAATTGGTGGGTCTACGCGGCGCTCGTCCTGCAGACCCTGCTGCTCGTCGGCGTGCCGTTTGCGATCCACGTGCAGGGGGGCGACACTTACGGTCTGCCCGCCGCCGGGTGGGTGCTGGGATGGATCGTGACCTTTGCATCGGTCACGTCGGCCGCGCGCGCGTCGGGCGCGGTGCAGCGGCGATTTGCCCAGTCGGCGCTCGGCAAGTACCTGCCGCGCAGCATCGCACAGGAGATAATCGACAAGCCCGAACTGCTCGCCCTGCACGGCGAGAAGAAGAACATCTTCGTGCTGTTCAGCGACCTCGAGGGTTTCACCAAGATGAGCCATGCGCTCGAGCCCGAGACGGTCGCGCTGCTGCTCAACCGCTATCTCGAGACGCTCAGCCAGATCGTACTCGAACACGGCGGCGTGATCGACAAGTTCGTGGGTGACGCGGTGGTGGCGTTCTGGGGCGCGCCGATCGCTC
>JBDSDC010000128.1:0-3287 GCA_039920725.1 Croceibacterium sp. | reverse complement strand
GCCGGCTCGAAGCCGCGATCGGAACAGTCAACGGCATCACCGCCGAGATGGGCGATGCGATCGAGTTCGTCGAACTGGGCGAAGCCGAGGGCGACGCGGCGGTGGTTGAGGAAGGCCTCGCCTCGCTCAAGCAGCTCGCCGTGCGGGCCGACGCCGATAAAGTGACCGCGCTGCTGTCGGGCGAGGTCGACGCCAACGACACGTACCTCGAAATCCACGCGGGCGCAGGGGGTACCGAAAGCCAGGACTGGGCCGAGATGCTGTTTCGGATGTACGCCCGGTGGGCCGAGCGCAAAGGGTACAAGGTCGAGACGGTCGAATACCAGGCTGGCGAGCAGGCCGGAATCAAGTCCGCCACGCTGCTGATCAAGGGTGAGAACGCCTATGGCTATGCCAAGACCGAAAGCGGCGTGCACCGGTTGGTGCGGATCAGTCCATACGACAGCTCGGCGCGGCGGCACACCTCGTTCAGCTCGGTGTGGGTCTATCCGGTGATCGACGACAACGTCGACATCGAGATCAACGAAGGCGACCTGAGGATCGACACTTACCGCGCCAGCGGGGCGGGCGGGCAGCATATCAACACCACCGATTCGGCGGTCCGCATCACTCACTTGCCCACCGGCGTGGTGGTCGCCAGCCAGCATGATCGCAGCCAGCACAAGAACCGCGCGACCGCGATGAGCATGCTCAAGGCCCGGCTGTACGAGCGCGAGATGGCGATGCGCGAGGCAGCCGCCGCGGGCGAATACCAGGAAAAGACCGAGATCGGCTGGGGCCACCAGATTCGCAGCTATGTGCTGCAGCCCTACCAGCTGGTGAAAGACTTGCGCACCGGGGTGACGTCGACCTCGCCCGGCGACGTGCTCGACGGCGCGCTCGACGAATTCGTCGCCGCCGCGCTGGCCCAGCGGGTTACCGGCGAAACGGTCGAGGTGGAGGACGTGGACTAGCGCCTCGTCGGAACCGGCTTTGCCAGTTCCCTCGCAAGCCGCTAAGCCGCGCCTCGCCCATCATGCGCCTTTCGCTTCCCCTTGCGCTCGCGTTCTGCCTGTGTGCCTGTAACGCCGCCGACGAAGGCCGCGCCGCCACTGCGCGCGCGTTCCCCCAGGCGGACCGGCCGGTTTCGGGGCGGGGCGGAAGCGGCTTTTCCACCGAAGCGGCGCGCGACGACCGCAACGAGGCGATGACGGTGATGGACCTGGCGCTGATCCGCCCCGGCATGACCGTGGCCGACATCGGGGCGGGCGAGGGCTACTATACCGTGCGCCTGGCCGAACGGGTGGACGGCAAGGGGCGCGTACTGGCCGAGGATATCGACCGCGACGCGATGGGGCGCCTCGCCAACCGCATCGAGCGCGACCATCTCGACAACGCCTATGCGCAAGTGGGCACGGCCGACGATCCGCGGCTGCCTGACAACAGCTTCGACCGGATTTTCATGGTCCACATGTACCACGAGATCGAGGAGCCCTATGCCTTCCTGTGGCGCTTGCGCCCCGCGCTGCGCGCGGGCGGGCAAGTGATCGTGGTCGATGTCGACAAGCCGACCGACCGGCACGGGATTGCCCCCCAGTTGTTGTTCTGCGAGTTCGCCGCCGTCGGGTTCAAGCTGGCGGAATTTGTTCGCAAGCCCGAACTGGCAGGTTATTATGCGCAATTCACGGTCGAGGGCGCGCGCCCGGAACCGGACAAGATAAAGCCGTGCAGCCAGGCCGTAATCCAGCAACAAGCCGTCCCGGCCGGCGCGGGTAAAGTGGGATAAATTATGTCGTTCAAGGGTTTAAAACCCATTCTTTATGGTGGCCAGGAAGTGTGGCCGCTGATCGAAGGGGGCAAGGGCGTATCCGCCACCAATCACCTGAGCTCGGGCGCGTGGGCGGCCGCGGGCGGGATCGGTACGGTCAGCGCGGTCAACGCCGACAGCTACGACGCCGAAGGCAAGATCGTCCCGCAAATCTATGACGCGCTGACGCGGCTCGAACGCCACGAGCAACTGGTGCGTTATGCGATCGACGGCGCGGTCGAGCAGGTCAAGCGCGCCTACGACGTCGCCGGCGGCAGGGGCGCGATCAACATCAACGTGCTGTGGGAGATGGGCGGCGCGCAGCAAGTGCTCGAAGGCGTGCTCGAGAAGACCAAGGGCTTGGTCGCCGGCGTGACTTGCGGCGCGGGCATGCCTTACCGGTTGTCGGAGATCGCCCAGCGCTACAACGTCAACTACCTGCCCATCATCAGCTCAGCGCGCGCCTTCCGGGCGCTGTGGAAACGCGCCTATCACAAGGTCAGCGACCTGCTGGCGGCGGTGGTTTACGAAGACCCGTGGCTCGCCGGCGGGCACAACGGTCTCAGCAATGCCGAGGACCCGCTCTGTCCCGAAGACCCCTATCCACGGGTCAAGGCGCTGCGCGACACAATGCGTGCCGAAGGTATTGCCGACGAGGTGCCGATCATCATGGCGGGCGGGGTGTGGTTCCTGCGCGAATGGGAGAGCTGGATCGACAATCCCGAGCTCGGCCAGATCGCGTTCCAGTTCGGCACGCGCCCATTGCTGACCGAGGAGAGCCCGATCCCGCAAGGGTGGAAGGACCGGCTGCGCACACTCGACGACGGCGATATCCTGCTCCACCGGTTCAGCCCGACGGGGTTCTACAGCTCGGCGGTGCGCAACCCGTTCCTGCGCGAGCTCGAAGGCCGCAGCGACCGCCAAGTGCCATACTCGCGGGTCAGCGCCGGCGACCATACGGTGCAGCTCGACGTTGGCGTGAAGGGCAAGAACTTCTGGGTCACCCCCAAGGACCGCGCGCGTGCCCGCGAGTGGGTCGCCGACGGGCACACCGAAGCGCTCAAGACCCCCGACGATACCGTGGTGTTCGTCGATCCGGCGGAGCGGGCGACGATCCGCGAGGACCAGGCGGCATGCATGGGCTGCCTGTCGCATTGCGGGTTCTCGTCGTGGAAGGATCATGACGATTACAGCACCGGGCGGCTGGCCGATCCGCGCAGCTTCTGCATCCAGAAGACGCTGCAGGACATCGCTCACGGCGGCGATACCGAACAGAACCTGATGTTCGCCGGTCACTCGGCATTCCGCTTCAAGCAGGACCCGTTCTATTCGAACAACTTCACCCCCACGGTGAAGCAGCTGGTGGACCGCATTCTGACAGGGGATTGAGCTTGTCCGGGCCAGCGCAGGTTTTGCCGGACAAACCGCCCGAAGATGGCGGCGGCGCGGCGTGCGCGCCGCTCCTGAGCGGACCGCTGCTGGTGACGCTGGCGCTGGCGGT
>JBDSDC010000127.1:0-11110 GCA_039920725.1 Croceibacterium sp. | reverse complement strand
ATTCGGCCACGATGATGAACAAGGGCCTCGAATTCATCGAGGCGCATCACTTGTTCCCGGTCGGCCTCGACGCGTTGCGGATCCTGATCCATCCGCAAAGCGTGGTCCACTCGATGGTCGAGTACCGCGACGGCTCGACGCTGGCGCAGCTCGGCCCGTCGGACATGCGCGTGCCGATCGCCGCGACGCTGGCCTGGCCAGCGCGGATGGATACGCCGTGCGCGCCGCTCGACCTGGCGGCGATCGGCGAGCTGTCGTTCTTTTCGCCCGACGAAGAACGCTTTCCGGCCACTCGGCTGGCGCGGCAGGCGGCCGCCGCGGGCGGGGCCGCGCCGGCGGTGCTCAACGCCGCCAACGAAGTCGCGGTCGCGGCGTTTCTCTCCGGTCACATCGGGTTCACCCGGATTACCGCAATCGTCGAGGCGACTTTGGCCCGCGTCCAGCTCGCTTCACCGGCGTCGCTGGGCGACGTGCTCGCGGTCGACGCCGAGGCGCGGGTGCGCGCCGGCGAGATGTTGGAGCTCGCCTGAGATGATCGCCGCGCCGCCGCTGTGGATGTACCTGACCGGGTTCCTGCTGCTGCTCGGTCCGCTGGTGACGGTGCACGAGCTGGGCCATTACCTGGTCGGGCGCTGGTTCGGGGTCAAGGCCGACAAGTTCTCGGTCGGCTTCGGCAAGGAGCTCGCCGGGTTCACCGACAGCCGCGGCACCCGCTGGCGGCTGTCGGCGCTGCCGCTGGGCGGCTATGTCCAGTTCGCCGGCGACATTAATCCCGCCGGCCAGTCGTCCCCCGAATGGCTCGCCCTCCCGGCGGCCGAACGGGCGCTGACGTTCCAGGCCAAGCCGCTGTGGCAGCGGGCGCTGATCGTGGCCGCGGGCCCGGTCACCAACTTGCTGCTCGCGGTCGCGATCCTGGCGGCCTTCAACCTCGCTTACGGGCGGCCCGTGCTTCCCCCGCGCATCGGCGAGATCCAGGCCGGCTCGTCGGCCGACCTTGCCGGATTGCGAAAGGGCGACCTGATCGTCGCGCTCGACGGTGAGCCGGTGACCGATTTCCTGACCCTGCGGCAGGAGATCATGACCAGCCCCGGCGTGCGGTTCACGATGACCGTCGAGCGCGAAGGCGAGCGGCGCACGGTCGGGCTGATCGCGCAGGCGGCCACCATCAGCGACGAGTTCGGCAACAAAGGCAAGGTCGGCCGGCTGGGCATCGCGCCGGCCGGCAAAGTCGAGATCGTCCGCCTTGGGCCCGTCACGGCGGTGACCCAGGCGGTCCGCGACACCGGCGGCATCCTGGTCATCATGGTGCGCGGCATCCGCCAGATCGTGACCGGGGTGCAACCTCTGTCCGAGCTCGGTGGCCCGATCAAGATCGCCAAGGTTTCGGGCGAGCGGCTGACGCTCGGGTGGATCCAGTTCGCCGAGCTGGCGGCGATGGTTTCAATTAACTTGGCATTCATTAACGCGCTGCCAATCCCCGGCCTCGACGGTGGGCACCTGGCGTTTTACGCGGCCGAAGCGATCCGCCGTAAGCCGCTGGGAAAACGCAGTCAGGAATGGGCGTTCAGGACCGGCTTGGCCTTCGTGCTCGCGCTGATGCTGTTCGTGACGATCAACGACATCGTCTCGCTGCCGGCGCTCGGCGGATAGGCGGTTCGCAGGCAAGGCGCTCCGCCGATAGGGTTGGGCGGGGATAAGAAAGTACCGACCGCTGAACGCCCGGCCTTCACTGCTTGATCGACCGCCGCGCATCGGGCAAGGCGCTGTGCCCGCCGTGAAGCGGGCATTCTGGGCGTTCGGCGAAACGCATCGCGCGGCAATTTTCAAAGAAACGACGGGGTCGATGAACGGACGTTACATGAGCGCTAAGGCCAAGTCGTTTGCAGCCTCGAAGTACGGTGCGGCGCTGTTGGCGTGCACGATGCTGGCCGGGCTGCCGGGTCAGGCCTTGGCCCAGGCGGCGCCCGCGCAGCCGGCCCCGCCGCCCGCCGCCGCTCCCGCGCCGGCTGCTCCGGAGGGCGACATCATTCGCTCGATCGCGGTCGCCGGGGCCCAGCGGCTCGAGCCCGAGACGATCGTCAGCTATATCCAGCTGCGCCCCGGCCAGCGCTACACCGCCGCCGCGGGCGACCAGGCGCTCAAGGATCTCGCCGCGACCGAGCTGTTTTCCGATTACAACATCGCCGAAAACAACGGCAACGTGGTCATCACCGTGGTCGAGAACCCGGTCATCAACCGCATCGTGCTCGAGGGCAACAAGCGTCTCAAGGACGAGAAGATCACGCCCGAGATCAAGCTCGCGCCTCGGCAGATCTTCACTCGCTCCAAAGTGCGCGCCGACGTCAACCGCATCATCGAGCTGTACAAGCGCCAGGGCCGGTTCGCGGCCACAGTCGAGCCGAAGATGGTCCAGCTCGACCAGAACCGCGTCGACCTGGTGTTCGAGATCAACGAAGGGTCCAAGTCGCGCGTCCGCCAGATCAACATCATCGGCAACGATTCGTTCTCCGACGGCGAGCTGCGGGGCGAGATGATCACCAAAGTCGCCGGGATCACCAAGATCCTCAGCAGCGCGACGACTTACGATCCGGACCGGCTAGCTTACGACCAGCAGCAGCTGCGCAAGTTCTACCTGACGCACGGTTATGCCGATTTCCGGGTGATCTCCGCGGTCGCCGAGCTGACCCCCGACAAGCGCGACTTCATCATCACTTACGTGGTCGAGGAAGGTAAGCGCTACAAGTTCGGCGACGTGGCGGTCGAAAGCCAGTTGCGCGATTTCGACAGCACCCGGATGACCACGCTGCTGCCGATGCACAAGGGCGAGTGGTACGACGCCAAGCTGGTCGAGGACACGGTCGAGCAGCTCAACACCACCGCCGGGACGTTCGGCTACGCATTCGCTGACGTGCGCCCGGAATTCAAGCCCGACCGCGAGAACCTGACGATGGGCGTCAAGTTCCAGATCAAGGAAGCGCCGCGCGTCTACGTCGAGCGGATCGACGTCAACGGCAACACCTTGACCCAGGACAAGGTCGTGCGGCGCGAATTCCGCCTTGCCGAAGGCGATGCGTTCAACTCGGTCCAGGTCAAGCGCTCGACCGCGCGGATCAATTCGCTCGGTTACTTTCAGGAAAACTTCAAGACCGAGCAAGTCGACGGCAGCGCGCCCGACCGCATCGTGCTCGAAGCCAACGTTCAGGAACAGGCCACTGGCGAGCTGTCGCTATCGGCCGGTTACTCGAGCCTCGAAAGCTTCATCTTCCAGGGGTCGATCCGGCAGAAGAACTTCCGCGGGCGCGGCCAGATCGTCGGCTTTTCGGCCAATTATTCGAAGTATTCGAAGTCGGGCCAGATCAGCTTCTCCGAGCCCTACGTGTTCGACAAGAACATCTCGGTCGGGGTCGACCTCTACCGCAAGGACTACAACAACGGCTACCTGGACAAGGCGAGCGCGACTTACAAATCGGCGACCACCGGCCTCCAGGTCCGCGCCGGCGTGCCGCTGACCGAATACATGTCGCTGCTGGGCCGTTACACCTTCAACTACGATAACATTACGGTCGACGAAGCGACTTACTTCTCCGACACCGACGGTGACGGAATCCGCACCTGCGAGCCGCTGATCGCGGGGCGCTACTTGTGCGAGGCGCTGGGCAACCGGACGACTTCGCTGCTCGGCGCGTCGCTGATCTACCGTTCGCTCGACAGTTCGGTGCGCCCGACCCGCGGGACTGACGCCTCGCTCAATCTCGATTTCGCCGGTCTGGGCGGATCGACCCACTATGCGCGGGTGACCGGCGAGATTGCCCACTTCTGGCCGGTCAGTCACGGGTTCATCTTCTCGCTCAGCTTCAAAGGCGGCTACATCAAGGGCCTCAAGGACCGCGGTCCGGGGGTCGACGACGTGCTCCTGACCGACCGCCTGTTCCTCGGCGAGCCGGATTTCCGCGGGTTCGACATTCGCGGCGTGGGCCCGCGCGTGGTGCGCCGGTTCTACGACTCGTCGGGCGTCCCGCTGCCGATCACCGACAACAGCACGGTCCAGGATGCGATCGGCGGACATGCGATGTATCTCGGCCGGGCCGAGCTGGAAATTCCGCTCGGCTCGGGCGCGCGCGAGCTGGGCCTGCGTCCGTCGATCTTCATGGACGCGGGCGCGGTGTTCAACGTGACACACCCGGCTCTGACCGTAAGCCCCTATCCGAGCGGCATCTTCCTTCCGACGCGCGACAGCGGCGGCAATGCGCTGTACAGCCAGACGGTGACAACCAATGGCACCCCCACGACGACGATTGTAACCACGGCGCTCGATCCGAGCGGCAATCCCAACACCGCGATCGGCCAGACGCTGCCGCCGTTCGTCGAGGAGTTCTATGGCGATTCGCCGATGCCGCGCCTGACGGTCGGGATCGGGGTAAACTGGAACTCGCCGTTCGGCCCGTTTCGGATCAACTTCGCCTATCCGCTGCTCAAGCAGCCCGGCGACGATGCCAAGAGATTCACTTTCAACGTAGGAACCCAATTCTGATGACCCATTTCCTCAAGCCGGCGCTGGCCGCCGGAATTGCGCTCGCGGCGGTGGCCTCACCGCTGGCGCTCGCGCCCGCCTTCGCCCAGGCGGCGGCCCCCACCGTGCGCGGTATCGCCATCGTCAACATCACCGGCGTGGTGGCCAATTCCAACGCCTACAAGGTCGCCGCGCAGCAGCGCCCGGTCACTTACAAGGCGCAGATCGACCAGGCGACCGCGCGGCGCAACGCCATCACTCAGCAGATCACGCCGCTTTACGCCAAGCTCCAGTCCGACAGCCAGGCGGCGGGTGCCAACCAGGCATCGCTCCAGCAGCAGGCGGCGCAGCTCCAACAGCTCCAGCAGGCCGGCGAACAGGAATTGAACCAGATCCTCGCGCCAGTTGCGCTGTCGCAGGCTTATGTCGAAGAGCAGATCCAGGACAAGCTGAGCGCGGCGGTCCAGGCCGCGGCCAAGAAGCAGAGCGTCAGCCTGGTGCTGACTCCCGACCAGGTGGTCTACGCCGACAACGCCTATAACCTCAATCAGGCGGTCCTGACCGAGCTCAACGCGCTGATCCCGGCCGCGCAATTGGTGCCGCCGCAAGGCTGGCTCCCGCGCGAGATGCGCGAACAGCAAGCCGCGCAGCAGCAGGCCGCCGGACAGCGTCCCGCGGCGGCTCCGGCCGCCGGCCAGCGGCCCGCGACCGCCCCGGTGCAGGGCCGCTAAGACGGGCAAGCGGGGGCAGGGCATGAGCGAGGCAGCGCCGGCGCGCGAGGTGGCGACCACCTACGACATCGGACAAATCCTCAATGCCCTGCCGCACCGCTATCCGCTGCTGCTAGTCGACCGTGTCACCCAGATCACGATCGGCGAGGAAATCCGCGCGCTGAAGGCGGTCACCTTCAACGAGCAGTTTTTCCAGGGCCATTTCCCCGGCCGCCCGATCATGCCGGGCGTGCTGCAGATCGAGGCGCTGGCGCAGGCGGCGGCGATCCTCGCGATCGAGACGCTTGAGCTCGCCGGATCGGGCAAGCTGGTCTATTTCATGGCCATCGACGGGGCAAAGTTCCGCAATCCGGTGGAGCCCGGCTGCCTGCTCGAGCTCCACGTCGGCTTCGTCCAGAAGCGCGCGCGGGTGTGCAAATTCTGGGGTAAGGCCAGCGTCGAAGGCAAGACGACGTGCGAAGTCACCTTCACCGCCATGATCGCCGACCCGCCCGCTGCGTAAGGCTTGAAATTCGCCGTGCTCATCTGTAAGCGCGCGCCTTTCCCGACATTGCCCGGCCGGTCGGTACCGGCCACACGGACAAAAGGACTTGTTACGCCATGAAGGCCGATATCCATCCCGAATACCACACCATCAAGGTGCAGATGACCGACGGCGCCGTGTTCGAAACCCGCTCCACCTGGGGCAAGGAAGGCGACACGATGCACCTCGACATCGATCCCAAGAGCCACCCGGCGTGGACCGGCGGCACCCGCCAGGTCGACCAGGGCGGCCGTGTGGCGCAGTTCAACAAGCGGTTCGGCGGACTGTCGCTCAAGAAGAATTGAGCGCGGCAGCGCCGAGTGTCCGAAGGGCGGTCCCGCGGGGCCGTCCTTTCGTCATTCGGGCGGCGCTTCCTCGAACCTGAGGCGCCCGGCGAGGCGGGCGGTGCCGGTGTCGAGTGAATGGTTCACGCCGTCGGCCACCGCGACGTCGGGGAAATCGTGATACGGGTTGAGCCCGAGGCACGCGGCGTTGACGCCGTAAGTGTTCGGATCGGAGCGGCGCTGGTGGAACGTGTAGCTGCCGCACAGCGAGCAGAAGTAGTGCTTCGCCACTCCGCTGTTGAACCGGTACAGCGTCAGCTTGTCCTCGCCTTCGAGGATCGTCAGGTCGCCAAGCGAAGCGCCGACCATGACCGCGCCCTTCATCGCGCAGATCGAGCAATCGCAGCGCACCCCGCGCAAGGTTTCGGGCAGCTCGACGGTGAACTTCACCGCGCCGCAGTGACACGAACCGTTCCTTACCATCCCCAAGGCCTTTCGCGGTACCATTTGGTGATCAGGTATTTGACGCCCTTACGCACTTTCATCCCGTGATGGAGCGTCGCGGGATTGAGCGTGCCGTCGGGGCTGTGATTGTTCCAGCCCACCAGCTTGCCGGTCTCGGGCTGGAACATCTTGCCCGCCACCTTGAAGCGCGTCGCCCCGCCCGCCTGCGGCTGGTTGAGATAGATCATGAAGGTCCACGTCCGCTGCCCAGCCACCGCGGTGTAAGTGTGGAAATCCGCGCCGCCCAGCTCGAAGTAGTCGGTATGCGGCTTGAATTCTTGCCCCACTTCGTAGCGCTGGCCCTGGACCGGCTCGCCGTGAGCTGGATCGCATGCGGTCAGCGCCAACAGCAACGCCTCGAGCTCGGCGACCGCCGGTTCGCCCGGTTCCAGATCGCAAGTTTCGCTGGTGCGAAAGGCGTTGTCGCCGTTGGGATCGGCGAGCGTTGACGGGCGCCGGCCCCGGTCGATCAGCGCGATCAGCCGCGCGCAATGCTCGCCGGTCAGGAATCGCGGCCGGTCGAACAGCTCGATCCGCGGGGTCGGGATGCGCCGCACCCCGGGGTACGCCAGCAGCTGTTCGGCAGTGGTCGCGCCCGGATTCGCCATGCCGCGCCATAGCGCGAGACGGCCCGGTAACATAGTTGCGTGCTGCGCCGATCTGCGCAGTTTTCGCTTTGCCTGGCGGGCCCCCTGTGCAACAGGCTCGCGCCCGCGCCGATGCCGCTTGACCGGCCGGCGCAGCAGCCTAACTGCCCCGCTTTCACGGCTTCGGGCAACGGCTGTGGCGATTGTAGCTCAGTTGGTTAGAGCGCCGGTTTGTGGTACCGGAGGTCGCGGGTTCAAGACCCGTCAATCGCCCCATTCCCCTTGCGCCCGGCCGCCTTGCAACGCTGGCATGGACGAAGCGATGGCCGCCTTCTGGACCGATCCCGATTACGACGACCACGAGCTGGTGGAGCTGGTCCATGACCGCGCGAGCGGGCTGACCGCGATCGTCGCGCTGCATTCCACCCACCTCGGCCCGGGCGCCGGCGGGACGCGGTTCTGGCATTACGCCGATCCGGCGGGCGCGATGAAGGACGCGCTGCGGCTGAGCCGCGGGATGAGCTACAAGAACGCGATGGCCGGACTGCCGATGGGCGGGGGCAAGGCGGTCGTGCTGCTCGACAAGGCCGGGACCAAGACTCCCGCGATGCTGGCGGCCTTCGGAGACGCGATCGATGCGCTGGGTGGCCGCTACGTCACCGCCCAGGACGTCGGCGCGAGCGAGGCCGACATGGTCGCCATTGCGCGCCGCACGCCGCACGTGTGCGGGCTGCCGGCGGTGGCGGGCGAGTTGGGCGGCGATCCGGGCCCGTTCACCGCGATGGGCATTTTCCTCGGCCTCAAGGCAGCGGTCGCGCACAAGCTCGGCAAGGACAATGTCAAAGGCGTTCATGTCGCCATCCAGGGCTGCGGCAGCGTCGGCGGCGGCCTCGCCCGGCTGCTCGCAAAGGACGGAGCCCGGCTGACGCTGGCGGATGTCGAGACCGCGCGCGCGCGGTCGCTGGCGAGTGAGCTCGGCGCCAAGGCGGTGGCCGCCGATGCGATCATGGCGGCCGCCTGCGACGTGTTCAGCCCCAACGCGCTCGGCGCGATCCTCGACGATGCGGGCATCGCCGCGCTCGATTGCGCGGTCGTCGCGGGCGGGGCGAACAACCAGCTCGCCCGGCGCGGACAGGGCCGCGTCCTGGCCGATCGCGGCATCCTCTATGCGCCCGACTACGTGATCAACGCCGGTGGGATCATCAATGTCAGCCTGGAATACTTGTGCCGCCAGTATGGCCAGCCGTGCGACATCAACGAGGTGCACAAGCGCATCGCGCGGATTCCCGACCGGTTGCGGGCGATATGGCAAAGCAGCGATGCCGGCGGCGACAGCCCCGACGTGGTCGCCGACCGGATGGCGCAAGCGCTGATCGGGCGGGCCTAGCGAGCAGGGTGCTTGCCGCTAGGTTCAGCACCTGTCAAAGCGGCGCCGCCCACGTTCCATTCGGATCTATGCACGGCTTCGCCACTCCCGCCCGCTTCCTCAGGATCGCCCGCTGGCTCACGCCGGCGCTGGTGCTGTCGGGGTTGCTGGTGACGGGCGCGGCGCTCGCCTGGGGCCTGACCGCGGTCCCGGCCGAACGGCTGCAGGGCGAAACGGTCCGCATCCTATTCATCCACGTGCCGACCGCGTGGCTCGGCATGGCCGGGTGGGGGGCGATCGCCGCCGCCAGCCTGTCCGAGCTGGTGTGGCGCCACCCGCTCGCCGCCATCGCCGCGCGCGGGGCGGCGGTGCCGGGCGCGGCGTTCACCGCCATCTGCCTCGCGACGGGTTCGATCTGGGGCCGACCGGCATGGGGCGCGTGGTGGGTGTGGGACGGGCGGCTGACCTCCATGCTGGTGCTGCTGTTCCTCTATTTCGGCTACATCGCGCTGGCTGGCGTGGTCGCGCGCGAGGGCGGTTCGAACCGCATCCCGGCGATCTTCGGGCTGGTCGGCGCGATCAATATCCCGATCATCCATTACTCGGTGATCTGGTGGAATTCGCTCCATCAGCCGCCCAGCCTGACCACCGGCGGATCGGCGATGGCGGGCGTGTTCCTGGCGCCGTTGCTGGCCGCGTTGCTCGGCTTTTCGCTGTTGTTCGGCGGCGTGGTGCTGGCCCGGATGCGGGCGCTGCTCGCCGAGGCCCAGGCCGAGGCGCGGCTGCGGCGCAAGGCGCTCGAAGCATGAAGGAAGCGCTCGACCAGTGGGATTTCGTACTCGCCGCCTATTCGGTGGCGATCGGCGGAACGCTGGCGCTGACCGCGTGGAGCTGGCTGGCGATGGTCGGCGCCGAGCGCCGCCGCGACGAAAGCCGCCGCGGGTGAGCGCGGCGTTCAAGCCCAAGCACCAGCGGCTGGTCCTGGTCATGCTCGCGCTGGCCGCGCTGGTCGCTGCGGCGCTGCTGGCGATGTGGGCGCTCAGGAACCAGGCGAGCTATTTCTACGTCCCGAGCGACATCGCCGCCCGGCCGCCCGAGCCGGGCCGCGCGGTGCGGCTGGGCGGGATGGTCGAGAAAGGCTCGCTCAGGACCCGGCCCGACGGGGTCACAATCGACTTCGTGGTCGAGGACGGCAAGGCGCGCGTGCCGGTGGCATTCTCGGGCATCGTGCCCGCGTTGTTCACCGAAGGCTCGGGCGTCGTCGCGGAAGGAGCGATGCGCGCCGACGGGACCTTCGCGGCGAGCAACCTGCTGGCCAAGCACGACGAGAATTACGTCCCGCGCGAGCTCAAGGACATGACCGAGGCGCAGAAGCGCCAGACGGTCGCCGAAGCGCAATGATCGCCGAGCTCGGACTTGCGGCCCTGTGGCTGGCGGCCGCGCTGGCCGCGTTGCAACTGGTTGCCGGCGTGTTCGGGATGCGCGCGGGCGGGGAGCCGCTAAGCGCGATGGTCCGCCCGGCGGCGGTGGTCCAGGCGCTACTCTGCGCCGTGTCTTTCGCCGCGCTGCTGTGGGTCTTTTCGGTGACCGATCTGTCGGTCGCACTGGTGGCGCACAATTCGCACAGCGAAAAGCCGCTGATCTTCAAGATCGCGGGCGCGTGGGGCAACCACGAAGGCTCGATGCTTATGTGGGTGATGATCATGGCCGCGGCGGGCGGGCTGATCGCACTGGTCGAGCGGCGCCTGCCCGAGCGGACGATGCTGGCGACGCTGGCCGCGCAGGCCTTCGTGACGCTGGGGTTCTATGCGTTCCTGCTGCTGTCCTCGAACCCGTTCGCGCGGCTCGATCCGGCGCCGGCGGAAGGGGCCGGGCTCAACCCGCTGCTGCAGGACCTCGGCCTCGCGTTCCACCCGCCGACGCTCTATTGCGGCTATGTCGGGCTTTCGATCGCGTTCAGCTTCGCGGTCGGCGCGCTGGTGACGCGGCAAGTGACGCCCGAATTCGCCAAGGTCATGCGCCCGTGGGTGCTGGGCGCGTGGGTGTTCCTTACGCTGGGCATCACCGCGGGCAGCTATTGGGCTTACTACGAGCTCGGATGGGGCGGCTGGTGGTTCTGGGACCCGGTCGAGAACGCCAGCCTGATGCCGTGGCTGGCGGCGACCGCGCTGCTCCATTCGGCGAGCGTGCTGGCCGCGCGCGACGCGCTGCGCGCGTGGACCATCATGCTCGGCGTGGTGGCGTTTTCGATGAGCATGATCGGCACTTTCCTGGTCCGTTCGGGCATCCTCACCAGCGTTCACGCCTTTGCGGTCGATCCGCAGCGGGGGACCTTCATCCTCGCGTTGCTGGCGCTGTACATTGGCGGGGCGCTGACGCTGTTCGCGCTGCGCGCGGGGACGGTGGCCGAGGGCGAGCGGTTCTCGGTGCTGAGCCGGGAGGGCGCGCTGGTGGTCAACAACGTCGCGCTGTCCGCGATCCTCGGGATTGTCCTTCTGGGCACGTTGTACCCGCTGCTGACCGAGGCGTTCGGCGTGCGGGTCTCGGTCGGGCCGCCTTATTTCAATCCGGTAGCGGCGGTCTTCTTCGTGCCGATGCTGATGGT
>JBDSDC010000126.1:0-19227 GCA_039920725.1 Croceibacterium sp. | reverse complement strand
CCAGTTCAAATTCCTGCTGGTCGGCGATCAGCCGGCGATCGAAGCCGCGCTCGTCAAACACCCCAATCTGCGCGCCAGTTCGGATATCCTGCACGCCCCGGACGTGGTTCGAGGCGACGAGCAGCCGACCCGCGCGCTGCGCCGGGCCAAGCTCACCTCGATGGGCCTGGCGATCGACGCGGTGAAGCGCGGGGCGGCGGGGGCCGCGGTCAGCGCCGGCAACACCGGTGCGCTGATGGCGATGAGCAAGATGGCGCTGCGCACCATGCCCGGGATCGACCGCCCGGCGCTGGCCGCGATCATGCCCACGCTCGAGGAGCACGACGTGGTCATGCTCGACCTCGGCGCCAATACCGAATGCGATGCGCGCAACCTGGTCCAGTTCGCGATCATGGGCGCGGCCTATTCGCGCATCGTCACCGGACAGGAGCGGCCGCGGGTGCGGCTGCTCAACATCGGCACCGAAGCGACCAAGGGCACCGACGAGTTGCAGGAGGCGGCGCAGCGGCTGCGCGACGCGACCGGCCTGGCACTCCACTTCGAAGGCTTTGTCGAGGCCGACAAGATCAACCGTGGCAATGTCGACGTGGTCGTCAGCGACGGATTTTCTGGCAATATCGCGCTCAAGGCGATCGAAGGGTCCGCGCGGTTCGTCACCGACTTGCTCAAGACCGCGTTCCGCAGTTCGCTGCGCTCGAAGATCGGGTTCCTCGTCTCGCGCCCGGCCACCGAGCTGCTGCGCCATCACCTCGATCCCAACAACCACAACGGCGCGGTCTTCCTCGGTCTCAACGGAGTGGTGGTGAAATCGCACGGCTCGGCCAGCGCCGCCGGGGTCGCCAACGCGGTCGCGGTCGCCGCGCGGCTGCTCGAGGATTCGCTCACCGAGCGGATCGCCGCCGATCTAGCCGAACTGGGCGAGGACCGCCTGCGGACCAACGGCCGCAGCCGCAAAGCGCAATGATCCGCGCGGTGTTCAAAGGCGCCGGCTCGGCGCTGCCCGCGCGCGTGCTCGGCAACGACGAGCTCGCCAAGATGGTCGATACCAGCGACGAATGGATCCGCGCGCGGACCGGGATCACCGAGCGGCGCATCGCGGGCGAAGGCGAGACCACCGGTACGCTGGCGACCGATGCGGCCCGCGCGGCGCTGGCCGACGCCGGGATCGACCCGGCCGAGGTCGACCTGATCGTGCTCGCGACCGCGACGCCGGACAGCACCTTCCCGGCGACCGCGACGCTGGTCCAGGCACGGCTCGGGTGCCGGCCCGGGGGAATCGCGTTCGACCTCGCCGCGGTGTGCTCGGGCTTCCTGTTCGCGCTGGCGACCGCCGATTCGCTGCTCCGCACCGGGATGGCCAAGTGCGCGCTGGTGATCGGCGCGGAAACCTTCAGCCGCATCCTCGACTGGGAGGACCGCGCGACGTGCGTGCTGTTCGGCGATGGCGCGGGGGCGATGGTGCTGCGGGCCGAAGAGGTCGCTGAGGACGGCCCGGGGGTGCTGGCGAGCAAGCTCCACGCCGATGGCACGCACCGCGAACTGCTCTATGTCGACGGCGGACCCTCGACCACCGGGACCGTCGGCAAGCTGCGCATGAAAGGCCGCGAAGTGTTTCGCCACGCGGTCGTCAACCTCGCCGAAGTGCTCGGCGAAGTGCTCACCGAGACCGGCCATTCGGCGGCCGAGATCGACTGGGTGGTGCCGCATCAGGCCAACTTGCGAATCCTCGAGGCCACCGCGCGCAAGCTCGGGCTGCCGTTCGACAAAGTCGTGGTCACCGTCGACCGCCATGCCAACACGTCGGCCGCGTCGGTCCCGCTGGCGTTCGATGTCGCGTGGCGCGACGGGCGCATCAAGCGCGGCGACCTCGTCATGCTCGAGGCGATGGGCGGCGGATTTACCTGGGGCGCGAGCCTGCTGCGCGTTTAAACCGGGGAAACTCGGTTAGTTAGGTTGCAAACATAAGGCAATTACGGCATCTGTGCCGGTGGGATCGCCGAACTTTGGACAAAAAGGATGGTCGCATGGACATGATGCGGTCCGTTGGCACTCTCACTCGTGCCGACCTGGCGGAGACAATCAATCGCAAGCTGGGCTTGTCGCGCGCCGAAAGCCTGGCCTTGGTCGAATCGATCCTGGGCAAGATGTGCCACGCCATGTCCGAGGGCGAGAACGTCAAGATCTCGGGCTTCGGCAGCTTCGTGCTGCGCGACAAGCGCGAACGTATCGGGCGCAATCCCAAGACCGGGGTCGAAGTCCCGATCACCCCGCGCCGGGTGATGACCTTCCGGGCGAGCCAGAAGCTCAAGGACCGGATCGCGCAAGGTGGCTGACAGCGGCGATCCGCGTCAGCCGCGGTTTCTCGACGGCAAGGAGCCGGCGGCGCTGCGCACGATCGGGGAAGTCGGCGCGGCCTTGAACATCAAGCAGCACGTGCTGCGCTATTGGGAGCAGCAGTTCCCGATGCTGCGCCCGCTCAAGCGCAGCGGAGGTCGGCGCTATTACCGGCCCGAGGACGTGACCCTGGTCGCCACGATCGACCGGCTGATCAACCGCGAAGGCTATACCCTCAAGGGCGCGCGCCAGGCGCTGGAGCGCGGTTCCGGCGCGGCGCCAGGTGCCTCCGCGAGCGCAATCGACGCCGCGCCGCACACCGCACCGGCCGCGAACGATGTGCTCCCGCGCCTGCGCGCGATCCGCGAGCGCTTGGCCGAGGCGCTTGCCGCCTAAGCCGCCGGCTCAGTTATCCGGCCCGAGCGCCGGATCGAGATCGCGCGGGCGGGCGAAATGGACCAGCCGCCCGCACCCGGGCGCGAGGTCGGCCCAGCGCGCGATGTCCAGCTCGATCACCGCGTAAGTCGCGGTCGGATATTTCTGCGCCACCTGATCGAACAGCGCGCTGTCCGCGCCCGGCAGCACCAGCTTGAACACCAGATCCTGGAGTCCCGGATTGTGCGCCGCCAGCAGCACCGAGCCGGGATCGCCCGCGAGGTCCTGCAGCAGGTCGAGCAGCGTGGCGGCGTCGGCCAGGTAGGTGCGCGGGTCGAACCGCACCGGCAACTCCAGCCCGCTCGCCTCCAATGTCAGCTTCACGCGTTCGGCGGGGCTCGCCACCACCACGTCCCACGCCTCGCCGTGCTCGCGGATGTGGCGACCCATCAGCGCCGCGCCGCGTCGTCCGCGCGCGTTGAGCCCGCGGTCGAAATCGCGCAGCGACACGTCATCCTGGTCCGATTTGGCGTGGCGCAACAGCCCGAGGCGCTTCACTCAGCTAGGCTCCTGCTCTCGCGCGGCGACAATCACCGCGCCAGAAACACCGGCGGTGACGCGCTGTAAAGCCTCGTCGAGCGTGACCCGGTGGACCGGCGTGCCGGGCGGGAAGGCGCTCAGCAACCGGCTGGGAAACGCGGGCGACAGCACGACGAAGTGGCCGCGGTCGCCCGCGCTGCGGATCAGGCGCCCGAACGCCTGCGCCAGCCGCGCGCGGATGATCCGGTCGTCGTGCGCGCTGCCGCCCCCCAGCGACGCTGGTGTCGCTGCACGCCGCGCCCGGTGGAGAATGCTCGGCTTGGGCCACGGCACTTGCTCCAGCACCACGCAGCGGAGGCTCTCGCCGGGCACATCGACCCCGTCGCGCAACGCGTCGGTGCCGAGCAGGCTGGCCCGCGGATCGTCGCGGAAGATATCGACCAGCGTGCCGGTGTCGATCGGATCGACGTGCTGGGCGTAAAGCGGCAGGCCTTCGCGCGCGAGCCGGTCGGCGATGCGGCCGTGCACCGCGCGGAGCCGGCGGATCGCGGTGAACAGGCCGAGCACGCCGCCGCCGCACGTCTCGATGATCCGCGCATAGGCCCCAGCGAGGCCCGCCAGGTCGCCCTTGAGCACGTCGGTGACGATCAGCACTTCGGAACAGGCGGCGTAGTCGAACGGGCTGTCGGCCGCGGCCAGCATCGCGGTGCCGTCGACATGGCGCGCGCCCGAGCGGGCCAGCGCCGCGTTCCAGTCCTCTCCGTCACGGAGCGTCGCGCTGGTCAGCATGACCCCGTGCGCCGGTTCGAGCACGACGCGGGCAAACGGCTTCATCGGGTCGAGGAAGCGGCGGTGGAGCCCGACATCGAATTCGCGCGCGTCGGACCGTTCGACCGCCAGCCAGTCGACGAAGTCGGGATCGGCCGGGCCGCCGAGCCGGTCGAGCAATGCTTCCCACGCGGCCAGCGTGTCGATCCGCCAGCCGAGCGAGTGGCGCGCGCCTTCGATCCGCGCGCGGCCCGCGCCGTCGATCCAGTCGGGCGGTTCGGCGCCGAGCGCTTCGAGCCGCACGCCGAGCTTGATCAGTGGCTGGCGGATCGCCGCGAGCGCGCTTCCCGCCTGCTGCGCCAGCTCGACAAAATTGCCGTCGAGCTGGGCGGCTTCGGTCTCGATCCCGTAACCCGCCTCCTGGCCGCCACTCTCATCTCGCGCGTACGTCAGCGCGCGCACCGCGGCGAGCAGCGCCTCGATCGGCCCGAACGGATTGCCGTCCGCCAGTCGCGCCAGCCACCCGTCCGACGGCAGCGCGTCGGCCGCGTCGCGCGCGCTCGCGATCGCCTTGCCGCCGCCCTCGTCATAGCTGGCGACGTCGGCCAGCCGCGCCGCGAGACCCCGCCTGCGTCCGCGTCCGCCGCGCTCGGGGCCGATGATCCAGCGCTTCAATTCGATCGTTTCGCCGCCGGTCAGCGCGGCGGCGAATGTGCTGTCGGCGGCCTCGAACACGTGGTGGCCTTCGTCGAACACGATCCGCGTTGGGCGCTGGGCGTGATCCCGCCCGCGCGCGGCGTTGACCATGACCAGGGCGTGATTGGCGATCACCAGATCGGCCTGGGCACTGGCACGGGCCGAGCGCTCGATGAAGCACTTCCGGTAATGCGGGCACCCGGCATAGACGCATTCGCCGCGCTGGTCGGTCAGGCTGCGGATCGCGCGGCCGCGGAACAGCGTGCCGAGCCAGCCGGGCAAGTCGCCGCCGATCATGTCGCCGTCCTGGCTGAACGCGGCCCACCGCGCCACCAGCTGCGCGAGGATCGCCGCGCGTCCGGTGAACCCGCCCTGCAGCGCGTCCTCAAGGTTGAGCAGGCACAAGTAGTTCTCGCGCCCCTTGCGCACCACCACAGGACGGCTGCCGTCGGCGCGGGTTGCGGGCCACGCGCGCGCACTCTCGCGGCGCAACTGGCGCTGCAGGTTCTTGGTGAAAGTGGAGACCCACACCGTGCCTTGCGCCGCCTCGCTCCACAGCGAAGCGGGGGCAAGGTAACCCAGCGTCTTGCCGATCCCGGTGCCCGCTTGCGCCAGCAGCAAGTGCGGGACCCCGCGCTGCGCCCGCGGGGCAAAGATGCGTCCGGCCTCGCGGGCATAGGCGCGCTGGCCGTCGCGCCGTTCGGCCCCGGCGCCGGTCAGTTCCTCGAGCCGCGCGGCGATGGCTTCGGGCGCGATGCTGACTTGCGCCGGTTGCGGCCGCTCGGGCACCTCGTCCCATTCGGGCAGTTTGGTGAACAGCCACTTCTCGGCGCGCTCGGGCAGGGCGACGTGCGGCCCGAGGATTGCTGCCCACGGCCAGCGCAGCTTTGCCAGCGACTGTAGCGCGGACCATGCGCCCTCGCGCTCGGGCCACGCGCCGCTCTCGCACCGCTCGAGCAGCGCGCCGGCCGCGTCCTGCAACAGCACCGGCACCGCGTCGTCACCCGCCGGCTCGGGTAGATCCAGGGCGTGCGCCAGACCTTTGGGCGTGGGCACCACGAACCGCGCCGGATGGACGAACGCGTAGAGCTCGAGCAAATCGAGTCCCGACAAGTCGGGATAGCCGAGCCGGCTGGCGACCAGCGGGGCGTTGAGCAGCAGCAGCGGCGTGTCGGCGGCGGCGACCACCGCGTCGCCCTTGCCCACCCCGCGGGTCGGCCCGGCACTGGCGCGCAGCCAGGTTCCGGCATGGCTGGCGTGGAGCGCGGGAAGGGGCAGGGCGGGCATCGTGGCAGCGATGAAACAGCCGGAACGAAAAGTAAACGCGCAGGCGATGGATATCGGCCTTGACCGGCGTGCGGCGGCGATCGAACCTGGGTCAACGCTTTCGGTTTACCGTGTTTGAGAGGCAGACCGCCGTGGTTTGGGCGGATATAAAATGAGTAATAACAGTTATATAACGAGTTAATGGGGGTGTTAGCCATGGGAACAGGGCCGGTGCGCCGGGGTTATCGGTCCTGTATGAAAACCCTCACCCAAACCATTCGCCCCGCCGGAGTCGCGATTGCCGCGGCGCTGGCTCTCTCCCCCATGGCGCTGTTTGCGCAAGACGCGTCCGCGGCGCCCACCGACCCGGTAGCGAGCGCCCCGGAAGCGGCCCCCGCGCCCGATCCGGTGCCCGCACCGGTCATCGAAGTGCCCGTCACCGCGGAACCGTCTGCAACCGTCGCTGCGCCGGCTCCCGCTGCCCGCACGGCCGCCCGGTCGACCGCGGCAGCGCGCCCCGCACCGGTTCGTACCGCTACGCGACCCATGCTCGCTTCGCCGGTGGTTTCGGCGCCCGTGACGGCGCGAGCCGCTCCGGTTGCCGCCGCTCCCGCGGTGCTGCCCGAACCGCCGATTGCGGCGACCGTGCCCGAGGCCAGCGCGGCTCCGCTCGCGGAACCGGCCGCGGTGCCCGCCGAGCCGCAGAGTGCGTTCGACACGCGTCTGGCGCTGATCCTGGGCGCCCTCGGCGCGCTTGCGTTGCTGGCCTGGGGCTTCATCGCGGCCGGTCGTCGCCGCAACCCCGCTGAGGCTATCGCGGTGCCGGTAATCGAGCGCCTGATAATCGCCGACCGGACCATCGCCGAACCCGAAGCCGTTGCTTCGGCGCACGATCCGATTGCGTTCGCCCCGCGCCCTGCGGAGGCCGCCGCCAGCCTCAGCCACAGCGGCGCGTCGGTTGCGCTGCCGAAGACACTGCCGGCCACTTACGCCGAGCGTGAGGCCTTGCTCCAGCGCATGGCCGACGCGAAGCCGGACCGGGCGAACCCGTTCACCGATCGTCACGCCCGTACGCGCCGCGCCCGGCTGATCATGCAGTCGCTCGGCCGGACCTTCGACCGCGCGCCGCGGATCGACCTCAGTCAATATCCGGAAAACTGGCCGGAACTAGCGCGGATGAACTACGCCACTGCAGCCTGACCCCCCAAGGGCGGTACTGAACGAAGGGCGGCCCACCCCGGGCCGCCCTTTTCATGTCAGGCGCCCGCCCGCGCCGTGCATTGCCAGCTCGCCGGGTCGTTGGCGGCGCCCTTGCCGCGATAATGCGCTACTTGCGGCCAGGCACATTGCAGCCTGACCACCGAATTGTCGGACTTGGCTCCGATCAGCGTTTGCGGCGCAGCGCCGGTCGCTTCCCAGCCATCGATCGTATCGAGCAGCGGAATCGGTGAGGCACCCGGCCCGCCGCCGCAGTGCTCGACCCCCGGCAGCAGAAACAGGCGCATGTTGTGCGCCGCCTTGCCGCCGCGCGCCATGACTGCGCGGGCGTAGTCGGCGGTGCCCATCGGACTCGGCCCCGGGTCATTCTCGCCGTGCCACAGCAGCAGCTTGCCGCCATGCGCGAAGAACGGGGCGAGATTGGGATCGGCCGCTTCATACATTTTGCCGTAGGGCGTGGCGCGCAGTCCAGGGACATCGGCTGCCGAGAAGCGGGCGAGGTCGACCGGGCGGCCCAGCGCGAGCGGGAACAGCGTGGTCAGCGCGCCGTAGCTGGCATCGCTGCCCGAGCCGTTGGTCCCGACGAACAGCGTCCAGCCCGGCTCCCCGCCGCGGCTCATCGGCAGCAGCGCCCATTGCCCGTCGGGGCCGCGGACGCCGTCATAGACCGCGCGCAGCGCCGCGACTTGCGCGGGGGCGAGGCAGCTGGCGGTCTTGGCACCCGTGCACTGCAACTCGCCCGGATCCCAGTGGCACTGGCGCGGATCGTTGATCAGCCCGTCCTTGAGCCCGTCCTGCGCATCGCACGCGCCCACCGCCGCGCCTTGCGCGAGCTTGAGATCGGGCGCCGAGAACGCGCCGCCGTTGTTGGCGAAAGCCAGGTTGCGCAGCACCGCGCTAGTCTGGACCTGCCAGCTATAGACCGGCGCGCCAGCGCTGATCGCGTCGTAGTCTGCCGGATAGCGCTGCGCTTCCATCAGCGCCATGCGCCCGCCGGTCGAGCAGCCCTGGAAATAGGCCTTGGCCGGGCTGCGGGTGTAATAGGCGCGGACCAGCTTCTTGCCCGCGACGGTCATTTCGTGGACCGCGCGGTAGCTGAAATCCTTCATCGCTTCGGGCTTGCTCGCCCAAGAGGCGTCCCACACCGTCGCGCTCGCCGGGTGGCCGGCGTCGGTCTGGAGCGTGGCATAGCCCTTCTTGAGACCCTCGCTCGCCGCCTGCAGGGTGACGTTGCCGGCCCACCCGCCGCCGCCGAGTCCGAGCACTTTGCCGTTCCAGCTTTCGGGCAGGCGATAGACCACCCCGATGGACGACCCCGGCACCGGCGAGAGACTGCCCTTGACCTCGCAATAGGCGGGATTGCCGCCCGCCGCCGCGGTCCAGGTTCCCGCGCCGCTAGTCGCGCCGAACATCGATGGTGTGACCGCGACGCAGCGATCCGCCCCGGCGAGCGCGCTGAACACGTCGGGAGCGGCGCGCGAGCCTTCGTGCTGGGCGGTGCAACCGGCGGCCAACGCGGCGAGCGCGGCAGAAGCGATGAGTTTCATGGGCGACCCTTTCACAAGTTCGATCACGCGAGCACCAGGCGGGCAATGCGCCAGCCGTGGGGCCCCTTAATATAGTCGGTGGCCATCATGCGCGCTTCGCGGCGGCGATGGCTGCCGTGGCCCTGGAACCGCGCCATTCGCTCGAGCGTCGAGTGCCCGGCGAACGCGCTGTCGAGCTCGACCAGCACGGGCCGGCGGCTCGCAGCGGTACGGCCATCCGCCGCCAGCTCGAGCGTGCCGTCCTCCGCCGGGTCGTCGGCGATCGAGCGCAGGCCGTCCTCGAGCAAGATCGCGTCCGCGCGGGCGACGAACGCTGCGCAATCGCCCTGGCCGTTGACCTGGCGGAGGAACGCGCAGTGGAGCGTCTCGATCGCGCGCTCGGCCTCCAGCCGGGCGAGCCGGGCGCGGCTGCCGTCTGCGGCCAGCGCGGGCACCGCCACCGCGAACGGCGCGGCCGCCAGCGCCCCGGTTTTGAGAAACGAGCGGCGATCCGTCGTTGCACTGTCAGCCATCGTGTCCTCCTTAGGCTTTCGGGAAGAAGCGGTCGACGTCGAACTTGCCGGCGTGGCGGGCGATTCCCGCGACCGCGCTCATCGACAGCCCGCCGGCCTTGCCCATGTGATAGCCGATCCCCGCATCGTGCATCGTGCGCATGTTGATCAGGATCGTGCCCAACGTGCCGTTGCAGGCCTCCTCCTGCCACCGCGCGAAGTACAGCTGGTCGCGGATCTTGATGAAATCGCCGCTCCCGCTCCACTCGGTGCCGAAATGCCCGTCGGGGCTGGGGATCACCCAGCTGACGGTGTTGGGGGTGGCATAGAGGTGCATCGAGTTGAGCCCGGGCGAGTATTCCCACGTGAACGCGCGGCCCAGCAGATCGCGCGTGCGTTCGTGCCGCCGCCCGCCGGGATCGGGAATCCCGCTGCCGTCGATCTTCCCGAACAGCGTTTGCGCGCCGGCCTCGTTGGCGATGTACGGCGTATTGAGGTAACCGCGGAACGCCGTCGCCATCCCGCGCTCGAGATCGGCGACCACGATGTGCCCGTCGTGATCGGGCGTGCCTTCGAGCAAGTGGCCGAAGATGAACACCCCGGGCACCGTCTGCCACGCGTTGTAGCGCGCCTGGCGGAACGAGCCGGCACCGTCCTTGCGCCACTGCAGCTGATCGGCCGAGACGAAGCGGTACTCCATCGTGGGCCCGCCGTCGTAGTGCACGGTGAAGGCCCGCGCGGCGAGGTCGCCGTTGGTCGGCAGCGCGTTGCCCGCCATCGGGCTCGGGCGGCTGAACACCTCGGTCTTCTGCGCCGCGACCGCGTCGATCTCGGCGCTGGTCATCTTGTCCATCGTCGCCAGCGGGCGATAGACCCGCCGCTCGCCCTTCTTGGCGTTCGGTATCGGGGTCGGCTCAGCGGAGAAATCACCGAACTTCTCGAACCGCGCGAGCTGCCCGAGCCACTCGCCGGTGCCGCGGAACATATAGTATTCGAGCGCGTCGGCGCCGTTGAAACCGAGCCGCAGGCCGACTTGTTCGAGCCGGTTCACGTCCATCACGTAAAGCTGCATCAGGCCCGAGAACTCGGCCTCCACCCGCGCGTAGGCGTAAATATCCTCCGTCACCTGGATGTAATCGGCGGGCGCCGAATAGCCGCGTCGTTGCTTCAGCCGGTCGAGCTCGACCCAGTGGCCGTAAGTCACCGAGGGGTAGTAATCGAGCGTGCGGTTGCCGGTGTCTTCCTTCCACATGAACGCGCGGCCTTCCAGCCGCAACGTCGGCCTGTGGCGGGCGGCGGGCGGGGTGCCCGAACCGTCGGCGACATAGCCGTGCCACACCGCGCGGTTGATCTCGCGCGCCCGGGGGGCGGGGCCGCCGCCGAACCACAGCTCGAACACCGTGGCGAGGTTGGTCAGCCGGTTCCACACGATCGCATAAGCGCGGGTGCTTTGCGGCACGAGGTGGGTGATCAGCGTGGTCTTGTCGATCGTGAGCGCGCCGTAGCCGGCCTGCTTGCCCTCAAAAGTGACCTGGTTGCCGGGGCCGAATTGCCACAACAGAGTGCCTGCGCCGTCGGTCACGATCCGCAGCGCGGTGCCGGCGAGGTCGCTCTCCAGCTTGCCCTTGCTGCCGGGCCCGGCCGCCACCGCGGGCGCCAGCTTGGCCGCCGCCTGCGCCTGCGTCAGGTCGGTGTACGGGTACCGGAACAGCGGTACGTCCGGATAGGCCTGCAGCGCCATGCCCCACGCTCTCCCCTGGATATTTTGTTTTGCCGCAGACTGACGGGAGAGGCTGGGGAGCGCAAGCGGGGAAATCGGGCGGGGCAGCCGGCCCGCACCGGTTCCGCCCCCCGGCGGCGATCTAAACCTGAGATGTTGATTGGATGAGAGCCCGGCCTTACAGCGCTCCGCCAGCCGTTCGCACTACACCCGAGCACCAAGATGGGTCGCACCATTCAGATACGCCGTGGGGCCCATGGACGAGGTTGCGCCGATCCTTGTAGTCGAAGATGAACCGCTGATCCGGCTTTCGATCGTGGAGGCCCTGGAAGCGGGCGGGTACCCGGTATTGGAAGCGGCAAGCGGGCTCGACGCGATCGAGCGGATCGACCAGGCGGCGGATCTGCGCGGGCTCGTGACCGACATCCGCGCCGGGGCAGGGCCTCTAGGCTGGGAGATCGCTCACCATGCTCGTGAAAAGTTCGCCGGTGTGGCGGTGGTCTATGTAACGGGGGACAGCGCTGCCGAATGGCCCGCCAACGGCGTGCCGCAAAGCGCGGTCCTGCAAAAGCCCTTTGTCAGCGCCGAGCTGGTGAACGCGCTCGCCGGCTTGTTGGTAGCGAACCAGCCAGGCCCGCCGCAAGATTAGGCCCGCTTGTGAGCTAGCGCGGACCCTTTTCGCTCGGACGAGAGGGGCGGACAGGGACAGGACCGACCCTGCCTGCTGAGTTGGAGATCATCCCGCTCGAGGGTGCCAGCCGGGCGGGCCCGCGCCCCTACCGGAAGCAGTCGGGGTCCGCTCGGCGGGCCCGAACGTAATTCTCAGCGCCAGCGGCGGCCGCGCACAAGCCTGAGGATCAACAGAAGGATAATCGCTCCGGCCACCGACCACAGCACCGACATCAGCGTGATTTGGCCGGTCAGGAACGAGGACCCGCCTCCAAAGAGCCAGCCGGCAAGAAGTGCGCCGAGCACCCCGACGATCATATCGAAGATTAACCCGCCTCCGGTGCCAACGACCACACTCGCTAGCCAACCGACGAGGACCCCAACCAGAAGAATTATCAAAATGGCCATGAACAGTCTCCAGCACATAGACGTTCTGCCGGGAGGGTGGTTCCGCTTGTCGGCTCGCACGCGAAACCAATGTCCGCCCTCCTAGGCTTCCCGACATCCACCTGGGGTCACCCTTTTCCTTTGCCAGACAACCAGCCCAGTGTCCGACAACGCCCCTTCGCGGGACCGTCGCGGAAACGCCGCGGCGATCCGCCGGCCGAGAACCCGGCAGGAACGCGCAACGCTCGGCGTGGCCAATTTGCCACAGGGCCGTTTGAAAAACAGGAGCTAAAGGAACTTCGAACGATCACAAGCGTCCCCCCTACGACCCTCAATCGGTCAGGACGCGAAGTTAAGGGGAAGCAACATGCGTAAATTAGCACTTGGGATTGCGACGGCCATGGCCGTGCTGGCCTCGCCGGCGATGGCGCGGGACGGCGCCGCATATATCGGGGCCGAGTTCGGCGCCATGAAAGCCAATGACACAACCATCGACGTGGGCGCCGTGCCTAACGCGGTGAGGGTCGATTACCTGTTCGATTTCCCCGATCACGGGGGCTGGGACGGAGCGGTGTTCGCCGGTTATGACTTCGGCGCCTTCCGGCTCGAAGTCGAAGGCTCGAAAAAGCACGCGCCGATCGATCGGATCACGACGCTCGTCACGCTGCCGCTCGGCGCCAAGCCGGGAACTTACAGCGCCATTGAAGGTCACACCGACGTGACCAGCTACATGCTTAACGGCATGCTCGATATCGGTCACGACGAGGGGACATCGGCGTTCATCGGCGGAGGCGTCGGCTATGCATCGGTGCAACTCGCAGGCTTGCGCGTTTTCTCCAACGCGAGCCCCTATCTGCAAGACACGGATTCGGGCTTTGCTTGGCAGCTGTTCGCCGGCCTCAGGCAGGCGCTTAGCGACAGCCTCGATGTCCATTTCAAATACCGCTACTTCAACGCGGGCTCGGTCGACCTTAACGATGGCATCACCTCGGGATCGACGGACTTCAGCTCGCACAGCATCGTTGGCGGACTGAGCCTGAACTTCGGGGGCACCGCACCGCTGCCGCCGCCGGCACCGGTTGTGGTCCCGCCGCCGCCGCCGCCGCCACCCCCGCCTCCACCCCCGCCTCCTCCGCAGACGCGGACCTGCCCTGACGGCACGGTGGTCCTGGTGACCGATTCTTGCCCGGTTCCGCCGCCGCCGGAAGTCCCGCGCGCCGGCGAGCGGGGATAGCAGACTGCCAAGGGAGGCGGTATGGGTGAACATGCCGCCTCCTCGGGCTTACCCCAATTCATAAGGGAGCATTGATCATGAGACTTACCACAATCCCGTCTGCGATTGCCGCGCTGAGCCTGGTCGCTGCGCCCGTCGCGGCCCAGGCCAGCGGTCGCGCGCTGCCGGCGCGCGCGGGCTCGCACATGACCGACGCCGAATATCTGCGCGGCGGCTTCATCGTCCCGTTGCTCGCGCTGGCCGCGGTCATCGCGGGTATCCTGGTGCTGATCAACGACAAGAAAGACACCCTGCCGCATAGCCCGTAGCTCCCTATTTGCCGATTGCCGGCAAACAGGTGCTTGCACTCGACAGCCCCGCTTGCCCCGGCAGGTGGGGCTCTTGATTCTCGGGCCTCGGGATGGCGCGGGCAGGGTGGATCGCGGCGATGACAGGCTTGGCCTGAGCCTGCACGATGAACCGTTTTCTACACGGCCGCGCCGCTGCCGATGGTCACTTACGCGGTTTGGTCGCTAGGCGGTCACGGCGTGCGCGAGAATCCGGAATCCACGCGGCATCGGCAGCGACGTACGATCGGCCGCCACGAGGTCGTTGACGATCTCGAGCGCCAAAACGAGATCGGCGAGGCGATAGGGCCTTTTGAGGCAGGCGTGGCCATGGATGGCGCTCAGGTCGACTTCTGACATCTCGTCCGCCACATAAAGAATACCAAGATTGGGCACCGAGGCCAGTCTCGCCGCGACTTCGGTACCTCGGCCACCGCCCGCCAGCCTGAGGTCGATCAGCGCAAAGTCGGGCTTATGGCGCAGGCCGAGAGCGACCGCCTGATCCGCCGTGCGGGCGATCCCGCAGACTTTGTATCCATGCCCGATCAGATAATGCTCGGTCAGCTCTGCGATCGGCAGCTGGTGTTCGACGATCAAGATGGAACAAGCGCGGCTGCCTCTGACGCCGCAAATCGATTTCAGGACGGGGCGAAGCGGCGGCGTGAACCGGCCGAAAAGTTTCGCGCTGGTGCGGGTCTGCATGACTATTCCTCCGACCCGACCTCTGTCCGCCGTCCCGTATCCGAGTCGTTCTTTCCTGGAGAAACAATATATATATTCAATTCCAAAGATATACGTAGCGATTGGAATATTTGTTAAGTAGTAATACCTGCCCGAATGAGTAATGGGAAGATTAGCCAGTGTCGGAGGCACGTCTCCTGCGTGCACCCACCCCCCGTCCGCGCGCCGTAGCTTTAGGCAAGTCCGGCGGAAGACCATTGTTATTTCCCGGTCTCGCGATTTCGCTTCAAAAATAGCCGACAGCTCCGGGGTTTCTGCGGGTTTGCGGCGGGCTACACCGGCGGTATGACGTGTAACTGTGCAACTCTCTGTGGATTTCGCGGCACCTGGTTGGAGCCGCCGCCATGGCTGGAGGGTTGCGCCCCGGCTCGCCATCCGCAAGAGCGCGGGCCGATGATTGACGATGCCCTGATCGCCGCCGCGCGCGTTTCCAAGGCCTGGCCGTTCCAGGAAGCGATGAAACTGGTCAAGCGCTATCCGGACGGGAAGCCGAACGGCGAAGCGGTGCTGTTCGAGACCGGCTATGGCCCCAGCGGCCTCCCGCATATCGGTACGTTTCAGGAGGTTCTGCGAACCACGCTGGTTCGCCGGGCTTACGAGATCGTGTCCGGCGGCGCACCGACCCGGCTGGTGGCGTTCAGCGACGATATGGACGGGCTGCGCAAGGTGCCCGACAACATACCCAATCGCGAACTGATGACCGCCAGTCTCGGCCAGCCGCTCAGCCGCATCCCCGATCCGTTCGGCTGCGGCCACGACAGCTTCGCGCATCACAACAACGCCATGCTACGCACCTTCCTCGACCGGTTCGGCTTCGACTACGAGTTCGTTTCGGCCGCTGAGCGTTACAATTCGGAGGCGTTCGACGGCGCGCTGACGCGGGTGCTCGAGCGGTTCTCCGCGATCATGGAGATCATGCTGCCGACGCTGCGCGCCGAACGGCAAGCGACCTATTCGCCGGTCCTTCCGGTCAGCCCCACGACCGGCGCGGTGCTGCAAGTCCCGGTGACGGTGCTCGATGCCGCGAGCGGTATGATCCGCTTCGAGGATGATGGAAATACCGTTGAGCAATCGGTGTTCGGCGGGCGGGCCAAGCTGCAGTGGAAGGTCGACTGGGCGATGCGGTGGTACGCGCTCGGGGTCGATTACGAGATGAGCGGCAAGGACCTGACCGACAGCGTCACCCAGTCCGGCCGGATCGTCCGCGCGCTCGGCGGACGGATGCCCGAAGTGATGATCTACGAGCTGTTCCTCGATGAAAACGGCGAGAAAATCTCCAAGTCCAAGGGCAACGGGCTGACGATCGACGAATGGCTGACTTACGGCACCGAGGAGAGCCTGGGGTTCTACCTGTTCCGCGAGCCCAAGAGCGCCAAGTCGCTGCACATCGGGGTGATCCCGCGCGCGGTCGACGAATACTGGCAGTTTCGAGCCAAGATCCCCGAGCAGCCGCTCGAGCAGCAGCTCGGCAACCCGGTGTGGCACTTGCTTCAAGCAACGCGCGTCCTCGCCCACGCGGGGACCTCGGGCGGGACCGTGCATACTGGGGCCCCCGCCGTCGCGGGGGCTCAACTGCCGCCGGGAGCCGGCGATACGCTGCCGGTCAGCTTCGGGCTGCTGCTCAACCTGGTCGGCGTGCTGGGTGCGGATGCGAGCGCCGAGCAGGTGTGGAGTTACCTCGGCAACTACATCCCTGGGGCCGCGGAGGCGGACCACCCCGAACTGGCAGCGCTGATCGCCGCCGCGCTCGCCTACAACCGCGATTACGTCGCCCCGACGCTCATCCGGCGGGCGCCGCGCGCGAATGAGGCGGCGGCGCTGCGCGCGCTTGACGCGGTGCTGACGGAGGCCGCGCCCGGCACTTCGGCCGAGGACTTGCAGACCGAGATCTACGAGATCGGCAAGCGCGAGGAATTCGGCTTCGAATCGCTGCGCGACTGGTTCCGCGCGCTTTACGAAACGCTGCTCGGCTCGAGCCATGGCCCGCGCATGGGCAGCTTCGTCGCGCTTTACGGCCTCGCCAACACCCGCCGCCTGATCGCCGAGGCGCTGGCGCGGTAGCTCAATACCACCGCCGCGCGCGGTACCATTTGGTGACGATGTACTTGACCCCGCGCTCGACCGGGGTGCCGGCGTGGACCGTGAACGGGTTGGGGCGGCCTTCGAGATCGGCGTTGTTCCACACCAGCAGCGCCCCGGGCTTGGGGGCGAATGAAAGTCCGAGCCGGGCGAACGCGGTCTCGCCGCCGGCTTCGACCGCGTTGAGGAACGCCATCGCGGTGAACGAGCGCTGCCCGCCGCGGGCCTTCTCCTGGTCCCAGTAGGCGGTCCCGGCCGGAAACCAGTCGGTGTGCGGCTTGAACTGCTGGCCGGGCAAGTAGCGCTGCCCCTGCACGGTCTCGCCATGCGCCGGATCGATCCCGAGCAAGTCGTCGATCCGCCGCTGGATGCGCTTGACGAACGGGTCGGCGGGATCGGGATCGCCCGAATAGGAGGTCCGGTACCCGGTCGAATAGTCGATGTCGAACGCGCTGCTGGGGCGCGCGACCGCGTCGATCAGCGTCATCAGCCGGGTGCATTCCTCGCCCGTCAGGAACTCGCCCACCGCCCAGATCTCGGCCTGCTCGACCGGCACTTTGTAGGCGGCGGGATGGGCCGCCAGCCGCTCGCGCACCAGCTTGCCCTGCTTGCGCAGGCGCATCCGGTCGGGGTTCTCGGCATCGGCGGGGGCGGGGACGTGAACGGCGGTCATTCGCGGCAGGCTTATCGCCACTTGCTCCGGCCCGCAAACGCAAGAACCCCCGGCCCTTCGAAAAGCACCGGGGGCTCCGCTATGCCGGGCCACTCACACCGGCAAGTCTGTCACCAGAAGAAGTCGTAGATCACGTCGACCACCTGGCCGCTGTAGATGTCGACCAGAAGGGCGTCATCGTAGTAACGGACCCAGCGGTAAGGGCCGTAAACTTCGGGCAGGCGGTACTGCCACGGATCGTTGATCCAGTAGCTGTTGGTATAGAACAGCTGCTGCAGGATCGAGCCGACTCCGAAGCGCCGGTAAGTGTAGTTGCGATAGGGCGAGTAGTACGTGCCCAGGTTGAAGACATAGCGGTTGGTCGTGCGGTAGCGCTGCCAGTTGTAACGGCTGTTATTGCGCCAGGTACGATCCCACTGCCGATTGTCGCGATCACGGTAAGCGTACTGGTCGTTCGGGTAGCCGTAAGAGCCGCGGTCGCGGTCATAGGCACCGTACGTCGTGGAGCGGTTGGGATCGGTGTAGGTCCGGCTGCGCTGCTGCCGGTTCTGCCATTCCTGGCGAGCCTGCTGGTCCTGCTGGCGGCCCTGCCATTGCTGGCGCTGGGCCTGCTGCTGCTGGCGGTTCTGCCACTGCTGGCGCTCGGCCTGCTGGATTTGTCCCTGCTCGACCTGGGCTTGCTGCCGGGCCTGCCACTGCTGCCGCTGCGCATCCTGCTGGCGCCCCTGCCACTGCTGGCGCTCGCCATGCTGGACTGGCTGTTGAACCTGGGCTTGCTGCGGCTGAGCCTGCTCGCGGCCCTGCCGGCCGCCGGCCTGGTCGGCGCGGGCTTCGCTGCGTTGTTGGCGGGCCTGCTCGATCGCGGCGCCGCGGCTTTCGGTCATCGACGGGCTGTCGGTCGCTTCGGCGCGCTGGCGCGGGCCGTCTTCTTCGCCGTCGTCGGGCCGGGCGCTCGCCGGCAGCGCGGCCACGCTCAGTGCGATCGTCAGCGCGCCGAGCGCGCCACGGGTGGCGAATTGGGAAAACTTCATGGCGGCACTCTCCCGGGTCACGCCGCCGAGTGGCTGCGGCTCATCACTGACCGAGAGTTAAGGCCTGCGCGCTTTCGGTTAACTGAACCGCTTGGATAGCTGAACGTTCAGGTTGTCACCGCGTCAGCTTCTTGTACGCCAGCCGGGTCGGGCGGTCGGCGGCATCGCCCATCCGGCGGCGCTTGTCTTCCTCGTAGCTTTCGAAGTTGCCTTCGAACCATTCGACATGACTGTCACCCTCGAACGCGAGGATGTGCGTCGCCAGCCGGTCGAGGAAGAAGCGGTCGTGGCTGATCACCACCGCGCACCCGGCGAAGTTCTCGATCGCGTCTTCCAAGGCGGCCAGCGTCTCGACGTCGAGGTCGTTGGTCGGCTCGTCGAGCAGCAGCACGTTGCCTCCGGTCTTGAGCATCTTGGCCATGTGCACGCGGTTGCGCTCGCCCCCCGACAGCTTGCCGACGTTCTTCTGCTGGTCCGCGCCCTTGAAGTTGAACGCGCCGACATAAGCCCGCGTGCTCATGTCCATGCCGTTGACCTTCATGTAGTCGTGCCCGTCGGAAATCTCCTCCCACACGTTGTGCTTGGGGTTCAGGTGGTCGCGGCTCTGATCGACGAACCCGAGCCGCACGGTGGTGCCGAGCTCGATAGTGCCGCTGTCGGGCTGCTCCTTGCCGGTGATCAGCTTGAACAGCGTCGACTTGCCCGCGCCGTTGGGGCCGATAACGCCGACGATCCCGCCCGGGGGCAAGGTGAAGCTCAGGTCCTCGAACAGCAGCTTGTCGCCGTACGCCTTCGACAAGTTGGTGACTTCGATGACCTTCCCGCCGAGTCGCTCGGGCACCTGGATGACGATCTGCGCCTTGCCCGGCTTGCGGTCGTTCTGCGCTTCCTGGAGCTGCTCGAACTTGCGGATGCGGGCCTTGGACTTGGTCTGGCGCGCGGCCGGGGTCTGGCGGATCCACTCGAGCTCTTCGCGCAGCGCCTTCGACCGGCCGCTCTCCTCGCGCTCTTCCTGCGACAGGCGCTTGGCCTTCTTTTCCAGGTAGGTCGAATAGTTGCCTTCGTAGGGGAAGTACTTCCCGCGATCGAGCTCGAGGATCCACCCGACCACGTTGTCGAGGAAGTAGCGGTC
>JBDSDC010000125.1:0-14155 GCA_039920725.1 Croceibacterium sp. | reverse complement strand
CGCAGCCTCGATTTCACCGCGATCGAGGAAATCCGCCGGCTCACCGCACGTATCCGCCTATCCTACTCCGGACCGGTCGAGCCCGGCCCTGGGTTCGACCTCAAGCACGGGCGCGGCGGAATCCGCGAGATCGAGTTCTTCGCTCACACGCACCAGCTGATCTACGGCGGACGCAATCCGGCGCTGCGCCTGCGCGGCACCCGCGCCGCGCTCGATGCGCTGGCAGAAGGCGGGTTCATCGCGGGCGAGGACGCGGCCTACCTCGGCGCCGCCTATGACCGACTCCGCACCACCGAGCACCGGCTGCAGATGGTCGACGACCGCCAGACGCATGCGCTGCCCGCCGCAGCCGCGCTCGATGGCGTTGCGAGGCTCGATGGCTTTGCCGACGGCGACGCGCTGGTCGGCGAACTGCGCGAGCTGTGCGGCGCGGTCGCCGCGCGGTATGACCGGCTGCTTGCGGCGCAAGGCCAGCCCGCGAGCGTGGCCACGCTGGCGCTCGACGCCTACGGCGCGCGCATCGACCAGTGGCGTGACACAATTCCCGCCTTGCGCGGCCCCGAAGCGCGCGCCGCGTTCGGCGCCATCCTGCCCGATCTGGTGACGGCCTTGCGCCAGGCGAGCGACCCCGATCACGCGCTGGCCCGGTGGGAGACGTTGCTCGCGCGGCTCCCGAGCGCGGTCAACTTGCTGCGCTTGTTCGAGCAGCGGCCGGGCCTGCTCGATCAAGTGCTGCGGGTGCTGACACTGGCGCCGCCGCTGGCGGACGAGTTGGCGCGTCACCCGGCACTGCTCGACCGCTTGATCGACGCCTCCGCGCTCGACTTGCCCGGCTCGGTCGGAGAATTGTCGGCGCGGATGGCGGCGACCGAAGCAGGGGATTCGTACGAGTTCCAGCTCGACCGCATTCGCCGGGTCGTGAGCGAGGAGCGGTTCGCGCTGGGCGTCCAGTTAATAGACAACCGGCATGAGCCGCTGGCCATCGCGTCGGGGCTGTCGCGCGTGGCCGAGGCGGCGCTCGCCACCGCGGCGGCAGCGGCAATCGGCGAGTTCGAGGCCGTTCACGGGCGCGTGGCGGGCGGCGAGCTGATCGTGCTCGGACTCGGCCGACTGGGCGGCGCGGCACTGACTCACGCCTCGGACCTCGACCTGATCTATCTGTTCAGCGGCGCGATCGGCGTCGATTCGGATGGCCGACGGCCGCTTACCGCCTCGCTCTACTTCAATCGGCTGGCGCAGCGCGTCACCGCCGCGCTCAGCGTTCCGACCGCCTCGGGCGCGCTGTACCAGGTCGACACGCGGCTGCGGCCGCAGGGCAGCTCCGGTCCGCTGGCGGTCAGCTTGGAAAGCTTCGCGCGTTATCAGCACGACGACGCGTGGACGTGGGAGCACATGGCGCTGGCCCGCGCTCGCCCGGTGTTCGGTTCGGCCCCGACGCGCGACGCGCTCGCGCTAACCGTCCGCGAGGTGCTGAGCGCCCCGCGCGATGGCGCCAGGTTGCGCGCCGACGTGATGACGATGAGGGCCGAGATCGCCCAGCACAAGCCGCCCGCGGGTTCGCTCGACGCCAAGCTGCTCCGCGGCGGGCTGGTCGACGTCGAGTTCATCGTCCATTTCCTTCAGCTGCGCGACGGGGTGGCACTGGAACCGGCTGTCGCGACCGCGCTGGCCGCGCTGGCCGGCGCCGGGCTGGTCCCGTCCGAGCTTCCTGGCCACTACCGCTTGCTCGCGCGATTGCTGATCGCGGGGCGGCTGCTCGCGCCCGATTCGCTCGCGCCCGCGCCCGCCGCTTGTGCAGCGCTGGCGGCGGCGTGCCGCGCGCCCGACTATCCGACGCTCTTGCGCGCGCTGCGCGAAGCGCGCCAGGGTGTCGCGAAAGCCTGGGCCCAGGTATTCGGCGAGACCGTGGAGATCGAGCAATGAGTGAATTTCCCCATGCCGGCGATGCCATGCCCGACATCGCTCTCGAAGGCGCGGATGGCATGCCGGTTCGCGCGTCGGATTTTCGCGGGCGCAAGCTGATCGTGTTCTTCTATCCCAAGGACGACACCCCGGGTTGTACGACCGAGAATATCGAGTTCTCGGCCATGGCGAAGGCCTTTGCCCAAACCGATACCGCGCTGCTGGGGGTCAGCAAGGATTCGCCGGCGAAGCATGCAAAATTCGCCGCCAAGCATTCGCTGACCGTCCCGCTGGCGTCCGATGCGCTCGAAAACGGGCTCGCCGACGCGCTCGGCATCTGGCTGATGAAGAGCCTCTACGGGCGCAAGTTCCTCGGCATGGAACGCAGCACGTACTTGGTCGACCGCGACGGGACGATCGCCCGCGTGTGGCGCAAGGTGAAAGTAAATGGCCACGCGGCCGAAGTGCTCGAAGCGGCCCGCGCGCTCGCCTAGCGAATGGATCGCGCCGGCGATTCGCAAGCATCGGCAAGGCGTTGCGGGTCAGCGATGAAAGGTTGCAGGCTATCTGAACAATTCCGTTCAGATCGGGGCGGGTTCCCGAAAAAACGCACGATAAGTCGCAAAATCCAACGACTCGCCGCGTGTTCACGGCAGCCCATCGCGAACCTGGCCCAGCAGCGTTGCTAGCGTTAAGATTTCCCGCTTAACCCCAAGTCATGAGACGGCGGGGGGTTCCGACCATCTCAAAAAATTTATCGGATCGCGCCAGGGCTTAACGCCGCAGCCGGTTCCACGGGTCAGCCGGCAGGCTTCGCGCCTGCCCTCTTGAACGGGATTTGGGTCGGATGATTTCCATGCACGCTCTCGGGGCTTTTGCTACTGCTGCGCTGGCCTTTGTGTCCAGCCCCGCACTTGCCAACGAGACTGCTACCGCCGCCCAGATTACCAGCCTTTCGACTTCGGCCCCCGCCGCCACCGGCGATGCCGAGTTCTCGCAGTTGTTCCAGAGCTGGAAGAGCTTCGACGGCGACAGCGTCGCCAAGCCCGGCCAGCTCGCCGCCGCTTCGGCGCATGTGTCGATCCCGTCGGGCATGCCGCTGGGCCGCGCCACGCTCACCAGCAACTTCGGGATGCGTATGCACCCGGTCCTCGGCGGCCGCCGCAAGCACGAAGGCATCGATCTGGCCGCGCCCACCGGCACGCCGGTCTATGCCCCGGCCGACGGGCTCGTAGCCATGGCATCGTGGTACAGCAGCTACGGCAATTTCATCGAGATCGAGCACGGCGACGCGGTCGAGACCCGCTACGGCCACTTGTCGGCCTACGCCGTCGCCGCCGGGCAGCAAGTCCACAAGGGCGACCTGATCGGCTATGTCGGCACCACTGGTCGGTCAACCGGTCCGCATCTCCATTACGAAGTGCGCGTTGCCGGCGCGGCGGTCGATCCGATGCCGTACCTCGCCGAAACCCAGCTGGCGGTGAGCAATGACGCCAGCTTGGGCCGCGGCGGTCCGCGGTAAGCTGCCCCCGATGAGGTAACCCGCAGGCGCCGCACGAGCGGCGCCATTGTTTTGTGCGCGGGCCCTTATGCGCGGCCGAGCAGTTTTTCGGCGATGCGGCGAACTTCGGCGCCGATGTCGTCCCGCTCGAGCGCCAGGGCCAGCGTGGCTTCGACGAACCCGGTCTTGCTGCCGCAATCGAACCGCCGCCCGGCGAATGTCACCGCGTGGAATGGCTGGTCGCCGATCATCCGCGCCATCGCGTCGGTCAGCTGTATTTCGCCGCCGGCGCCTTTCTCCTGCCGTTCGAGCGTGCGCATGACTTCGGGCTGGAGGATGTAGCGGCCCGTCACGATCAGGTTCGACGGCGCATCCTCGCGGCGCGGCTTTTCGACCAGTCCGGTCACTTCGGTCAGCGCCCCCTCGCGCCGTCCCGGAGTGATCACGCCGTAGCTCGAAACCTCGTCCCACGGCACTTCCAGCACCGAGATGAGATTTCCGCCGGTCAGGTTGTATGCCTCGACCATCTGCGCCAGGCACCCCGGCTGGCCGACCATCAGCTCGTCGGGAAGAAGGATCGCGAACGGCTCTTCGCCGACGATCGCGCGCGCGCACCAGATCGCATGGCCCAGGCCCAGCGGGACTTGCTGGCGGACGGTGATCAGGTTGCCGGGCGTGAAGCGGGTCGGATCGAGCGCGGACAAGTCCTTGCCGCGTTCGGCCATCGTGCTTTCGAGCTCGTAAGCGATGTCGAAATGCTCGACCAGCGCAGTCTTCCCGCGGCCGGTAACGAAGATCATCTGCTCGATCCCCGCCTCGCGCGCCTCGTCCACCGCATACTGGATCAGCGGTCGGTCGACGATCGGCAGCAGTTCCTTGGGAATCGCCTTGGTCGCGGGCAGGAAGCGAGTGCCGAGCCCCGCGACGGGGAACACGGCCTTGCGGATCGGTCTGGGCCTGGTCATGCGCGGCTGCTTATGGGCCGCCGCGCCCGCCGGTCAACGGCTGATCGCCGCGCCCGAAAATCAGGGATCGCCGATGAACCATCGCCCGGCTCGTGCGTTGGCGAATACGAAACCCGGACACGGCCGGGACAGAGGAGATCGATCACCATGGCCCTGCTCAAGCTCGCCGCGCTCGGAGCGCTGGGATACGTCGCTTACAAGTATTTCGAGAGCGCCAAGGACACCAGCCCGCCGGCCTTTGCTGCCGGGCAGGAGCCGGGCCATAACTTTTCCAAAGTGCGTGACGCCGGTCCCCATGCGATGGCCGACAAGCCGACGCACGAGTGGACGCGCGAGGACCAGGCGATCGACGAGAGCTTCCCCGCCAGCGATCCGCCGTCGACTTACTGAGCGGACTTATTGGCCGGCCGCGTAGCGTGCCGCCAGCCACAGCCGCAGCGCGCTGCCGAGGCCGGGCGGACGGCTCACCCCGAGCCGCGCGGCGTCGATCCTGGCGACGAGCGCATTGATCGGCAGCCGTTCCTGTTCGGCGGCGAGCTTGAGCAGTTCCCAGAACAGCGGCTCGAGGCTGACCGAAGTCTTGTGCCCGGCGATCTCGACCGAGCGCTTGACCGGCGGATGGTAGAGATCGGCCATTGTTGGTTCTTACCGCGCGCGCCTGCAGCGGCAAGCAAAGGCCCTCAGTACATGTGCTGCCCGCCGTTCATCGACAGGGTCGAGCCGGTCACGAAGCCGGCGTCATCCGAGGCCAGGAACGCGACCCCGCGGGCGATTTCCTCGGCATGGCCGAGACGCCCGACCGGGATCTTCGAAACGATCTTCTCGAGCACCGCAGGGGGCACCGCGGCGACCATCTCGGTGTCGATATAGCCCGGCGCGATGGCGTTGACGGTAATCCCGAAGCGCGCGCCTTCCTGAGCCAGCGCCTTGGTGAAACCGTGGATACCGCTCTTCGCGGCGGCGTAGTTGACCTGGCCGTATTGCCCGGCCTGGCCGTTGATCGAGCCGATATTGACGATCCGGCCCCAGCCGCGGTCCTTCATTCCGGCAAAGCACGCCTTCGACATGTTGAAGCATCCGCCCAGGTTGACGCGCATGACGTCGTACCAGTCCTCGAACTTCATCTTCAGCAGGGTGCCGTCGCGGGTGATGCCGGCATTGTTCACCAGCACGTCGATCGGGCCGACCTCCTGCTCCACCTGGCGGCACCCGGCCTGGGCGGCTTCGTGGTCGCCGACGTCCCATTTGTACGCGGCGATCCCGGTTTCACTGGAAAAGGCGCGCGCCTTTTCCTCGTTGCCCGCATAGTTGGCGACGACCGTCAGGCCGTCGGCCCGCAAGGCTTCGCAGATCGCGCGGCCGATGCCGCGGGTTCCACCGGTAACGATCGCAACTCGTGCCATAACTCTCCCCCGCGCATCTTGTTCGACGGCTTGGCTCAGGGCTTAGGCCAGAGCGGGCCGCGGGCGCAAAAGAAAAACCCCGCCGGAGCGGGGTTGCTGCTGCGAAACTGAGACAGGCGAGGTTAGAAGCGGAACTGCGTCCCGACGTAGACCGCCTGGTTGTCCTTCTTGCCGGTGTCGGCAATCGGCGCGAGCCGGTCACGGTCCTGCACGTAGCGCACGCCCGCGGTCACATCGAGATTGTGCGTCAGGCGATAGCTGCCCGCGAGATCGACCGCCCGGTCGTCCACCGGACGCGCATCGATCGTCCGCGGCGCGGCTGCCGCGCGCGGCTCGCTGGCCGCATTGCGCGCTGCGAACCGGCTGGCCTGGTCACGTGCGCCCGCCGACGGGCGATAAGTCGCCAGATCGGGGATCGAGGCATCGGACAAAGTGCGCGAAAGCGCCGGCGCGGGGGCGGCGGCCTTGGCGAAGCTCTGATAGCCGCGCGCGAGGCCAAGGTTGTAGCGGGTCGGCGCGAGGCGCAGTTCGGACGGCACGCCGCCGGCCGCCAGCTCCTTGGCCGCGGCAATGGCCGAAGTGACCGAGACGACCCGGGCCGAGTTGTCGTCGATGCGCACCGCGACGGTGACCGAGCGGCTGGCGCGGTCGCCGACACCCGCCGGCGTGAAGCGCATCAGCCGGGCCTTGCCGGTGCCGACGCGCGAAAGCAGCTGGGCGATGTGCGGATCGACCGCGGCCGGGGTGAACTTGGCGACGGCGCCCTGGGCGGCCTGCGATGAAATGCCCGAGCCGAAGGCGCCGAGCGCAAACCCGGCGCTGGGAATGCACGCCAGCAGCGCGCAAGTCGCCCCGACGCCGAAACGTCGCTTGGCGGCCAAAGCCCGATGCCTGTTAGCCTGCGTGGTCACCCTGTAGCCCCGGTCCATCTTTGCTCGTGCTATAAGACGGCGGACCGCCTGAACGGTTCCTGTCCGAGCGCGAGTCGGTCTGGCAGAGGGTGTAGGCATGCCGGCGAGGGCTTGGCGAGTCCGCTAGGCATACGTTTGGCGTGGTTTTTCAGACGTGTTGCCCCGAATCCACACGTCGGCGGCCAAGTTAAGCGGCGGTTCAGCGCCGCGGCGCGCTAACGCGGACCGAGATCGCTACCTTGCCGCCCGCCGACCGGCGCGATAGAGGCATCGTTTCCGCGGGACGTGCCCCGCCAGATGACAGGACCTAGAATGGCTTCGACCCGCGCCCATTATGCCCGCAACCCTCGCGCGATCGCAGGCGCGGCCTTGCTCGGCGCGGCGGCTCTGGCCTTGTCCGGCTGCGGCAGCGCGTTCGCCAGTCCGTTCGGGGGCTCGCGCCCGGCCGCCGCCCAGCGGATGGCGGCTTCGCAAGTCACCACCATCGGGGTCAATTCCTATCTGTGGCGCGCGACGCTCGAAACGCTGTCATTCATGCCGCTGCTGGAGGCGGACAGCGCCGGGGGAGTGATCGTCACCGACTGGTATTCCAATCCCGAGAATCCCACCGAGCGGGTCAAGGTTTCGGTCACGATCCTCAACCAGGATTTGCGCGCCGACGCGCTGCGCGTCGGCGCCAGCCGCGAAGTCAACCAGGGCGGCGGCTGGACGGCCGCGCCGGTCCAGGCGGCAACCGTCCAGCGGCTCGAGGACATCATCCTGACCAAGGCGCGCGACTTGCGGCGCTCGGCGATCGGCTGACCCGGCCACAGAGACCCGCTCGATGACCGACGCGCGCTTCGATCCGTCGCAGGCCGACGGACGCTGGCAGCGTGCGTGGGACGAAGCCGGCGCCTTCCGCGCCGATTCGGGCAGCACCAAGCCCAAGGCCTATGTGCTGGAGATGTTCCCCTATCCATCGGGGAGGATCCACATCGGGCACGTGCGCAACTACACGATGGGCGACGTGCTGGCGCGCTATCGCAAGATGACCGGGCACGCGGTGCTGCACCCAATGGGGTGGGACGCGTTCGGGATGCCGGCGGAGAACGCCGCGATCGAACAAGGGGTCCATCCCGCGGGCTGGACCCACCACAACATCGCGACGATGAAAGCGCAGTTGCAGCGGCTCGGCTTCGCGCTCGACTGGTCGCGCGAGCTGGCGACCTGCGATCCCGCATACTACCGGCACGAGCAGGCGATGTTCATCGACTTGTACCACGCAGCGCTGGTCTATCGCCGGCAGAGCGCGGTCAACTGGGATCCGGTCGATCACACCGTGCTGGCCAACGAGCAGGTCATCGACGGGCGCGGGTGGCGCTCGGGCGCGCTGGTCGAACGGCGCCAGCTAAACCAGTGGTTCCTCAAGATCACCCAGTTTGCCGACGAGTTGCTGGGCGGGCTCGAGACGCTCGACAAGTGGCCCGACAAAGTGCGGCTGATGCAGGAAAACTGGATCGGCAAGAGCCAGGGACTGCAGTTCCACTTCACGGGCAGCAATTTCGGCGGTGAGATCGAAGTCTACACCACCCGGCCGGACACGATTTTCGGCACCAGCTTCGTCGCGGTCGCCGCGGACCACCCGATCGCGCAAACTGCCGCCGCGAGCGATGGCAGGGCGGCCGAATTCGTCGCCCTGTGCCGCTCCGAAGGGACCTCGGAAGCGGTGATCGAAGCTGCCGAAAAGCTCGGGCACGATACAGGCCTGCGCGTCGTTCATCCGCTGAGCGGAGCGCAGTTGCCGGTCTACATCGCCAATTTCGTGCTGATGGAATACGGCACCGGCGCGATCATGGCGGTGCCCGGGCACGACCAGCGCGACTTCGAATTTGCCACCAAGTACGCCTTGCCGATACCGCGGGTCATCGCCGAAACTGCCGCCGACGCCGATCAGCCGTTCGCGGGCGAGGCCGAGGCGGGTGACGGGGTGCTGGTCAATTCCGATTGGCTCGACGGGCTCGGGGTCGAGGACGCCAAGCGCGCGGTGATCCAGCGCGCGCAGGCAGAGGGCTGGGGCGAGGGCAAGACCGTGTGGCGGCTGCGCGACTGGGGCGTGAGCCGCCAGCGCTATTGGGGTACGCCGATCCCGTTCATCCACTGCGCCGCATGCGGCGTGGTGCCGGTGCCCAAGGACCAGCTGCCGGTCACGCTGCCGGAAGACGCCGACTTTTCGGTGCCCGGCAACCCGCTGGACCGCCATCCGACGTGGAAGCACGTCGCCTGCCCAGGATGCGACGGGCCGGCCGAGCGCGAGACCGACACGCTCGATACGTTCGTCAATTCGAGCTGGTATTTCCTGCGCTTCGCCAGCCAGCCCGCCGATAAGCCGTTCGACCGCGCCGAAGTGGCCCGCTGGCTGCCGGTCGACCAGTATATCGGCGGGGTCGAGCACGCGATCCTGCACTTGCTTTACGCCCGTTTCTGGACCCGCGCGCTCGCCCACATCGGCCAGCTCGACTTGGCTGAACCGTTCGCGAGCCTGTTCACCCAAGGGATGGTCACCCACGAGACTTATCGCAGCACCGGCAACGATCCGAAGTGGCTCGCGCCCGAGGAAGTCGATTTGCGCGGCGGCAAGGCGACCGAGAAGGCCACCGGCCGGCCGGCCGAGATCGGCCGCGTGGTCAAGATGTCGAAGTCCAGGAAGAACGTGGTCGACCCCGACGATATCGTCGCCCGCCACGGGGCCGACGCGGTGCGCTGGTTCATGCTGTCCGACAGCCCCCCCGAGCGCGACTTGCCGTGGTCCGACAGCGGCATCGAGGGCTGTGCGCGGTTCGTCCAGCGGCTGTGGCGGCTGTTCACTCAGTTCGCGCCCGGCGCCACCGGGGCCGACCCGGGGCTGGCGCGCAAGACTCACCAGGCCATTGCCGCGGTGGGCGAGGATATCGAGGCGTTGGCGTTCAACAAGGCGGTCGCGCGGATCTACGAACTCGCCTCGGCCATCGAGAAAGCGGCGCCCTCAGCCGACCGCAGCGCCGCGATCCGGGCGATCCTGCTGCTCGCCGCGCCGATGATGCCGCATCTGGCGGAGGAAGGCTGGGCGCTGATCGGGGAACAAGGACTGATCGCAGAGGCCGAGTGGCCGCGGCACGATCCCGCGCTGCTGGTCGAGGACGAGGTTACCATCGCTGTCCAGGTCCGGGGCAAGCTGCGCGATACGCTTACTGTGCCCCGGGGCATCGACCGCGCGCAACTGGAGGCGCTTGCGCTGGCCAGCGAGAAGGTTCAGCGGTCGCTCGACGGAGCAGACATTCGCAAGGTGATCGTGGTGCCCGACAGGCTGGTCAACATCGTCGCATGAACCGCGCCGCCCGCCTTTTCGCGCGCCTTGCCCTGCCTGGGGCGCTGCTCGCCGCGCTGGCCGGCTGCGGACTGTCGCCGATGTATGCCGGCGGCGGCAACGGCGGTGTGGCGCAGCGCCTAGCCGCGGTGCAAGTGACCGCGATCGAAGGCAAGGCCGGGTGGCTGGTGCGTAACGCCCTGCGCGACCGACTGGCGCAGAACGGGGCGCCGCAAGATGCGCGATATCGCCTCGACGTGCTGCTCGACGACAAGCTCGAAGGACTGGGACTGCTGACCGACGAGACCATCGGGCGCGAACGGCGCACGCTGCGCGCGCGCTATCAGCTGGTCGATCTTACCAACGGCAACATCGTTATCGACGCGACCGCCGGCTCGGACGCCGGGATCGATGTGGTCAGCTCCGAATATGCGACCATCGCGGCCGAAAATACCGCGCTCGAGAATCTCGCCGGCGACGTCGCCGACCGCATCGTCGCCCGCCTCGCGCTGACGCTCCGCCGGTCGTGAAGGCCACCCAGCGCGACTACGCCGGCGTCCTCCCCCGCGCCGCCACCCAGGCGCGCATCGCGCTGTTCTGCGGCCCCGACGAGGCCGGCGCGGCGGCCGCGGCCGAGCGCCTGGTCGAGCTGCTGCGCGACCCCGGCGAACGGGTCGAGCTGCCCGGTTCCGAGCTCAAGAGCGACCCGGTGCGGCTGGGCGACGAAGCGCGCTCGATCTCGCTGTTCGGCGGATCGCGCCACATCTATGTGCGGGCGGCGGGGGACGAGGCCCACGACGCGGTCGAGAACCTGCTGCAGCTGATCGACGCGGGCGAAGGGGAAGGCGTCTGTCCGGTGCTGATCGTCGCCACCGCGGCGACCGACAAGTCGCGCACCGCCAAGCTCCTGGCCGGGCGCGACGATGGGCTGGTGGCGATGTTCTACCAACCTGATCTGGCGACCGTGGCGGCCGAAGTGCGCCGCATGGCCGGCGCCGCGGGACTGCGCGACATGTCCGGGCCGCTTGCCGAGCGGATCGCCCGCGCCGCCGGGCTCGACGTTCGGCTGGCGCAGTCCGAAGTAACCAAGCTGGCGCTGTATCTCGATGCCACGCCGCATTCTCCCAAGCCCGTCGACGAGGACGCGCACGCTGAGATCGGCGCGCGGACCGAGGAAGACGGCTTCATGCCGCTCGTCAACGCGGTCCTGTCGGGCGAGACCGGCCGGCTGGCGGGCGAACTGCGGCGCATGCGCGAGGTTTCGCTCAACCCGGTCGCGGTGCTGCTCCAGCTCGAGCGGCGGGCCGCGCAGCTGGCGCAGCTGGCCGGGCGCCGCGGATCGGGCGGGCGGATCGGCGATCTCCTCGACTCCGAGCAAAAGGCGGGGCGCGTGTTCTTCCGCGACAAGCGCGAGCTGCAAACGCAGCTCGACAAATGGAGCGCCGGCAAGCTCGAACGGCTGCTCGTCCGGCTGGGCGCCTTGCACCGCGCCCTGCTCGCCAACAGCCAGGCGGCCGAGTTGCTGCTGGCCCAGGAGCTGACGCAGATCGCCCGGTTCGCCCTGGCTCGGCGCTAACCGCCTCTTTTCCAAGCGCTGTTCCATCGCGGCACTATCGCTTCGCAGCTGCGAAAAGTCCTTCCATTTGCGCCTTCCTGCGATATGGCCGCGCTACGTAGTTTTGCGCAGTCCGTCCGCGGAGGAAATTCGCGCGGTGAATATCTCTGTCCGCCAGTTGCCGGTCGGAACGGTCCTGCCCCGCGCGCCGGTCGGCGGGATGGCGCCGTCGCTCGAGCGCAAGCGGCTGCGGCTCTACCTGATCCAGATGGCGGCCGACGTCATGCTGCTGCTGGGCAGCTTCTACGGCGCCGGGATGTTGTATTTCAACGGTACTCCCCCCGGCCATCCGTTCCTCGCCGGGCAACTGATGCTGCCGTTGTTCCTGTCGATCGCGCTTCATAACGCGAGCTATTCGCTGGGTTCGCTGACCGACTGGCGAAACGCCACCGGCAAGATGGCCGTGGCGATGTTCATCGCCGCCGCGCTGCTCAACTTCCTGGCGTTCTTCGTCAAGCTCAACGCCCTGTTTTCGCGCGTCGTGTTCGTCGCTGGCCTCAGCGCTGCGCTCGTCCTGATGGCCGCGTCGCGCTGGCTGATGGGCCGGTGGGTGCGCCGCCAATGGGGGCCCAACCCGCGCAACGTGCTGCAGATCGATGCCGGCGGCCCCGCTCTGACGATACCCTACGCGTTTCACGTCGATGCCGCGGAGCACGGCCTGTTCCCCTCGCTCGACGATCCCCATGCGCTCGACCGGTTGGCGCGCTACGTCCGCAACATGGACCAGGTGATCGTCAATTGCCCGATGGAGATGCGGATCGCCTGGGCCGGCGCGCTCAAGGGCTGCGGAGTCCACGGCGAGGTTACCAGCGAGGGCCTGCAGGACCTTCGCCCGCTCGGTATCGAGCGCCACGGCGAGGTGCTGACCCTGCTGGTCTCGACCGGTCCGCTTGGGATGCGCGCACGCGCGTCCAAGCGCTTGTTCGACATCGCGGTATCGCTGCTCGCGCTGGCCCTGTTCTCGCCGGTCATCGTGGTCGCGGCGCTGCTGATCAAGCTGGAAGACGGCGGACCGGTCCTGTTCCGCCAGCGCCGGCTGGGCCAAGGCAATCGGTTCTTCTCGATTTACAAGCTGCGCACGATGCGGGTCGAAAATGCCGACGCCGAGGGCCATCGCTCGACCGGACGCGCGGATAGCCGGATGACCCGCCTGGGCGCGTTCCTGCGCCGGACCAGCATCGACGAATTGCCCCAGCTGTTCAACGTCCTCCGGGGCGAGATGAGCATCGTCGGGCCGCGTCCCCACGCGCTCGGCTCGCAGGCCGGCGACAAGCTGTTCTGGCAAGTCGACGTCCGCTATTGGCAGCGCCATACGCTGCGCCCGGGCATTACCGGCCTAGCCCAGATCCGCGGGTTTCGCGGCGCGACGGACACCGAGACCGACTTGTCATCCCGTCTGCAGGCCGATCTCGAATATCTTGCCGGATGGAGCATCTGGCGAGACGTGCGGATCATCTTCGCGACCATCCGCGTGCTGAGCCACGAGCGCGCTTTCTAGTATTTGTTGTCGCATCGCTTTTTGCGAAAAACCGGTGCCCCCTTTTTCACGCGATGCTCTGGGGCTTGCCGCCGCACGCGGCCCGCGCCATCTGCCGCCCGATGGCCGAGCTTGCATTTCACACGCTCCGCGACGGGCGCCGGATCGCCTATCGCCAGTGGCATGGCGATAGCCCGACCCTGGTGTTCCTGCCCGGCTACATGTCCGACATGGCCGGGTGCAAGGCGACCGCGCTCGCCGGATGGGCCGCGGCGCAAGGGCGCGCCTGCCTGTTGCTCGACTATTCGGGCTGCGGCGAGAGCCCGGGCGATTTTTCCGCCGGCACGCTCGGGCGCTGGTGCGACGAAGCGGTGGCGCTGATCGAGGCGCGGACCGCCGGCCCGGTCGTGTTGGTCGGCTCGTCGATGGGCGGGTGGGTGATGCTGCTCGCGGCCCAGGCGCTCGGATCGCGGGTCTCCGCCCTGGTCGGCATCGCCGCGGCGCCCGATTTCACCCACTGGGGCTACACCGTCGATGAAAGGCGCCGCCTCGCGGCGGGCGAAATTGTCCTGCGCGCCAATCCTTATGGGGCCGAGCCGATGCCGACTTACGCCGGGTTCTGGCGCGATGGCGAGGCGCGCCGCCAACTGGACCGCGTAATCGCTTTCGACGGCCCAGTGCGGTTGCTCCACGGACAGGACGACACCGATGTCCCGCCCGAGATCTCGCTCACGCTGGCAGCCGCGCTGCGTTCACTCGACGTGCAGGTCGCGCTGGTCAAGGGCGGAGACCACCGGCTGTCGCGCGATAGCGACATCGCGCTGCTGATCCACACCGTCGCCTCGCTGAGCTGAGATTTCGCGCCCATGATCCTGCCCTTGCTTTCGCTGCTGCTGACCCAGGCCGCCGCCGTGCCCACGCTCCAGCAGGACCGGCTGGTGGTGTGCTTGACCGAGGCCCGGCGCGATCCGGCCAGTGCGATCGGCAGCGCCTCGGCGTGGCTCGGCGAAACGAGCGGCGCTGACCGCGGCGGTCCGCAGCAATGCCTTGGCCTCGCCT
>JBDSDC010000124.1:0-27375 GCA_039920725.1 Croceibacterium sp. | reverse complement strand
GATCCTGGCCGAGTTGCACGCGCGCGAGATCCCGATCCTGTTGATGGGCATGCGCGCCCCGCCCAACATGGGCCCGAAGTACCAAGCGGAGTTCGACGCGATATATCCGGCGCTCGCCCGGCAGTTCGATGCCCGGCTGGTGCCGTTCTTCCAGGCGCCGGTCTACGATCGGCCCGCGCTGCTGCAGGCCGACCACGTCCACCCGACCTCGCAAGGGGTGGCGGCGCTGGTCGCGGCGACGGCGGATGACGTGACCGGCGCGCTGCCGCCGGCGAAGTAGCTCGTCCCCATCGCTGCGCGACAGGAACGATCTACAGCCGCTCGACCTGGCCCGCCGCCACGCGCCACCTAGCAGCGTCCGCGCCGATCGCGTCGAACGGCGCCAGCTCGGTGCCGGTCAGCCAGACTTGCGATTTGCCATCGGCCAGCCGTTCGAACAGCGCCGCGCGGCGGAGCGGATCGAGATGCGCGGCGATCTCGTCGAGCAGCAGCACGCCGGGCCGCCCCGAGCTGGCGAGCGAGGCATGGGCGAGCGTGAGCGAGATCAGCAGCGCTTTCTGCTCGCCGGTCGAGCCTTGCGCCGCCGCGCTGCCGGTTCCCGCGAGCGTGACATCTAGCTCGTCGCGGTGCGGCCCGGTCAGCGTGCGCCGGGCGGCGCGATCGCGCGCGCGGGCGCGGCCCAGATCATCGGCGAGGGCGGCGGCCTCGAGGGGTCCCCCCGGGCGGTAGCCGAGGTTCGGGCGCGCGAACGGTTCGGCGGGCAGCGCCGCCAGCCCGGCCTCCAGCCGATCCACCAGCCGCGCGCGCCCTTGCGCCACCGCCGCGCCGGCCTGGGCGAGCTCGATGTCGAGCGAATCGAGCCACCCCGCGTCGGCCTCCCGATCGCCGGCCAGCAGGCGGTTGCGCTCGCGCAAGGCAGCCTCGAAGCGCGCGGCATGGCGCGCGTGAGCCGGCTCCAGCGCCACCGCCAGCCGGTCCATATAGCGGCGCCGCGCCCCCGCGCTGTCGGTGAACAGCCCGTCCATCGCCGGCGTCAGCCAGCCGATCGCCAGCCATTCGCCCAAACTCGCTGCGCTCGCCTCGGCGCCGTTGACCTGGACGATACGGCGGCCGGGCCGGGCGGACGTGGTGCCGGTGCCAAGGCGTACCGGGTCGCCTCCGTCCGCTGCCAGCTCGGCGCTGACCGCGAATGTGCCCCCGCCGGTGCCCGCGGTCGTGATCGCCCCCAGCGGCGCCCGCCGCAGCCCGCGACCCGGGGCGAGCAACGACAGCGCTTCGAGCACATTGGTCTTGCCCGCGCCGTTCTCGCCCACCAGCAGGTTGAGCGCCCCCGCCCCGTCGAGCCGGGTCTCCCAGTGGTTGCGGAAATGCGTCAGAGTGATCCGGTCGAGCGCCATGTCAGGCCCGCGGGTTACGGCAAGCCTGTGCGGCGCGCTACTTGGAATGCCCGTTACCGACAGTTGGCGGAAAATCCCAAGTTTGCGCGGCATGGATTCGCCCAGGAATCTTGCAGACAGCGCAAAAACGGCAGATTTCCGCCATTATCTCCAATTGGCACGGCCTGTGCATTCACGGGCTCATCGGCGGATTGGCCGCCACCACGACCAAATAGGGGACTTACAATGTACGGTTTTTCGAATTTCGCGCGTCACGCTCTCGCCGCCGTCGCTGCGGTGTTCATCAGCGGCATGCTGATGGTCAACAGCCTCGCCGTCTCGGCGCAAGAAGTGCACTCGGTCGCGGGGATCCTCGCGTGAGCCCGCTCGACCACAGCGGCCCACGCTCGCCAGCCGAGTTTCACCTCGACCGCGCCGGGGGCAAGCTCCTCGGCGTGTGCCAGGGGCTGGCGAATTACCTGGGCGTCGATCCGATGATCGTGCGGGCGGTGTTCGTGCTCGGCACGCTGGTCGGCTTCGGCAGCTTCGTGCTGATCTACCTGGCGATTGCGCTGCTGGCGGACTGAGCGTCCGTCAGCGCGCCTTCGCGCCGCCATGCGCGAAGGGCGAAAAGTTGGTCGCGGCGTCGAACACGTCGATACCCTCGCGCCGCTTGAGGAAGCCGACCACCGCGTACGTGACCGGGGTCAGCAGCGCTTCCCATGCGGTCTTGATCAGCCATTGCGACAGCACGATCTGGTACAACTGCTCGACCGGCCAGCCGGCCAGGCCATAGAACGCCAGCGGATAGACGATCACGCTGTCGAGGCCCTCGCCGATCACGGTCGAGCCGATCGTGCGCAGCCACAAGTGCCGCCCGCCGGTCGCGACCTTGAGCCGGGCGAGCACGAAGCTGTTGGCGAATTCGCCGGCCCAGAACGCGGTCATCGAGGCGAGCACGATGCGCCACGAATTGCCGAAAACGAATTCATACGCCGGTTGCCCCGGCCAGCCGGGCGCCGCGGGCAGCGCCACCACCACCGCCGCCATCAAAGCCATGAAGGCGAGCGCGGCGAACCCGGTCCAGATCACCCGCCGCGCGTTGGCATAGCCGTAAACTTCGGTCAGCACGTCGCCCAGGATGTAGCTGATCGGGAAGAACAGCACCCCCGCGCCGAACGACCAGTGCGTGCCGCCGGGCAGCGTGACGTAGCTCGGCTTGCTGGCGCCGATCACGTTGCTGAGCAGCAGGATCGCGACGAACGCCGCCATGCAGTATTCGAAATAGCGGAACCGCACTTGCGCCGTCGCCGCGCCGTCTAGTCGCACTGGGTCCGCCATCGGGCCCGCCTAGCGGCGATTTGCCGCGCGCGCAAAGCGCCGCTACTCACGCCAGCGACGCGCCCGTAGTTCAACTGGATAGAGCACGAGCCTTCTAAGCTTGGAGTTGCAGGTTCGAGTCCTGCCGGGCGCGCCACGATCCTGCCGGCCGCAATCGGTGTTGCGCAGTGCACCATGGGCGCTATGCGTTATTCTCATGCCGGGGCGGGGTGTTTCTACGTGTGCGAGGATATCGAGTGAACGGCGATTCGGTGACTTGTGAGGGGGCGCGTGTTAATGCTCCATCAGCTGCTGAAGTCGAAAGCGCTCATGACAGTCGGCCAGACCGCCATCATCTTGAAACAGAGAGAAAATCTAAAGAACTGAGCCCGCGAATATATCTTCCTGCCCTTACGAGCGTAAGATTTTTCGCTGCCTATGCGGTTATCTGCCACCATTTTCTGGGTCAGGTACTATCGGGGATAGGAAGCCAACTGTTGTCATCCCTCGGAGATGCTTCAGTTAGCTTATTCTTTATCCTGTCTGGATTTGTTATTACGATAAGTAATAGGGAAATAGATGGATTTCTAAGAAAATCTAAAAAGGATTACCTCGTAAGTCGATTTGCGCGGATTTTACCCCAGTACATATTTGCGTTTTTCCTAGCCGCTCCGTTCTTTCTTTTGAGCACGATGGCTAAACATCCTCCCCTCACGTCCTGGCTGCCGCGAGTTCTGCTAAACGGCGCAGCATACTTGAGCATGCTTCAGGCGTGGGTGCCGAAGCTTGCGAACGCCTGGAACGGTCCGGCCTGGTCGCTTTCGGTCGAAATGTTCTTTTACGTTATGTTCCTAGTACTTCCGCTTCCTCAGAAGGGAAATCTGCTCCGCTGGCTGCTGCTGGGCCTTTCGCTATCAATTGCACCGATCGTTGCATCACAAATTCCGCCATTGAGCGCTTCGACGTTTCAAGCTTTTTGGTATTTTTGGCCACCGATGCGGTTGGGCGAGTTCATGCTTGGAATCCTGATGGCTCAGGCATTCCGGATTCAACTTTTTTCGGATGCATGGCGTGCACATTCGGGCTTAGCAGCCCTTGCTGTGTTTGGATGCTGCCTGATCGGCTTGGCGGTGCTCGGTCCAATCGGCGCTAGGATCGCCACCTCGGTCTTGCTGCCTCCGGGTCTACTTTTGGTCGCCATTTCTGGGAACCGAGCCGCATCGTTGCTTCGCTCACGGGCCATGATCGCCCTTGGCGATGCGTCATACGGTCTATATCTAATTCACGTCCCATTGATGCCTATCTACTTCTGGGCATCTGGCCGAAAACCCTTTGGGCATCTCGCTGGCGTCGGAGACTTTTTGATTTATAGCGTCGTAGCCGTCGGCCTATCACTTGCCGTCAACCGTTGGCTGGAACAGCCCGCAGCCCGAGCAATTAAGGCAAAGTTCGGCCCAGGCCGCCGACTTTTTCGAAGTGGTTGGGAAAAAGCAAGTTAGGTGCGATTTTGCTGAGATATTGGGGCTGAAATAGAATCTATGACCTCTAGCCTATATGAAATAATGTTATGGGCATCGATCCTTGCCTTTGTTGGCGCAACGACAATGTATCTGCGCTCCGGCCGGGCAAGTGCATTTCATCCCGTTACAATTTATCTTATTTTCCACTTCGTAACATTCGTTTTGCGTCCTCTTATAGCATTCTATAATGGCTACGATCTGATCTATAGAACGTATCGGTTCAGGCCGTCGTGGTCCGAGAAGGCCACCGTGATCGCTGGTGCCAATTTGGGAATGTTTGTGTTCGTCTTGGCGGCGCTTGCGTTTGGCCGCGCCGTTCCGCGGTTCGAGCCGACCAGCGATGCTACACTTGAGCGTTACAAAGTTCCGTTGCTTGTTACTTGTGCAATAGTCGGGCCTCTTGGCATCATGTCTATGATAGCTGTCTTTTCAGGCGATCAAATGGTGCGACTCGATGCTGCAACCGGCATTGCCGTCAATACGACGGGCAACGGTTACTTATTCGATGCTCAACTAATGCTCGCGACACTGACGGGCATGATCGCCTATGTGTTTCGCTTTCGCTGGTTGTCCCTGTTGCCCTTCGCGGTTTTTGTTTTTTTTCGAGCAGGCACAGGAAGTCGCGGCGCCTTCATCTCCGCGATCTTTTTCCTGATACTGCTCTTCCTCCACAGTCAGCGGAGGCGCTGGATTACAGCGAGAGCCCTTGGGCTAGGCGCGATCGGCGTGATCATGTTTCGGCTGGTGGGTAATGACCGGGGAGCCGCGATTCAGTCATTGCTGGGATGGCATCCGGCCGAGGTTTATTTGCACCCGCTCCGGTTCCTCGAGAGCATGGACTGGGCCAACATGGAGTTCTTCGAATACCTGGTTTACGCTGTGCCCCAGCGGACCGGGACATACGATTTCTTCCTCTCGCTGCTGCAGATCGTGACCGAGCCAATTCCGCGCGCCTTGTGGTCGGGCAAGCCGATTGGCGCGCCGATCAAGCTGTTTAACCTGTTCGATTACGGCTTTCCGATCGGGATGAGCTATTCGCTGCCGGGCGCGGGCTGGATCGAGCTCGGGTGGGGCGGCGTGATCGCCATGTGCGCGGGCTTCGCGTGGATCTACGGGCGCGCCTACAATCGCTTCATGACCTCGACGCAGTCGCCGTTCGCGGTGATGCTGTACGCGGCGTTCGCGTGCACTTCGATCGTCGCCTTTCGCGACGGCCTGGTCCTGACGATCCTCAAGCAAGCCCTGTTCTACCTCGCCCCGGTTCTGCTCATGGGGGCGGTCGCGCATTTCTATCGATTTCAAGGTGCGGTTCCCTCGGCTCCGGTAAATCGCCGGGCGCAGCGCCGCGGAGCCGTAGCGCGCGACGCTGAAACGCCAAAGGAGCGCCGCCGGGCCCGAATGGTCGAAAGCAAAATTTTACCTCTAAGAGGCAACTGACTTGTCGTCCGTCTCGGTCATAATTCCTAACTATAATCGTGCGCCATTGATTGGAGAGACATTAATAAGCGTATTAAGCCAGACCCGCCCACCAAACGAAGTAATTGTTGTGGACGATGGATCGACGGACGGTTCAGCAGATGTTATTTCGGGCTTCGGTCGTGACGTGACGCTTATTCGACAAGAGAATGCAGGACCTGCTGTCGCACGGAACCGGGGCTTACAGATCGCGCGCGGCGATTTCATACAATTCTTTGACAGTGACGACTTGTGTGTGCGGGAAAAGCTTGATGTTCAGATCCGTGCACTTGAATCCAGCGAGGCGCCGTTCGCCTATGGGCCGTGGCTGCAAGCGCAATTGCTGGATGGTGTCGCGCTGTACTCTGGGCCGCCTTTGCAACAGCGCGCGCTGCCAACATCGCGTTCGGCACTATCCTGGTACCTTCGCGGCTGGGTCATTGTGTTCCAGTGTTGCCTCTTTCGCCGCTCGGTGATCGACCGCGCCGGGCGGTACCGGGAAGACCTGATGCCGACCGAGGACTCGGAGCTGTTGTTCCGGGTGCTGGCCGGGGGTGGCGAGCCGGTTCACACGCCTGAGGCGCTGGTGCTTTATCGCCTGCACGGACAACAAATCAGCTGGGGCGGAATGGGGCGGCTGCGGCGGGCGCGCGACTGGGCGAAATTCGTCTCGATCGTCGATGGCCAACTGGCCGAACTGCCGAATATCGCAGCCAGCGAGCGGGCGATTTGGCACTGTCGCTTGCGAGACGCGGTTCGCGACGCCGAACAGCTGGGCGACCGGTCAGTGGCATCGCCCGAGGTCCCGCACCTCGTGCGGCTGCGATGGGAAGCGGGCAAGGCGCGCCGGCGCATCGTGGAAGGCGTCGCCCGGCGCTTCGGCGGATCATCGTTCGCTCCATTCTATCGACCGGGCCCGCTGTCACCGAGCCAGAAGGCGCAATTGCGCGCGATCGGATACGAGCCTCGGCAGGTCGCCGAAAAACACGATGCGCCGCCTCTCGAAACGACGCCTGCCTAGGTCAGGCTAGTTCGCGCCCCACAGCTTATCGCTCCAGGCCTGAAGCTTCGTCAGACGCAGGCGTACGCCCGTTTCCCGGGCAATCCGCGAGCCGATTTCGGCCAATAACCGGACCCGCTGGGGCGTCGGCCGGTCGACCCGGCTCGCATGCACATCGACCCAGCCGGTTCCCACGTAGGCAAGATAGCGCATGAAGTCGTCGGGGGTCATCCACCTGCCCTTGATATCGTTGCCAAAGGGCCCGGAGCTGTCGGGATAGGGAAATTCATAGACCTTTTGCGCGTCGCCAACTTTGATCAGATGGCGGGGATATTTCCATGCGAGTTGTGGGCCTGCCACCAGCTTGAAAGCCCTGTAGCCGCCCAAGGCCACCAGCGAACAAAACACCTCGGCGCTGTGCGCCTCGGCAGAAATGTAAGGCGGAAATATACCGTTTGCGAACAAGTGTGCGAGCACCTTGTTGTCGAAACCTTCGAGATCAATTTTCACATAGTACGGGTCCCCGTGCCGCTGAATGAGCTCGATCAGTGGCATCGAAGGCACCTGGATTTCGTTGAAATTAGCCCGCTCGCTGTGCTCGGGCTCATCCAACTGGCTCAGCACATCTTGCGTTTTATGAATGAAGAATCGCACGTCCGATCCGCCCGGCTCAACCGTCAGCGCGCAATTTTCGACCTTCAGGCGCTGTGCAGCGATCTCACGTGGAAACCGCTTGTAAATGCGCTCGATCAACAGCGGGTTCGCTTCGACGGCGACCACCATATCCGCTTTCAGCAAGTAGTACGGGATGTCGTCGCCAACGTGCGAACCCAGGTCGTAAATGACCTTGCGCGGCGACGTTTCCGTCAAATCGTCCATCAGCCTGTCGTGCTCCTGCACCGGGCGCGGCGCACTACAGCGTCACCAACTGGTGTTCCAGTTAGCCGGATGTTCCGAGCCAGGTCAATTTGCGCGCGGCATGTTCGGCGCCATCGCCCAAAAACTCGGGGCTGTGCAGCGCGGCGCGATGCGGTTAGGTCTGGCCGCGCAGGGCTGACGCACGCTCAAGTGGCGCGGCACGGGGAGGGTTGTGGCGGTGACGGGCGGGCACCTCAAGTTCGTGTGGAGCGCGGCCGCCGCGCTGGTGGCGGGCTGCCTGGGCGCCTGCGCCACGACCGGGCCCGGCGCATTCAATGCCCTGCCGCGCGACATTTCCATCGCCGGCAGCCGCATCTTCCCCGAAAGCCTCAGTGCCGACAGCCTCGGCACGCTGTACATCGGCAGCAACCCGGGCACGATCTACCGCGCTCGTTCGGGCGACACGCAGGCCGCGCCGTGGATCGTGCCCGATGCCGCCAACGGGCTTCAGCAAGTGTTCGGGGTGCTGGTGGACGAGCCGCGCGGGCTGCTGTGGATATGCTCGAACCCGGCGCGCGGCGCGAGCGGATCGGCCGCGCTGCGGACTTTCGACCTGACCAGCGGCGCGGCCCGGGCGAGCTATCCGTTCCCCGCCGGGCCGGCGCTGTGCAACGACATCGCAATCGAGCCGGGCGGGCGGGTCTATGCCACTGACACCGTGGGCGGGCGGATCGTCACGCTGGCCCCGGGCGCGCACTCGCTCGAGACCTGGGCGGCATCGGCGGACTTGCGCGGGGTCGACGGGATCGCGCTTGGCGGCGGGTCGCTCTACGTCAACAATGTCCAGAAGAACTGGCTCGCGCGGGTCGCGCGCGCCGCGGACGGCACGTTTGCGGGTCTCGCGATGGTCGCGACCTCGCTGCCATTGAGTGGCCCCGATGGGTTGCGCGCGCTCGGCGGCAACCGGTTCCTCCAGGCCGAGGGGCCCGGCGGGCGCGTGGCGCTGCTGACGATCCGCGGTGACAAGGCGCGGATGCTGCCGCTGGCCACCGGGATCGACTACCCCGCCTCGATGGTGCTGGTCGGGCGCACGCTTTACGTCGCCGAAGGCAAGATCGGCTACCTGATCGATCCGGCCAAGCGCGAGCTCGATCCGGGCACTTTCACCGTCCGCGCGTTCGCGGCGCCGGCGGGGCTGTGAGGCGGCTTGCGGCCATCGTCGCGCTGGCGCTCGCGGTGCCCGCGCAGGCACAAAGCGTGGACGCGCAGATCGGCGCGCTGACAGTGCGCGTCGAGAAGCTCGAAGCCGCCCGCGCGGTCAAGAAACTGCAGCGCGCGTTCGGCTATTACGTCGACCGCGGGCTGTGGAGCGAGGCGGCGGACTTGTTCGCCGACCAGGGAACGATCGAGATCGGGGCGGACGGGGTCTACGCGGGCAAGACGCGGATCGCCGAATACCTGAGGCGGCTCCACGGCGGGCAGGACGGGCTGGCCTATGGCCAGCTCAACGAATGGGTCACCTTGCAGCCGGCCATCGCGGTCGCGGCGAACGGGCGCAGCGCCACCGCGCGGTGGCGCGATCTGGGGATGCTCGGCCAGTACAAGAAGCACGCCGAATGGCGCGACGGGATCTACGAGAACCGCTATGTGAAGGACGGCGGGACGTGGAAGATCGCGGCGCTGCACCTCACCATCAACTTCGTCGCCCCGTACGACAAGGGCTGGGCGCGGCTGAAGCCGGGCGAGGGGCTGGCGGCCAGCGCGGCATCGCAGGCGTTCCCGCCCGATCGCCCGCCGACCGCGACCTATCGTCCGTTCCCCGACGTGCAGGTGCCGCCGTTCCAGGCGCGCAATCCGGTGACCGGCAAGCCCGTGCGGGTGCCGCGGTGACCGTCGCTTTCCGTAGTTGGGCACTCGCCTTGAGTGTCGCCCTTTCGCTCGTCACTACTCCGGCGCTGGCGCAGCCAAGCCCGCGGACCCGTCTCGCCGCTTATCGAGAGCGGGTCGAGCGGCTCGAGGACGAGGACGCGATCGAAAACCTCCAGGCGACTTTCGGGTATTACTTCGACAAGGGGCTGTGGGACGATGCGGCCGACTTGTTCGCGGCGGACGCCAGCTTCGAGTATGGCCAGCGCGGGGTCTATGTCGGCCAGCCGCATATCCGCCGCGCGCTGCTGCTTTTCGGACCTGCCGGGCTCGCGCCCGGGTACCTCAACAATCACATGCAGCTCCAGTCGGTGATTTCCGTCGCACCGGGCGGGCAGACCGCCACCGCGCGGTGGCAGGGCATGGTCATGCTGGCCCAGCCCGGCGCCAACGGCGTGTGGGGCGTGGGCGTGTACGAGAACGCCTACGTCAAGGAGCGCGGCGTGTGGAAGATCGGCAAGCTGCACTTCTACGTCACCGCGCTGACCGATTACGACGCGGGCTTTGCCAAGTCGGCGCTGCGGATGGACGGGCCGAGCGCGCTCTATCCGCCGGACAAGCCGCCGAGCGAGGCCTATCGCGCGTTCCCCGGCGCCTATATTCCGCCGTTCAGCTACGTCCACCCGGTCACCGGCAAGCCGCTGAGCGACATTCCCGAACCGGCCGATAGCGTGGCGAGGCCGAAGTGAGCATTGTTCCGTGGAGATTTGTCCCGGGAATGGTCGCGGCATTGCTCGCGGCTTCGCCGGCCCATGCGCAGACCTCCGACCAGAAACTCGACGCTCTAAACGCGCGGATCACCCGGCTCGAGGAACTGAACGCGATCGAGCGGCTGCAGAAGGTCTATGGCTACTTCGTCGACAAGGGCCAGTGGACGCAATTGTCCGAGCTGTTCGCTGATGACGCCACGCTCGAGATCGGCGGCAAGGGGCTGTTCCTCGGCAAGCGGCGGGTGCTCGAATATATGCAGACCGCGTTCGGCCCCGATGGCCCGAAGGAAGGCCTGATCGCCAATCACATGCAGTTCCAGCCGATCGCCGACGTATCGCCCGACGGCAAGACCGGGTGGGTGCGCAGCCGCGCCTTCGTGATGAGCAACGGCGGGTGGGGCCTGCCGCTTTACGAGGACGAGTTCGTCAAGCAGGGCGGAGTTTGGAAGTTCAAGCGCGAAAGCGGCCCGTTCACGATGTACACCAGCTGGGACGGGTGGGGTAAAAACGCGCTCAACAACACTTGGCCCGACAAGTTCGAGCCCGCGCCCGACCTGCCGCCTTCGACCGTGTACCTGACTTATCCGGCATACTGGATCGTGCCGTTCCATTATCCGAACCCGGTCACCGGCAAGCCGTTCGTGCCCGACGAAGGCCCGGTCGGCGCGTACCAGGCCCCGCCGGGCACGCCCGCGCAAGTCCGCTCGCTCACGGTCGGGCGGCTGGCCGACGGGACCCAGCCGATCGCCGAACCGCCGAAGGACTAACTATGACAATGGCCCGCCTGTTCGTGCCGATGGCGGCGCTTGCCCTCGTCGGGGCAGCTTCGCCGCCATCAGCCGACTGGCCGAGCGACGGGCGCGACTATTCGGCGCAGCGCTACAGTCCGCTGACGCAGATCAACGCGGGCAATGTCGCGCGGCTCGGGCTCGCGTGGTTCGACGATCTCGGCACTTATCGCGGGGTCGAGGCGACGCCGATTTACTCTGGCGGCGTGCTTTACAACATCCTGCCGTTCAACGTGGTCACCGCCTACGATGCGCAGACCGGCGCCAAGCTGTGGACCTACGATCCGCAAGTCCCGCGCGAGATGGCGCGTTTTGCATGCTGCGAGCCTGTCAGCCGGGGCCTGGCGATGTGGCATGACCGGATCGTCATCGCCACGCTCGACGGACGGCTGATCGCGCTCGACAAGGCCACCGGCAAGCCGGTGTGGACCACGCAGACTTTCGCCCACGATATGCCCTATTCGATCACCGGCGCGCCGCGCGTGTTCGGCGACAAAGTAGTCGTCGGCCAGTCGGGCGGCGATTTCGGGGTGCGCGGGTTCGTCGCGGCTTACGATGCGGCCACGGGTGCCAAGCTGTGGAAGTTCTTCCTCACCCCGGGCGATCCGGCGAAAGGACCCGACGGCGAGGCGTCGGATGCGGTCATGCCGTGGGTCCGCGCGACCTGGTTCGGCACCAAGTACTGGCGGCTCGGCGGCGGGGCCAATCCGTGGGATTCGATCGCCTACGATCCGCAGCTCGACCTGGTCTATGTCGGGACCGGCAATTCCTCGCCGCACTCGCAGTATTACCGCTCGGACGACAAGGGCGACAACCTGTTCGTGTGCTCGGTCGTCGCGCTCCACGGCAAGGACGGGACTTACGCCTGGCATTATCAGATGAACCCGGGCGAGGAGTGGGACTGGACTTGCACCCAGTCGCTGGTCAGCGCCGACCTGACGATCGACGGACGCCCACGCAAGGTCATCATGCAGGCGCCCAAGAACGGGTTCTTCTATGTGCTCGACCGGCGCACCGGCGCGTTCATCGGCGCCCAGGCGCACGTGATGCAGAACTGGAACCGGGGCTTCGACGCCAAGGGGCGGCCGGCGGTCAATCCGGCGGTCCGTTACGGCTTCGATCCGGTGCTGGTCATGCCGGGGCCGGGCGGCGCGCATAACTGGTTTCCGATGGCTTACAGCCCGCGCACCGGCTTTGCCTATTTCCCGTCGTACCAGTCGGCGTTCGTCTATGCGGTCCAGCCCGACTGGCAGCCGCAGCCGATGCGCTCGAACAGCGGGTGGGGCGCGTTCACCGGGGAGGCGGGCAAGAAGCGCGCTGCGCTCCAGGCCGAAGGCAACAAGGTCGAGAAAGCGTGGCTGACCGCGTGGGATCCGGTGCACCAGCGGGCCGCGTGGCAAGTCCCGCTGCCGCGCCATGGCAACGGCGGGGTGTTCGTGACCGCCAGCGACCTGGTGTTCGAGGGGACCACCAAGCAGACTTTCGCGGCGTTCGACGCGCGCTCGGGCAAGCTCCTGTGGGAATACCCGACCCAGAGCGCCCCGGTCGCGGGCGGGATCACCTACTTCCTCGGCGGGGTGCAATACATCGCGGTCAACGCCGGGTGGGGCGGCGGGGCGGCGCAGATCGAGCAGGGCGCGGGCACCGAGCTGCCGCGAGCCGCCGCGCGGCTGCTGGTGTTCAAGCTCGGGGGCACCCGGCAGCTCCCGCCGCTCGCCGCGACCGCGCCGATCCAGCCGCCCCCGCCGCTGCGCGCGAGCGAGGCGCAAGTGAAAGCCGGCGCGCAACTGTTCGCGCAGACGTGCGCGGTGTGCCACGGGCAAAGCGCGATCGGCGGCGTCAAGGACTTGCGCCACATGACGGCCGAGACCCACGGCAAGTTCACCCAGATCGTGCTCGGCGGGCTGTACAAAGACAAGGGCATGGCGAGCTTCGCCGACTTGCTGAAAGCCGACCAGGTCGAATCGATCCACGCCTACCTGATCGCGCGCGCCAACGAGGACTGGGGACGCCAGTAAAGGCTGGGTTCAACAGGGATTTGTCACCAGCGCGCGGCCTTTACCCGGGCGAATAGGTGATGACTTGCGGCAAGCGCGCTGCCAGAATGGCGGCCAAGCCGGTCATCGGTCAGGAGAGTAGGATGCGATACCTTGTGGCCTGGGCCGGCGCCCTGGCATTGGGCGTGACGGCGATCGCGGCACAGGCGCACCACAGCTTCGCCGAGTTTGACATGACCAGGAAAGTCACAGTCAGCGGCACCATTCGGCAGTTCCAGTGGACCAATCCGCACTCGTACATCCAGCTGATGGCAAAGGACGCCGCCGGCAAGGATATCGAATACAGCATGGAAATGGGCGCCCCGATGTACCTCTATGCCCGCGGGTGGCGCCCGTCGTCGCTCAAGGCCGGAATGAAGGTCAGCATCACGATCAACCCGCTGCGCAGCGGCAAGCCGGGCGGCGTGGTGGTCGATGTGATGACCGCCGACGGCAAGCCGGTGGGCAAGAACCGGTGAGGATGCCCGTTGCCGCCGCGCTGGCCGCCGCGCTGGCGGCAATGGCGGCTCCTTCGCTGGCGCGGCAACCCGCCGCTGCCAGCCTGGCCGCGCGGAGCAAGGCGTTCGCCAAGCTGCCGTACTGGTCGGGCTACTGGGTCAGCGAGCAATTCGCCAACACCACCATCAGCGGCACCGCCCCTCCCCGCCCGGCCGGCAGTCCGCCGCTCCAGCGGCTGAATGGCCCGGACATGCCGTGGAACGCGGAAGGCAAAAAGCGCCAGGCGGAAGCGGCGCGCACGCGCGGCGGGCGCAGGGCGGACGGCTGGGGCTATCCGATGATGATGGACGCCGCGACGCCGTTCCAGGTCGCGATAACCCCCGAAGAGACGCTCATCGTCAACGCCTATGGCGAGGTGCGCCACATCTATACCGACGGCCGGCGTTTTCCGGCGGCCGAAGACATGTGGCCGACCGTCTGGGGGACCTCGATCGGCCATTGGGAGGGCAAGACGCTGGTCATCGAAACCGTGCAGGTGCAGATGCCCTACACGTACTTCCACGGCGCCCCGAGTTTTTCCGAGGAAGCGCATTATTTCGAGCGCGTCCACCTCGAGGGCGACCGGCTGGTCGACGATTTCAGGGTGATCGACCCGGTGACGCTGACCGCACCTTTTTCGGCAACCATCACCCACGTCCGCGAGCCCGCGTTCGACCGGATGATCCAGATGGATTTCTCCAACGACCGCACGGGCCGCGACGAGAACGGGATCAACACGATCGAACCGCCGAAAGACGAACAGGGGAAATAATCATGCGCAATCGACTGCTGACGGCCGGGATGGCTGGCATTTCGCTCCTGCTGGCCGCGCCGGCCGCGGCACAGGGCCAGCCGGCGGTTGAGGCCAAGGCCAAAGTGACCGCGATCCCGGGCGTGGTGGGCGGCAACGCGCAGTGGAAGACCTTCTGGTCAGGCCCGATGATCGTCGATGGCATGACCGCCGCGGCGGATGGCAGCGTGCTGTTCGCCCAGGAGCAGAGCAATTCGATCATCAAGGTCTGGCCCGATGGCAAGTGGTGGGTCCAGTGGCCGTTCGTCGCCGGCGCCGGCTCGGTCTCGATTGACGCCCAAGGCCGAACTTTCGCGGCCGACCGCTCGTGCACCGATCCGGGACTTGGCCTCGGGGCGAAGTGCACGATCCCGTCGCGCATCGTGCAGCTGACGCCCGAGCGCAAGGTGATCGCCGACAAGTTCGCCGACGGCAGCCCGCTCGGCCGGATCAACGATCTCAGGGCCGACGGGCATGGGGGCGCCTATTACACGCAAGGCGGCCTGTTCCACGCCAAGGCCGACGGAACGGTCGACACCATCATTCCCGCGGCTACTTCCGGGCAGCAGGGCGGGGTGTTCACCAACGGCCTCGAGCTCAGTCCCGATGGCAAGACGCTTTACGTCACCAACCGGACCACGATCTTCGCGTTCGATGTGGCGGCCGATGGCACAGTGTCGAACCGCCGCGACTTCGCGATGCTCGGCAGCGAGCTGCCCGGTAGCTTCGGCGGCGACGGGATGACGGTCGATGCCGAGGGCCGCCTCTATGTGACCGGCGCGCCGGGTGTTTATGTGTTCGACAAGGCGGGCAAGCAGCTCGCGATCATTCCCGTGCCGCGCCGCCCCATCACCGTGACATTCGGCGGGCCCGACCGGAAAACGCTCTACGTCGGAACGCTGGGTGCCAATACCCCGACGGGCGAGAACTGGACGACGCCCCAGGGTGTGCGCAACATCGCGGCGACGATCTACAAGCTCGATACCTTGGCGAGCGGTTTGAAGCGGCGGCCCAACTAGCTTTCCCCAGCCGGGCAATCAGGGTATAGTGGCCGGGCCCGCGCGTGCGCGGCGAAGAATTGGGTGCCGCGTCCGGCCTTCAATCAGCTAACTGGCTGTAGGCGCGCGGCTTTTTCCGCGGACGGGAGTCTCTATCGATGGCCTATACGGTCAACATCAACGGGGCCGACAAGCGGCTCGATGTACCCGGCGAAATGCCGCTGCTGTGGGCGCTGCGCGACGAGCTTGGCCTGGTCGGAACCAAGTTCGGCTGCGGCGCGGGCCTATGCGGTGCGTGCACGGTCCATGTCGACGGCGCGGCGCAGCGTTCGTGCTCGGTCCCGGTCAGCTCGCTCGCGGGCAAGAAAGTCCGCACGATCGAGGCGCTTGCGCAGACCCAGACCGGTAAGGCGCTGCAGGCCGCGTGGCTTGAAGAAGACGTGATGCAATGCGGCTATTGCCAGGCAGGGCAGCTGATGAACGCGGCCGCGCTGCTGACGCGCAATCCCAAGCCGAGCGCCGGGCAGATCGACGCGGCGATGAGCGGCAATATCTGCCGCTGCGCGTGTTACAACCGCATCCGCGACGCGATCGCCCTGGTTGCTCAGAAGGGGACAGCCAATGTTTGAGCAGACCCTATCGCGCCGCACGCTGCTCAAGGCGAGCAGCCTGGCGGGCGGCGGCCTGATGCTCTCCGCGGCGATGCCGATGGCCGCGCGGGCCGCGACTGGCCGCGCGGCCCAGGCCGCGACGCTCAACGCCTTCGTCACGATCACGCCCGACAACCTGATCACCATCGTCGGCAAGAATCCGGAAATCGGGCAGGGCATCAAGACGATGCTGCCGATGCTGATCGCCGACGAGCTCGATGCCGACTGGAGCCAGGTGCGCATCGTCCAGGGCGACAGCGACGGCAAGAAGTACGGCCTCCAGATCGCCGGCGGCAGCTTCGCCACGCCGATGAACTGGCTACCCATGCGCCAGGTCGGCGCCTCGGCGCGGGCGATGCTGCTCGATGCGGCCGCGCGCCGGTGGAACGTCGACAAAGCGGCGCTCACCACCAAGGCCGGCAAAGTCCTCCACGCCGCGTCGAAACGCTCGGCCACGTATGGCGAACTGGCGAGCGAAGCGGCCAGGAGCGCGGTGCCCGTTCCCGCGACGGTCACCCTCAAGGACCCCAAGGACTTCACCATCATCGGCCGCGCGATCGGCGGGATCGATTCGCCGCGGATCGTCAAGGGTGAGCCGATCTTCGGCCTCGATACCCGTCTGCCGGGCATGGTCTATGCCGCTTACGAGCGTTCGCCGGTGTTCGGGGCCAAGCTCAAATCCGCCAACGTCGCCGCCGCCAAGGCGATGCCGGGGGTGATCGACGCGTTTACGGTGCCCGGCAACGGCAACGCCGAACAGCTGGTCGACGGGGTAGCCGTGATCGCCAAGAACTGGTGGCTGGCCAACCAGGCGCGCAGCAAGCTGGCGCCGCAATGGGACAACGGCGAATGGGCCGCACATTCGACCGCGGGCTACGATGCCCAGGCGAAGAAGCTGATGGACGGGCCGCCCTCGCAGGATGTGTTCGCCAAGGCGGGCGATGTCGATGCCGCGTTCGCCTCGGCGGCCAAAGTGATCGACGCGCAGTACGCCTATCCGTTCCTCGCCCACGTGCCGATGGAGCCGCAGAACGCGACCGCGCTGATGCACCCCGACGGCAGCCTCGAAATGTGGGTCCCGACGCAGAACCCGGGCGCGGGTCAGGCCGGCGTCGCGCAGATGCTCGGCCTCGCGCCCGACAAGGTGACGCTCCACATCACCCGCATGGGCGGTGGCTTCGGGCGCCGGCTGACCAACGACTTCATGCACCAGGCCGCGGCGATCGCGGCGCGGATGAAGGGCACCCCGGTGCAGCTGATCTGGAGCCGAGAGGACGATGTCCGCAGTGACTTCTACCGTCCCGCCGGCTGGCACCGGCTGCGCGCCGCGCTCGATGGCGCCGGCAAGCTGACCGCGTTCGACGATCACTTCGTGACATTCGACAACAAGGGCAGCTTCAACCCGGCGGCGATGTCGCCCGACATCTTCCCGGCCAAGTTCGTGCCCAACTTGCGCTATGCGCAGAGCAAGCTGACCACCCGGGTGCCGATGGGCGCGCTGCGCGCCCCGTCGTCCAACGCGATTTCGTTCGTCACCCAGGCATTCCTTGACGAAGTGGCGCAGGCCGCGGGCAAGGATTTGCCCACGCTGCTGCTCGAGCTGATTGCAGGCAAGGAGAAAGAGCCGGATTCGGCGGGGGGCTTCGGCGGCCCTACCGTCGGCTTCAACCCTGATCGGATGCGCGGCGTGGTGCAGAAGGCGGTGGCGATGTCGCCGTGGGGCAAGGCGGTGCCGGCCGGGCACGCGCTCGGGTTCGGCTATTACTTCAGCCACGCAGGCTATTTTGCCGAAGTCGTCGAAGCCAGCCTGACTTCGCGCAAGCAGGTCCAGGTGCACAACGTGTGGGTCGCGGCCGACGTCGGCAGCACGATCATCAACCCGTTCGGCGCGCTCAACCAGGTGCGCGGGGCGGTGATCGACGGTCTCGGCCAGGCGACCGCGCTGGCGATCCGGATCGATGGCGGTGCGGTGGTGCAGTCCAACTTCCACGACTACCAGATCCCGCGGATGCCGTTCACGCCCGAAATCCACGTCGAATGGGTCAAGTCGGCCTACGCCCCGACGGGCCTCGGCGAACCGGCGCTGCCGCCGGTGATCCCGGCGCTGACCAACGCGCTGTTCAAGCTGACCGGCAAGCGCATCCGCAGCCTGCCGATCGACCCCAAGCTGCTGGTGTAACTCCCGAGGGGGCTACTGCTCCCAACCGGTCGGCGAGTTGTAGGCGGTGGTGAAGCCCATCGCCTCGATCTCCTGAATCTGTCCGCCGAAGATCTTGAAGATGTGGATCGCCGGCAAGTCGAACGGCTCGTTGTTGACCGTCCGGGTGGCCGCGCCGGGCACGCCGAAGATCGGGAAGGTCTTGGTGGTCTGCGCGTGGCGGAAATGCGACATCCCGAACACCAGGCCGGTCTCCTCGTCGGCGATGCCGACCCGGCGATCGTCGATCCGGGTGATGTAAGTGAACAGCTGGGTATCGAGCTGCGCCGCGCAGCCCATTGCGCCAAGCAGCGCGAAGCTGGGGTCCGCGGTCGGGTTGGTGTTGGTCGCGACCGGGCGGCGCACCGGGTTGCGCGCGGTCTGGATGCCGTTCTCGCGCCGCTCGCAAGTGTCGGCAAACGGCGCCAGGCGGCCGTTGTTGTTGTCGAGCGCGTCGTAATATGACGCCGCGATGGACAGCAGGCGGCCGCGCGAATCGCGCCATCCTTCGGCGACCGGCTGCTGCAGCAGCGGCATCGGAGTGCCTGACAAATTGGCGAGGCCGGCGGGGCTGATCTGGTGCACGACCATGTGCTCGGCCTCGATGATCCGGCGCCCGTCGAGCTTGAGGCGGATGCCGACCTGGACCGGCTTGCCGCTCTCCTGCATCACCGCCATGTAGCCGATCTGGTGGCTTACCGGATCGGGCACGTAGATATGGAACTCGCTCGGGCCGCCGCTCAGCGATTGCCACAGGCCCTGCCCGGCGGCGAGCCGCTTGGCATTCTCGACCGTGACCACCCCGGCGGCGAGCGGCGCCTTGGACGGGTCGTGCGCCACCAGCGCGGCAACGTAAGCATCGGCGGCCTGCCTCAGGCACGCGCGGTCGCACGCCTGGCCCTGCGCCAGCGCCGGGCCGGCCAGCGCCAGCGCGCCGGCGCTCACCGCGAAGTGAATGCGCTTCATTGCAATGTCCCTTCTCCCGAAGCGCCGGCTGTCCCGCCGGTCGCGTCGCTCCAAGTCTAGGCGCGCGCGCGGCCGGGGCAAGCGGGCAATCGCGGCGCTGGCACGCGGCGCAAACCCGGCTATGAACCGGCCAAACGCAAAGAGGGGATGAGACGATGATCGAGCGAGCATTGTGCGGCGCCTTGCTGGCGGGCGCGGCGATGGCCTGGGCGGCGCCGGCCGCGGCCGCCGAATGCGCGGACCTGGCGCGGATGGGCCTGCCCGGCGGCAAAGTCACCGCCGCGGCGCTCGTCGCTCCGGGGGCGTTCCAGCCGCCTGTCGGTGCGGGCGGTCCGCCGCCGGGTGTGGCCGCCTCGCGTTACGGCAACCTGCCTGCCTTCTGCCGGGTGCAGGTGACGCTGACGCCGAGCGCGGATTCGGACATCAAGTCCGAAGTGTGGCTGCCGGCGAGCGGGTGGAACGGCAAGTACGTCGGCATCGGCAACGGCATTTGGGCCGGCACTATCAGCTACGGCGAGATGGGCGCGGCGTTGGCGCGCGGCTATGCGGTCGCCGCCACCGATACGGGGCACACCGGCAATGGGCTGACCGGCGAGTTCGCCGTTGGGCACCCCGAAAAGCTGATCGATTTCGGCCACCGCGCGGTGCACGAGACGGCGGTCACCGCCAAGCGCGTGATAGGCGCGTTCTACGGCAGCGGGCCCAAGCAATCGTACTGGAATTCGTGCTCGACCGGCGGGCGCCAGGGGCTGATGGAAGCGTACCGCTACCCGGCGGATTACGACGCGATCAGCGCGATGGCCCCGGCCAACCCGATGACCGACCTGATGACCCAGTCGATGTGGGCCGGCTACCAGCCCCAGCGCGCGCCCGGCGCGGCAATCCCGGCTCCGGTGCTCGCCAACGTGCACCGCGCCGCGGTCGCCCAGTGCGACAAGCTCGACGGGCTCGAGGATGGGCTGATTGGCCAGCCGCTGGCCTGCAAGTTCGATCCCGGCACGGTGCCGGGGCTCACCGCCGAGCAGGTCGAAACGCTGGGCGCGATCTATCGCGGACCGCCGCGCCTGCCTGGCTGGCCGGTCGGCAGCGAGATGCAGTTGGCGGTGGTCGCGGGCGGCCAGACCCCGTTCCCGGTGGCGCTGACCTATTTCTCGATGCTGGCGTTCGCGGGCCGGCCGGGATGGGACTGGAAGACCTTCGACTACACCCGCGATGCCGCGGCGGGCCGCGCATATGGCGCGGGCATCCTGGATGTGCCGCCGAGCGGCCTCGCTCCGTTCTTCGCGCGCGGCGGCAAGCTGCTGATGAGCCACGGGTGGACCGACGGGCTGATCCCCGCGACCAACTCGCTACGGTTCTACAACGGGCTCGTCCCGACGCTGACCCCGCGGCAGGCGGCCGGGCAGTACCGGCTGTTCATGGTCCCGGGGATGGACCACTGCGGCGGGGGCGAGGGCGCCAGCAGCTTCGATACGCTGGGCACGATCGATGGCTGGGCGACAACCGGCACCGCGCCGAACATGATTCTGGCGACGCGCGGCCCGGCTGGCCCGGGAGGACCTCCGGGTGCGCCGCCGCCACCCCCGCGCGTGCCCATCTCGCGCCCGCTGTGCCCCTATCCGCACTACGCGCGGTATAATGGCGCGGGCGATCCCAACGCGGCGACCAGCTTCACTTGCGCAGCGCCTGCCGCGCGGACCGGTGAGCGAGGCTGACGCTGACCACAGCCGACGACCGTGCCGCGCTGCGGGCGGCCTGCGCGCCGGGCGTGGGGCTGTGCACGGTGGTCGGAATCGAGGGCAGCTTCTCGCGCCGGGTGGGGGCGCAACTGGCAGTGTGCCCGGATGGTTCGATCACCGGCAGCCTCGCCGACGGATGTCTCGAGCGCCAGTTGGCAAGCGAGATCGCGGCGGCCACCAGTCCGGTAGTCAAGCGCTTCGGGGCGGGGTCGGAACTGATCGACTTCCGCCTGCCTTGCGGCAGCGGGCTCGACGTGCTGATCGATCCCGCGCCCGACCGTGAGGCGTGCCGCGCGGCGGTGATCAAGCTCGATGCCCGCGAAACCGCGGCGCTGCCGCTGCCCACCGGGCCGCTGGCCGAGCGGCGGTTCATTCCCGCGCTGCGGCTCCAGCTGTTCGGCGAGGGGCCCGAGCTTGCCGCGCTGGCCGCGCTGGCGCGCGCGGCTGGGATCGAGGTGCTGGCTCACGGCAAGGACGCGCTCGCGCTCGGGCGGCAGCCCGCCGGCATCGCCGCCGATCGGTGGACCGCGGCGCTGCTGCTGTTCCACGACCACGAATGGGAGCAGCCGATCCTCGAATGGGCGCTCGGCACGCCCGCGTTCCTGGTCGGCGCGCAAGGCGGGTTCGAGGCGCGGCGCACGCGGATCGAGCGGCTCGCCGCGGCCGGTGTGCCGCCCGAGCAGCTCGACCGCGTGCGCAGCCCGGTCGGCGTGATCGCCCGCGCGCGCGAGCCCGGCGTGCTGGCGCTGTCGGTGCTGGCGCAAGTGGTCGGCGAGTACGAGGCGCTTCATCCGCATGGCTGAGCCGCTGGTCGCGGTGCTGGCGGCGGGGCGGGGCGAGCGCTTCGGCGGCGGCAAGCTCGAAGCGCTGTGCGCGGGTAAGCCGCTTGGGCGCTGGGCGATCGAGTCGGCGGAGGCCGCGGTGAGTGCCGGGATGATTGTCACCGGGCCGGAAGGCGTCGGTTTCGCGCCAGGCTGGACGGCGTTGATCAATCCGCATCCTGAGCATGGGCTCGGCTCGTCGCTGGCGCTGGCCGCGCAGGCCGCGCTCGACAGCGGAACTCGGGCGCTGCTGGTGCTGCTAGCCGACATGCCGCTGGTGACGGCGGACTACTTGCGTGAGCTGGCCGGCGCGGGCGCGCCCGCCGCAACGCGCCATCCCGACGGTCACGCCGGAGTGCCCGCGCTGCTCGATCGGGCCTTGCTGGAACAAGCCGCGCGCCTCGTCGGCGATCATGGGATGGGGCCACTGTTGCGAACAGCAAACCTGCTGAATGCGCCGCCCGGTAGCTTGCGCGATGTCGACCGACCAGCGGACCTCGCGGAGATCGAACTCGCGCTCCGCCTCTAAGGGGATTTACGCTCGCACGGTCACCGGCTCGCCCGCGCGCTTGACCGCGATCCGCTCGATCAGCCCGCCGCGTAACGTGTAAGTCACCAGGACCCGCACCTCGATGTAATCGCCTTTCTTGAGCGGCCCGACCACGAAATCGGGCGCGTCGGCCACCGCGGTGAAGCGGCTGGTGGTGTCGCTGACGATCTCGTGCTCGGTGGCGGTGATGCCGTGCACGGTCAGGTTCTCGCGCACCCGCTTGAACATCTCGGCGTAGAAATCGGCGATCGCTTGCGGCCCCTTCATCGGCGGCACCGAGCCGAGCAGCAGCTCGACGTCCGGGGTGTAGAACCGCGTGAACCGCCCGGCGTCGCCGGCCGAGAACGCCGCGGTGTAGGCCTGGTACGCCGCCAGCTGGCTCGGATGCGGGCCGAGCGGCGGGAGCTTGCTCACCCCCATTTCGGCCGGCCAAGTCATTGTCCGCAGCCGCCAGACTTTGCCTGCGTCGTTGAGCACGTAATGGGCGAGGAATTTCACGGTGATCGAATCGCCCGGCAGCATCGGCTGGAACGGAAAGTCCGGCCGCGCCCCGGTGGCGTGGAAATCCATGTCGATTTCGGCGAACAGGTCGCGCCCGTGCTGGACGTAGGCGACGATGCGCGGGCATTCGCGGATCCCATCGTGCGCCCAGGCGAGGAACCGGCGCATGCCCTCGTGGCCTTCGAACACCCCGCTGCCGCTTTCCATCGCGCAATCGGGCGCGAACCAGCGCTCGATCAGCCCCTCGTCGTCGCCGGTCAGGAAGTCCGCGATGTAGGCTTTGTAATCGAAGGTCATTCGAGCTCCAGGATCACGGCCTCGGCGGCCAGGCTCTGCCCCGGCTCGGCCATGACCGACTTGACCGTGCCCGCCTTCTGCGCGCGGAGCACGTTCTCCATCTTCATCGCCTCGATCGTCGCCAGCGGCTGGCCGGGCACGACCTTGTCGCCCACGCCGACGGTCAGCGCGACCAGCAGTCCGGGCATCGGGCAGATCAGCAAGCGCGACAAGTCGGGCTCGGGTTTGGCGAGCATGTGGCGGGCGAGCTCGGCAGTATCGGGACGGACGACGCGCACCCGGTGAGTGGCGCCATGGGTAGTGATCCGCCACTCGCGCCCGCGGCGCGCGACGATCAGGCCCAGTTCCTCGCCGTTGCCCGTGGCGGTGGCGCGGCGCATGCCCGGCAGCCAGTCGCAGGTTCCCTCGATCCGGTGGCCATCGACCAGCGCGTGACCGCCGCCGAGCGTGACCGCGAAATCGCGCGCGCCGATCCGCACTGTCCATTCGCTCGAGGCTTTGGGAGCGCCGTTGAGTTGGCCGCTGGTGCGATTGGCGCGCGCATCGCGGGTGAACTCCAGGCCCCCGGCGATTGCGGCAATGGCGCGCAACCGGTCCTCGTCGGCCGGCGCGCCGTGGAACCCGTCGGGATATTCCTCGGCGATGAACCCGGTGGTGAGTTCGCCGGCGCGGAACCGCGGGTGCTGCATCAGCGCGGAGAGGAAATCGACGTTGTGCCCCGGCCCCTCGATCTCGAACCGGTCGAGCGCGGCGACCTGCAAGTCGGCGGCGCCCTCGCGGGTCGGCGCCCAGGTGATCAGCTTGGCGATCATCGGGTCGTAGAACACGCTGACCTCACCGCCTTCGGCCACGCCGTCGTCGACGCGGATGTGCTTCGAGACGGGGCCTTCGACTTCGCTCAGTCCCCTCCTCAGCACGAGCGGGCTGTCTATTTCACGCTCATCCTGAGGAGCCGCTGAGCCTGACGAAGCGGCGTCTCGAAGGGCCGGGGTTCGGTAGCGCACCAGGCGCCCCGTGCTCGGGAGGAACCCGCGATAGGGGTCCTCGGCATAGACGCGGCTCTCGATTGCCCAGCCGTTTATGCCGATGTCGGCTTGCGCAAACGGCAGCTTCTCGCCCGCCGCCACGCGGATCATCTGCTCTACCAGGTCGATGCCGGTTATCGCCTCGGTCACCGGGTGCTCGACCTGGAGCCGGGTGTTCATCTCGAGGAAGTAGAAGCTCGCGCCCGACGGGTCCGCGCCGCTGACGATCAACTCGACCGTGCCCGCCGAATAGTACCCGACCGCTCGTGCCAACGCGACCGCCTGCTCGCCCATCCGCTGGCGCATGTCGGGGGTCACGAACGGGCTCGGCGCTTCCTCGATCACCTTCTGGTGGCGCCGCTGGATGCTGCATTCGCGCTCATTGAGGTAGAGCAAGGTGCCGTGCTGGTCCCCGAGCAGCTGGATCTCGATGTGGCGCGGGCTTTCGATGAATTTTTCGATGAACACCCGGTCGTCGCCGAAGCTGGCGAGGCCCTCACGCTGGGTGGCGGGGAAGCCCTCGCGCACTTCGGCCTCGCTCCACGCCAGCCGCATGCCCTTGCCGCCGCCGCCGGCGCTGGCCTTGAGCATGACCGGATAGCCGATCTCGCCCGCGATCCGCACCGCGTGGCTCGTATCGGCGATCTCGCCGACAAACCCCGGCACCACGTTGACCCCGGCGGCGAGCGCCAGCCGCTTGCTCTCGATCTTGTCGCCCATCGCCGCGATGGCGCTGGCCGGCGGCCCGATGAAGGCGATCCCCTCGGCTTCCTGCGCCTCGACGAAGCTCGCCCGCTCGGACAGAAAGCCATAGCCAGGGTGGACGGCCTCGGCGCCGGTTGCCTTGCACGCGGCAATGATCTTGTCGGCCCGCAGATAGCTCTCGGCCGCGGGCGAGGGCCCGATATGCACCGCCTCGTCCGCCATCTTGACGTGGGGCGAGCGCGCATCCGCATCCGAATAGACCGCCACCGTCGCAATCCCCATGGCCCTCGCGGTGCGGATCACCCGGCACGCAATCTCCCCGCGATTGGCGATGAGGATTTTGGTGAACGTCACTTCTTCGTTTTGCCAGCGCGACGTGGGCGCAAGATCAGCCACATGATGAGCATCCAAACCGCTCCTGCTACGCCAAGAACGACTAGGGCAGCCATTTTCTTGGATCGCTCGCAAGCTTCGACGTCGATACAATCGCCCATGACTGCGGGGATCAGCGCGAGGAACGCGATGACCGCCAAAAGCACAGTTGCCATCATCGCTTTGAAAATTCTCACGCTACGTTCTCTGCCCGCATCGGCTCCTCGCCAGCCAGCGCCACCAGCCCCAGCTTTGCGAACAGGGCGGCATCGGCGTCATCGCCGACATTGGGCGCGGTCAGCAGTTTGTCGCCGGTGAAGATCGAGTTCGCCCCGGCGAGGAAGCACAGCGCCTGGGCCGCCTCGCTCATGCTTTCGCGCCCGGCGGACAGGCGGACCATGCTGCGCGGCATCGTTACCCGTGCCGCCGCGACGGTGCGGACGAATTCGATGTCGTCGATCTTCGCCAGCGGCGTGCCCGCCAGCATGTCCCCCAGCACGGTCCCGGCGACCGGCACCAGCGCGTTGACCGGCACGCTCTCGGGATGGTGCGGCAGCGTGGCGAGCGTGTGGATGAAGCCGACCCGGTCCTCGCGCGTCTCGCCCATACCGACGATCCCGCCGCTGCACACCGCGATCCCCGCCGCGCGCACATGCTCGAGCGTGTCGAGCCGGTCCTGAAAGGTGCGCGTGGTGATGACCCGCGCGTAATACTCGGGGCTGCTGTCGATGTTGTGGTTGTAGTAATCGAGCCCGGCCTCGGCGAGCAGGCCCGCTTGCTCCGGTGTCAGCATGCCGAGCGTCATGCACGTCTCGAGCCCCATCGCCCGCACCCCGCGCACGATCTCGACCACCGCCGGCATGTCGCGGTCCTTGGGGTTGCGCCACGCGGCGCCCATGCAGAACCGCTGGCTGCCCGCGTCCTTGGCCTGCGCCGCGCGCTGGAGCACTTGCTGCACGTCCATCAGCTTGCTCGCCACCACCCCGCTGTCGGCATGGACCGACTGCGCGCAGTACCCGCAATCCTCCGGGCAGCCGCCGGTCTTGATCGACAGCAGCGTGCACAGCTGCACTTCGCCCGCCGCGTGGTGCGCGCGGTGGACCTCGGCCGCGCGGAACACGAGCTCGGTGAAGGGGAGGTCGAAGAGGGCGGCGATTTCCTCCCTCGACCAATCGTTCCTCACACCGTCATGCTGAACTTGTTTCAGCATCCATCTCTCCCTTCCGGCCGCCGCTCGTGGGGCGAAATGGACCCTGAGACAAGCTCAGGGTGACGGTGTAGGCGAGCGAAGCCGTGCAGAGCTGGCGCGAAGTGGGGCGCGCCGCGGCGTTCGGCTTCTTCGGGCGGGATGGTGGCGACGGCCTCGGCCATGCGCGCGATGTTGTCCGGCGAAAGCGAGCCGAGCGGCGCGACATAGACGCCGATGGTGAACACGATCGCGCCAGTCCCGGGCAGCTTGCGCAAGGTCTGGCGCTCGCAGCGGACGTAGAGCGTATCGCCGGCATTGGCGGCGGTGACGTGGGCGAACGCCTGCTCGGGCGGTTCCCCGACCCAGCGCAGCGCACCGGTCGGGCTGATAAACCAGTTGCACCGCCCGTAGATCGCTCCCGGCCTGAGCTTGACCATGAAGTGATCGACCCCGCTGGCGAGCTGCTCGGCATAGCCGTGGATCGGCTTGTGCAGCGCGGCCAGCGGCAGGCCGAGCTTGTCCGCCGGGCGCCAGTCGGTCGGGAACGCCACCGCCGCGCCGACCAGGCGATAAACCTCCTCACCCTCGCGACGGGTGAGCAGGCACAAGTCCTCCCACATCGAGCGCGCGGCGGCCTCGATGGTGCCGGAGACGCCGCGCATCGCCGCCAGCTCGCGCGCGGGCGCCTCGGCCGCGGGCGTCACCTGCACGCTCTCGGGATAGGCATCGAACGCCGCGGCGCGCGCGGCCAAGTCCGGATCGGGCTGCAGCCACTCATCCTCGCTCAGCGCGGCCAACCCCATCTTCAGCGCCCCGCCGCCCCGCGCGCTGGGCAGCAGCTCCTCGACCGAGAAGCCGAGCGTCACTCTACCGCCTCGTCCAGCCCAGGCGGCTGGTTGTGCCCGAGCAGGCGCAGCACGTCCGCCGCGCAGTCGAGCACGTTAGAGCCGGGGCCGTAGATGCCTTGCACGCCCGCCTCGCGCAGGAATTCGTAGTCCTGTGGCGGGATCACCCCGCCGACCACCACCTTGATGTCGGCCCGGCCGGCGGCGCGGAGATGCTCGATCAGCTCGGGCACCAGCGTCTTG
>JBDSDC010000123.1:0-15442 GCA_039920725.1 Croceibacterium sp. | reverse complement strand
CGGGTTGCCCGCGATTTTCCACACCGGCCATTCGGGCATGGGCACGGGCATGCCCGGCGGCGGCGGGATGCGGCTGAAATATGGGCAACCGATGCTGATCGACGATGTGGCGGTCGATTTTCCGGCGATGAAGATCATCCTCGCCCATCCCAGCTGGCCGTGGGTCGACGAGAGCCTGTCGATGGCGCTGCACAAGGACAACGTGTTTATCGACCTCAGCGGATGGAGCCCCAAGTACTTCCCCAAGCAGGTGATCCAGTACGCCAACACCCAGCTGCGCCACAAAATGATGTTCGGCAGCGATTTCCCGCTGATCCATCCCGACAAGTGGATCGCCGCAGCGCAAGAGGTGGGCTTCCGCGAGGAAGTGATGCCGCTAATTCTCAAGGACAATGCCGCCAAGCTACTTGGGCTTGTGTGAGCGATCCCGACGACATCCGCGCCTGACAGCGGTTGTCGATTCGCGTGACCACTTCGGGTCGCCTGGAGGCGGCCGATCCCGCCCGGCTCGCCGGGATCGGTGTGTGCAACGTGATCAACCTCGCGCTGGCCGATCATCCCGATGCGCTTCCCGACGCCGAGGCCGCGTTCGCCGCCAAGGACATCGACTACACCCACATCCCGGTCCCATTCGCGGCGCCCGAGGAAGCGCATTTCGCCGCGTTCGTCGAAGCCCTTGAAGCGGCTGAGGGCCCAGTCCACGTCCACTGCATCATGAACTGGCGTGTTTCGGCGTTCTTCTACCGTTACCACCGCGATGCCTGCGGGATGCCCGAGGCTGAGGCACGGGCCTTGATGGAGCAGCAGTGGTCGCCAGAGAGAAGCGACTATCCGCACGCGCCCGTCTGGGCCGCGTTCATCGCGCAAGAGGAGCGGTGATGGACTTCGGCGGCCGGCACATCGTCGTCACCGGCGGATCGACCGGGATCGGGCTGGTCACCGCGCAATTGCTGGCACGGCGCGGGGCGCGGGTTTCGCTGATCGCGCGGCGGCAAGATGTGCTCGATGAAGAGGCGGCCAAGATTGGCGGGAGCGCGGCGGGCTTTGCCGCCGATGTCGCCGACAAGGCCCAGCTCGACGGTGCGCTTGAGGCGGCCGCCGCGCACTTCGGACCGGTCGAAGGACTGTTCGCCAACGCCGGGCTGACCGGCGGCTTCACGCCCGCGGTGGCATTCGATTCGGACCTGTTCGAGCAGACCATTCGGGTCAACCTGACGAGCGTGTTCTGGGCGATCCAGAAAGTCTTGCCGCCGATGATCGCGGCCAAAAAGGGCGCGATCCTGGTCACCGGCAGCATGGGTTCCAAACGCGGCATGGCGATGAACCCGGCCTATGTCGCCAGCAAGCACGGCGTGCTCGGGCTGACCCGCGCGATCGCGGTCGAAATGGCGCCGCACGGGGTGCGCGCAAATTGCGTGATCCCCGGTTTCATCCGCACCGAAGCGCTCGATCGCATTCCGCCCGAGCAAATGGGCAAGATTGAAGCGCGCATCCCCATGCGCCATATGGGCAGCGCCGCAGAACTGGCTGAAGTCGCCGCGTTCCTGCTTAGCGACGCGGCGAGCCACGTGACGGGGCAGGACTGGGCGGTCGACGGCGGCGTTCTCGAAAGCATCGAGGTCTGACACTGGCACCGGAGTTTCTGTTATGCGTTCTTTAGCTGTCTTCGCTTTGGTCCTAATCTCGGCATGCAGCGGGCCCCCCGTCCAAAACGGTCCATCCACTGATGCAGCAGTGATGGAGCCGGTACGGGCGTTCTACGAGGCTTTTGGTGCCGGTTTCCAGGACGCACCGACCTTTGCGACGGAAGATTGGAACCACATCAATCCCGGCGGCGGCCGAACTCAGGGAATTCCTGCAGTGCTGTCTGAGGTGCACCAAGTACACTCGACATTTCTCAGGGGAGTTTCGGACAAGATCGTCAGCAGCGACGTACGCTACGCCGGCCCGGAAACCGCCATCGCCACGGTTGTCAGCCGGACCAGCCCGTTCGCCGGTCCCGGGGATTCTTTTGCCTATGCCCACAACCAGATTCGCACGTTCATCCTGGTAAAACGCGGCGCAAAATGGTTGGTGACGCAAGATCAAAATACGAATGTCGGCGGTCCGCCCGCCACTGCTCCTGGAGTTTAAATAATGCGTGCGTGGATGTTGCCGGCTGGCTCGGACGGGTTCGACAAGTTGTACCAGGCCGAATTGCCCGACCCCGTGGCCGGTCCCGGCGAAGTTCTGATCGCGCCCCGCGCATGGTCGATAAATTATCGCGATTTCGCGATCGCGGCGGGCAAGTATTTTGGCGGCGCGCTGTCTGCCCCGGCGATCCCGCTGAGCGACGGGGCAGCCGAAGTGGTCGCGGTCGGCGACGGCGTCACCGGACTCAAGCCGGGCGACAAGGTCCAGGCCAGCTTCTTCCTCGACTGGATCGATGGCAAGCAGACAATGGGCCGCGCGCTGGGTGACGGGCGCGCGCCGGGGATGCTGGCCGAACGGGTCGTGCTGCCCGCGCGGGCGGTGGTGCCGATCGCCGCCGGCTACAGTTACGCGCAGGCGGCGTGCATGCCGTGCGCGGGGGTGACCGCGTGGAACGCGCTGATGAAGGGCGGTCGCCCTATAGGCCCGGGCAGCAAAGTCCTGGTGCTGGGCAGCGGCGGGGTCTCGCTGATCGCGCTGGCACTGGCCAAGGCCGCCGGCGCGGAAGTTATCGCCACCTCCTCTTCCGACGAGAAGCTGGCGCGGGTTCGCGCGCTGGGCGCGGCGCATACGGTCAATTACACCGCCACGCCCGAGTGGGGCGCTTATGTCGCCAAGGAATTCGGCGGCGCCGACAAGGTGGTCGAAGTCGGCGGAGTGGGCACGCTGCCGGAAAGCCTGGCCGCGCTCGCGCCCGAAGGCGAAATCGCGCTCATCGGCGTGCTGAGCGACGGCGAGCCGCCGCATCCGCGCCAGTTGATGATGACCGGCGGCTCGATCCGGGGGATCTTCGTCGGGTCGGCGGCGATGGCTAAGGAGCTCAACGCGTTCGTCGCCGAGCACGGCGTGACGCCGCCGATCGGCCGCAGCTTCGGCTTTGACGAGGCGCCGGCCGCCTATGCCCATGCGTGGGGCCCGGATAGTTTCGGCAAGACGGTGATCGAGCTGAATTGATGCGATTGACGAAGGCTCCTCCCTCTTCCATCGTCAGTGCGAGGGACCGCAGGTCCCGAGGCAATCCAGGGGCTGCATAGAACCGCCCTGGATTGCTTCGCTTCGCCCGCAATGGCGGGTGATGGAGAGGGACGACGAATGGCCACGATCGCCGCCGAGCCGCGCGACAAGTCCTACGAGCTGACTCTTCTGCTGCTGCTGACGCTGGCCAACGGCGTCGTCGCGTTCGACCGCCTGACGGTCGCGTTCCTCGCGCCGTATATCGTCACCGACCTCGGGCTGACCAACACCCAGGTCGGGTGGCTCGCGGGCGCGCTCTCGGGCGCGATCGCGCTCAGCTCGTTCTTCGGCGGGCGGCTGGCCGACCGTACCGGGCGGCGCAAGACGATCCTGATCCTGTGCACGCTGCTGTTCTCGCTCGGCTCGGGCGCTGGCGGCCTCGCGCTGACGTTCGGCGTGCTGCTCGCCGCGCGCTTCGGGCTCGGCATCGCCGAAGGGCCGATGGTGCCGATCGGCCAGACGGTGATCGCCGAGATCAGCCAGCCCGAGCGGCGCGGGCTCAACATGGGCTTCATGCAGATGGTCGGCGCGTTCGGCCTCGCCGGTTTCCTCGGCCCGATCGTGGCGACGCAGCTCGCCGCCAGCCATGGCTGGCGCACGGCGATGTTCCTGTCGATCGTTCCCGGGCTCGTGCTGGCGGCGCTGCTTGCCCTGTTCATGCGGCCTGACCGGCGATCGGCGCACGAGACCGGGCCGCAAGACAGCGCTTGGACCGCGCTCACCGGGCTGCTGCGAGTGCCCAACATGCGCATCGCACTGGCGATCGCGGGCTGCATCACCGCGTGGCTGGTGTTGCAGAACACGTTCCTCACGCTGTTCCTGACGCAGGTGAAGGGCCTCGCCCCGACCACCGCCGGCTGGGTGATCTCGATGGGGGGGATCGCCGGGATCGTCGGCGGGATCGGGCTGCCGTTCCTGTCCGACCGGGTGGGGCGCAAGCCGGTGATGCTGTGGGCCTCGCTCGCCTGTGTGGGTGCCCCGCTTGCACTATTGCTCCTGCCGAGCGACCCGGCGCTGCTCGCGGGCGCGATCCTGATCGGCTGGCTGCCGCTCGGCATCGCCCCGCTCTATTGCGCGACCGTGCCGGCGGAGAGCGTCTCGCCGGCGCTGGCGACGACTGCGGTGGGCCTGTCGATGGGCACGGCCGAGCTGGTCGGCGGCGTCATCCTGCCGCCCATTGCGGGCGCGGTGGCTGACGCTTACGGCCTCGCTTCGGTGTTCTACCTGTGCATCGGCCTGGCGCTGCTGGCCGCGGTCGCGGCGCTGTTCCTCACCGAAACCGCCCCGCGCATCGCCCGTCTCAAGGAAGCCTGAGCCATGTGGGAAGTTCGTGTCACCCCGTCCGGGGAGTTCGACAATCACGCAGCGCCGAGCCCGTTTTTCGAGACGCTGCCACTATCGGGCGCGATGGGCGCGGAGATCGCCGGGGTGCGCCTGCCCGAGCTTTCGGACGAAGCGTTCGAGGAGCTCAAGCAGGCACTCTATCGCCACAAGATGATCTACTTGCGCGGCCAGCACCTGACCCATGCCGAGCACGAGGCGTTCGGCGCGCGGCTCGGCCCGTTTGCGGTCGATGCCTATACCCAAGGGGTGGAGGGGCACCGCGAGGTCCATCCGATCATCAAGGAGTCAGACACAAAAGTACCCTCGCTGTTCGGCGGCGGGTGGCATACCGACAGCCCGTTCCTCGACGAACCGCCCGCGATCACCTCGCTGCGCGCGGTGGAAGTCCCTCCGTTTGGCGGCGACACCAGCTGGGCCAACTGCGCGCTCGCGTTCCGACACCTGTCGAAGACCTACCAGGACATGCTGCGCCCGCTGCGGGTGCACATGTCGGCGCGCAACAACTACCTCACGCAGAGCGTGCTATTGGACAAGCCGATCGAGTTCTCCAGCGAGGAGACCAAGAAGGCGGGCCTCGAGGGCCGGTATCACCCGCTGGTCCGCACCCATCCCGAGACCGGCGAGGAATCGCTCTACATCTGCGATACTTACACCGTCGGGTTCGAAGGCATGACGACGCAGGAAGCGCGGCCGATCTACGATTTCCTCGTCGCCCACTGCACCCAGGCCGCGTTCACCTGCCGGCTGCGGTGGGAAGCGGGGATGGTCGCGCTGTGGGACAACCGCACCGCGATGCACCTCGGCCCCAACGACTACGACGGCTACCGGCGCGAGATGTACCGCACGACGACCGCGGGGACGAAACCGGTTTAGAGATTGAAGGACTGCTAGCGACCCTAAATGGACGTTCGCTAGGTTCGCGGACTACCTCTTCGTCGGTCATCATCGAATTGGCAGTCGAACCTTTCCGAGCTAGTATCTGGCATGGTCATAAATCACATCCGCGTCGCACGGGCCACCGAGCGTGCAGCCCTAGAGGCGTTGCAGTGGCGAGCGTCGCTGGTCGGGGATCAGTATCGTGATGACTTGCTCGCGAACCCTGACGCAATTGAATTGCCAGACGATCAGATCGAACAGGGCTATGTACATGTTTGCGAACGAAACGGCGCGGTCGTCGGATTTATGGTCGTCCTGCCACGCGAGGATCGGCACGCCGAACTCGATGGCCTCTTCGTTGACCCCGATGTCTGGCGTTCCGGGATAGGCCGGACCCTTGTGGATGAGGCGCGAGCATTTGCTGCACGAAGTGGCGCACCGATGCTGCGGGTCGTTGCGAATCCGGACGCGATCAGCTTTTATGAAGCCTGCGGCTTCTCTGCCTGCGGTACCGAGGCAACCCGTTTCGGGCTCGCGGTTACGATGTCCATATCTACCTGAACGCCATCCGGCCTGGACGCCCGCTCTCCACCCATTCCAAACATTCGTCCGCCGAAATGGCAGTCCTACGCGCGCCGGATCTAGAACAACCGCGCGGCTCTCTTAAATCTTCGGTCCTCGGTCTCCGCCCGAACGTAACACCCGATACGGCCGCGAAGGTGCCTCCGCGCGCAATGCATTGCCCGACAAATCCGTTATTTATCAAATTATTTAATATCTTATTGATCGCCTTGGGTGACGCGATATCACCCGTGCGCAGCGCTGGCGGAGCGCGCTCAATCGCCAAAGAAGTTCAGTTCGAGCAGCACGTTGTTCGGGTCAGGTGTGAAGAGCTGGCGCAAGTTGATCGCGGCGACCAGGTTCTCTTGGTAGTTGGCGCCCATCGCGTCGAGCCGCGCCTTAACCTCGTCGTAGCCGGTGCATTTGAGCGCCACGTGGTGGAGGGCGCCAGTCAGCTGGCCGGGAGTCACCTCGCGGTCGTAAGTACGCGGGCAGTCGAGCGAGTTGATGTGGATGATGGCGCGGTTCTCGGCGTCGAACATCCACGTGGCGGTCTGCGGGGTGAGCGGCGGGGGCGCGTCCTTGCGCACCAGGCCGAGCAGATTGCCGTAGAACTCGGCGGTTTCGTCGAGCCGGTCGGTGATGATGTTGACGTGGTCGAGCGCTTCGACGTTCATCGCATTTCGTCCTCTCGCTTTGCCCTTGCGCGCCTAGCGGAATATTGTATGCGCCGCATACAAATTTCGCATACGTGATTCATTCATGAGTGAGAGGAAATCCTGAGTGGCCCAGAACCTTGAGCAGATCCTGCAGAACACCCCCGACATCGTCGGCAAGCTGCGCAATTCGCAGATCGGCGCTTACGTTTACCCGGTCGTCGCGCCGGAGTTTTCCAACTGGCGTTCCGAGCAATGGGCGTGGCAGCACAGCGCGGTGCTGTTCGATCAGTCGCACCACATGTTCGACCTCTACATCAAGGGTCCTGATGCGCTGAAGCTGCTGTCGGACACGATGATCAACACCCCCTCGGGCTGGGCGGTCAACAAGGCCAAGCAGTACGTCCCGACGACCCCCTATGGTCACGTGATCGGCGACGGGATCATCTTCTACCTCGCCGAGGAAGAGTTCGTTTACGTCGGCCGCGCGCCGGCGGCCAACTGGCTGATGTTCCAGGCCCAGAAGGGCGGCTACAATGTCGACATCATCAACGATCCGCGCAGCCCCGCGCGCCCGATGGGCAAGCCGGTCAACCGCATCTCGTGGCGCTTCCAGATCCAAGGTCCGCAGGCCTGGAACGTGATCGAGAAGCTCAACGGCGAGCCGCTCGACAAGCTCAAGTTCTTCAACATGAGCAGCATGAAGATCGGCACCAAGACCGTGCGCACGTTGCGCCACGGCATGGCCGGGTCGCCGGGTCTCGAGATCTGGGGACCCTACGAAGACCAGGACTACATCCGCGACGAGATCCTCAAGGCGGGCGAAGAGTTCGGCCTGATCGCGGTCGGCAGCCGGGCTTATCCCTCGAACACGCTCGAATCTGGCTGGATTCCCAGCCCGCTGCCCCCAATCTACACCGGCGACAAGCTGAAGGATTACCGCGAGTGGCTCGGGGCCGACAGTTATGAAGCGACCGGCGCGATCGGTGGCTCCTTCGTCGGCAAGTCGATCGAGGACTACTACCTCAATCCGTGGGAGCTGGGTTACGGCCCGTTCGTCAAGTTCGACCACGAGTTCATCGGCGCCGACGCGCTGAAGAAGGTCGATGTCGCCAGCCAGCGCAAGAAGGTCACGCTGGAGTGGAACGCGGACGACATGAAGAAAATCCAGGGTTCGATGTTCGACCCCGAGGGCGACCAGTACAAGTTCTTCGACCTGCCGCTCGCGAACTACGCCAACAGCAACTACGACAAGGTCGTCGACGCGGACGGCAACACCGTCGGCCTGTCGCTGTTTACCGGTTACTCGTACAACGAGAAGAAGGCGCTGAGCCTGGCGACTGTCGATCACGAAATCCCGCTCGGCACCGAAATCGGTGTGGTGTGGGGCGAAGAGAACGGCGGGACCAAGAAAACCACGGTCGAGCCGCACAAGCAGATCACCGTGCGCGCGATCGTCTCGCCGGTGCCTTACGGCAAAATGGCCGCCGATACCTACGCCACGGGCTGGCGCACCGGCCGCGAGACCGTGCCCGCTTGACACGCGACGAACGGCAAAAGCCGTTTTAACGAGGCCCACGGACCCTGCGGTTCGTGGGCCTTTTTCATGGGAGAGACCAATGGCGGATTACGTGCTGGTGCATGGCGCGTGGGGCGGCGGGCAGAGTTATGAGCGGCTGGCCGGCGAATTGCGCGCGGCGGGTCACCGGGTCGTCGTTTCCGCGCTGACCGGGCTGGGTGTACGCTCGGGCGAACTGCATCCCGGGATCACGCTGACCGACCATGTGAACGACGTCTGCGAGCAGATCGCCGAAGCCGGATTCGACCGTTTCATCCTCGCCGGCCATTCCTACGGCGGAATGGTGGTGACCGGCGTCGCCACCCGGCTCGGCGCGCGGATCGACGGCATCGTCTACATCGACGCGTTCCTGCCAGGTGACGGCGATTCGCTGTGGGACACGACCGGCGACTACGAGCACGCTTGGTACATCGACAGCCAGAAATGGACTCCCGGCCTCGTCGCGCCGATCGGCTCGGTCGATTTCGAGCCGGTCCCGGGCCAGGTCGGCCGCCACCCGCTGCTGACGCTGCTCGAGGGAGTGCGCTACACCGGCGAGGAAGCGAAGATCCCGCGCCGCGTCTACATCTTCGCCAGTGACTGGCAGCCGACCCCGTTCGCGCGCTTTCGCGACAAGGCTCAGGCCGAAGGCGGGTGGGATTGCCACGACAGCAAGGCCGGCCATTTCGTCATGGCCGACCAGCCCGAGCAGCTGCTCGAGATCATGCTCGGGCTGGCGAGCTGATCCGCGTCAGGCCGCGCTCGGCCTGACCTTGGGCTTGGCCCGGCGCCGCTCCTGCTTGTCCTGGTAGCGCTTGAACGCGTAGCCGCCAGCCGCGATCGCGAGCATGGCGGGCAGACTCAGCCGCCGCAGAACGATTGGCAGCGCCGCCCCGAGCACGGCGCCGGTCGTGCCGCTGACGCCCCGCATGTGGTCCGCCGCCTTGGCGCCGGCGATGGCCCCGATGAGTTTCCCGATCATGTCGATCTCCTTGATTGCCTTGCCGTTTAGAGCGCGGAACCGAGGATATGGTTCCGGGCGCCCCCGGCGTGAAACGCACCGGTTCAGTATTTCACGCCGTCGAGATCGCTCGAACGGGGATGCTGGCGGCGCTGCTCGTGGAGCGCGCCGGCATGCTTGCCCAGCGACCAGCCGACCGCTCCCAGGTTCCTCTCGGCCCAGTCCACCGACTCCTGATCGGTCACCGTGGCGATGGAGTTGTTCCAGCGGTTGTACCAGCCGGCCAGGCTCACCACGGCGAGCAGTTCGCGGATCTGCTGGTCCGAGTAATGCCGGCGCAGTTCTACAAAATGGCCGGGACCGACCAAGTTCGGCACACCGGCCCCATCCCGCGCCAGGCGCAGCGCGGACTTTTCAGCTTCGGTGAATTCGTCCGACTGCTCGAACGTCCAGATATCGCGGATGCGGTCCCCATCGACGCCGATGAGGGTGAGCGAGTAGCCGCCGTGTGCCTGGCAATGCTGGCAGCCACCGGCGATGCTCGCCATGGTGAACACCTCGGCTCGTAGCTGCTGGGTCAGGTTATTGGGGGCGGTCATCACCAGTTCGGCGAGCTGCGTGAAGATCGCCTTCAGCTCGGGCCATTGAAAGAATTCCAGCTCCTGGCGGTTCTCGAAGCCAGTCTCACGGGTCATGCCTACCTCCTGTTCAGCGCCGCCTCGCTCTCGGCGAGCAAGGTCTGGATGATCTGCGTGACGGGTTCTTCCTGCGTGACCATGCCGACCGACTGGCCGGCCATCAGGCTTCCGTTCTCGACATCGCCCTCAATCGCGGCGCGGCGCAGCGCGCCGGCCCAGAAGCGCTCGATCCTGAGCTGCGCTTCGCCCATGTCGACGCTGCCCTGGTCGAGCAGCAGGCCGACTTCGCGCTGCTTGGCGGTGAACTCCTCGGTGCCCTTGTTCTTGAGCGCCCGCACCGGGATCACCGGCAGGCGCGGGTCGAGCTGGACGCTGGCGACCGCATCGCGCGCATTGGCGCGGAAGAACGCCTTCTTGAAGTTGGGGTGCGCGATGCTCTCGGTCGCGCAGGCGAAGCGGGTGCCGAGCTGCACGCCGACCGCGCCCATCTCGAGGTAGCCGGCGATCGCCTCGCCCCGGCCGATCCCGCCGGCGACGAACACCAGGTACTCGTCGGCGAGCGCCGGGAGCATTTCCTGCGCCAGCACGCTGGTCGAAACCGGGCCGATGTGGCCGCCGGCTTCCATACCCTCGATCACCAGCGCGTCGGCGCCCGTCTCTCCGCGCAGCAGCTTCCTGGCCAGGGCCAGGGTCGGCGCGAATACCAGGACTTTCGCGCCAGCAGCCTTGAGCGCCTCGACGCTGCCCTTGGGCGGGATTCCGCCGGCGAGCGCGACGTGGCCGACGCCGTGGCGGGCGCAGACCTCGATCAGCTCGAACAGCATCGGGTGCATGGTAATCAGGTTGACGCCGAACGGCTTGCTCGTGAGCGCCTTGGTGCCGGCGATCTCCGCGTCGAGCAGGTCGGGCGTCATCGCCCCGCAGGCGATCACGCCGAAGCCGCCGGCATTGCTGATCGCGCTGACCAGGGTGCGCTCCGAGACCCAGCTCATCGCCCCGCACAGGACAGCGAATTCGCTGCCGAGAAAATCCGTGCCGCGCCGCATTAGCGCCGAAGTCTTGGGGTAGTCGCTCATCCGGAGGCGCCTAGACCGGGCGAGTCCGGCGAGCAAGCGAACCCGCCGGGAGCGCAGGCTGGGGCCGCGCCAGTGATCGATTTTCCTGACTGTAGTGACCGATCATAATCGCTTAACTCGCTTAGCAGGCGCTTCTATGATGGCGCCAGAATCGCATTTCCAAAAGAAAAGACAGCAGGAGCAGGAAGATGGACGCAGTGACCGGTTCGACGCCCCAGGGCGGATGCCCGATGGGCCATGGCGACGCCAAGCCCCGCGGCCTTCTCGGGCGGACCAACCGCGACTGGTGGCCCGATGCCCTGCCGCTCGAGATCCTGCTCGAAGGCGGCAAGTCGCCCGATCCGATGGGCCAGGATTTCGATTATGCCGAGGCGTTCAACGCGCTCGATTACACCGCGCTCAAGGCTGACCTGACCGCGCTGATGACCGACAGCAAGGCGTGGTGGCCGGCGGACTATGGCCATTACGGCCCGTTCTTCATCCGCATGGCGTGGCACGCCGCGGGGACGTATCGCACCGCCGACGGGCGCGGCGGCGCCAGCAGCGGGCAGCAGCGCTTTGCGCCGCTCAATTCGTGGCCCGACAACGGCAACCTCGACAAGGCCCGCCGCCTGTTGTGGCCGGTCAAGCAGAAATACGGCAAGAACATCAGCTGGGCGGACTTGTTCATCCTGACCGGCAACGTCGCCATCGAATCGATGGGCGGCCCGGTGTTCGGCTTCGGCGGCGGCCGCAAGGACGTGTTCGAGGCGGAGCGCGATATCTATTGGGGCGCGGAGGACTTGTGGGTCAGCGAGGGTGCCGGCACGCGCATCCAGCCCGACCAGCAGATGGACCTCGAAAACCCGCTCGCCGCGGTCCAGATGGGGCTGATCTACGTCAATCCGGAAGGGCCGGGCGGCAATCCCGACCCGCTGCAATCGGCGCGCGACATCCGTATCACGTTCGAGCGGATGGCGATGAATGACGAAGAAACCGTCGCGCTCGCGGCAGGCGGCCACACTTTCGGCAAGGCGCACGGCGCGGGCGACGCGAGCCTGGTCGGCCATCCGCCGGAAGGCGCCGACATTTCGCTCCAGGGCCTTGGCTGGAGCAGCAGATTCGAAACCGGGATCGGCGCGCACGCCATCACCAGCGGCATCGAAGGCGCGTGGGTCAATACGCCGACCGAGTGGTCAGAGAACTACTTCCGCCTGCTGCTCGACTATGACTACGAGCTAGTGAGGAGCCCGGCCGGGGCGCAGCAGTGGCAGCCGGTGGGCCAGAAGCCCGAGGACATGGCGCCCGATGCCCACAACCCGGGCAAGCGCGTGCCGACGATGATGACCACCGCCGACATGGCGCTCAAGATGGACCCCGAATACCGCAAGATTTCGGACAAGTTCCGCGCCGACCACGGCGCCTTCAAGGACGCCTTCGCGCGCGCCTGGTTCAAGCTGTGTCACCGCGACATGGGGCCCAAGGCGCGCTACCTCGGCCCCGAAGTGCCCGCCGAGGACCTGATCTGGCAGGATCCGGTTCCCGCCGGCAAGGCACCTGCGGAAAGCGACGTGGCTGCGTTCAAGACCGCGATCCTGGGCGCCGGGCTCAGCGTCGGGCAGCTGGTCAAGACCGCCTGGGCTTCGGCCTCGACCTACCGCAAGTCGGACCATCGCGGCGGCGCCAACGGCGCGCGCGTCCGGCTCGCGCCGCAAAAGGACTGGGCGGTCAACGAGCCGGCCGAGCTGGCAGCGGTGCTCGCCAAGATCGACTCCTTGCGCGGGCCACTGTCATTGGCGGACGCGATCGTGCTGGCCGGCACCGCCGCGGTCGAGAGGGCGGCGAAGGATGCCGGCTTCGCGGTGCAAGTGTCGTTCACCGGTGGCCGTGCCGACGCCACCCAGGACTGGACCGATGCCGCCAGCTTCGACCCGCTCGAGCCCAAGGCCGACGGATTCCGCAACTACCTGAAGACCAAGCATTCGGTGAAGACCGAGGAACTGCTGCTCGACCGCGCCTCGCTGCTCGATCTGTCGGTGCCGGAAATGACCGTGCTCCTCGGCGGGCTGCGCGTGCTTGGGGCCAACCACGGCGCCAGCAAGCTCGGCCAGCTCACCACCCGCGTGGGCCAGCTGACCAACGACTTCTTCGTCAACTTGCTCGACAACGAGACCTTCTGGGAAGTGGTCGACACCAGCGGCGACGAGGAGTTCGTTGGCTATGCCCGCGGCGGCCGGCAGGAGAAGTGGCGCGCCACGCGCACCGATCTTATCTTCGGCTCGAACAGCCAGCTGCGCGCAACCGCCGAAGTCTATGCCGAGAAGGGCAACGAAGCCAAGTTCGTGAACGACTTCGTCAAAGTCTGGACCAAGGTGATGACCGCCGACCGCTTCGATCTGCAACGCTGAGCGTAACTGGGCGCCGTGGAAGCACGGCGCCCCTGCAACCGCAACCGCACGGGAGCCAGGCGATGATCGAAACCCGCACGCTTGGCCGCGCCGGCCCGCAGGTGTCGGCGATCGGGCTCGGGTGCATGGCGATGTCGGGGATGTATGGCCCGGCGGACCGGGCGCAGGCCATCGCCACCATCCACGCGGCGCTCGAGGCCGGGATCACGCTGCTCGACACCGGCGATTTCTACGGCATGGGCCATAACGAGCTGCTGATCGCCGAGGCGCTGAGCGGAGTGCCGCGCCACACGTATCAGCTGTCGGTCAAGTTCGGCGCGATGCGCGATCGGGCCGGCGGCTGGGTGGGCTACGACGCGCGGCCCGCCGCGGTGCGCAATTTCCTGGCCTATTCGCTCGAGCGGCTGGGCGTCGAGTATATCGACATCTACCGCCCCGCGCGGCTCGATCCGGAAGTGCCGATCGAGGAAACCGTCGGCGCCATTGCCGAATGCGTCGCGCGCGGGTGGGTCCGGCACATCGGGTTGTCCGAAGTGGGGGCGGCGACTCTCCGCCGCGCCAGCGCGGTCAATCCGATCTGCGACTTGCAAATCGAATATGCGCTGGTCACGCGCGGAATCGAAGCGGATATACTTCCGGCCTGCCGCGAGCTTGGCATCGGCGTGACCGCTTACGGGGTGCTGTCGCGCGGTCTGATCGGCGGGTCATGGCAACCCGGCGGCAGCGGCGGCGGCGACTTCCGCGCGCACTCGCCGCGCTTCCACGCCGACAACGCCGCTGGTAATTTGGCGGTAGCCGAGCGCATCGCGGCGATTGCCCGGAGCGCCGGCTTGTCAGGCGCGCAACTGGCCATCGCCTGGGTCGCGGCCCAAGGCCCCGACATCGTACCGCTGGTCGGAGCCCGTCGGCCCGAGCGTATCGCTGAAGCTGTCGCTGCGGTCGAGGCCGAGTTCGGCGCGGACGTCCTCGAGGCGCTCGCAGCCGCGGTCCCGCCGGGCGCCCTTGCCGGGGAGCGCTACGCCCCGCACGCCATGGCGTCACTCGATTCGGAGTCCTGACCAGCGCTGAGCGCGCGTCACGGTCGATCGGTTCGCGCCCCGCGCACGTCAGCCGCGGCCAGCTGCAGACCGTCGCGGGCGTAGGGATCCGTGTGGAACGCGATCTGACCGTCGGGCTGCGGCAGCGCGGTCAGGTAGGTAATGTAGATCGGCACCATCTGCGGTAGCGGTACGGCCTGCTCCACTTGCCTGACCTTGACCGGGAGCGGCGCGCCCATCAGCCAGCGGTGCATTCGCGCGGCATCCTCCAGCCGCACGCACCCGGAGCTGAGCTGGCGGTCGGCCAGCTTGAGCAAGCCCTTGTCGGGCGTGTCGTGCAGGTAGATGCCCTTCGGATTGGGAAACTCGAACTTGACCTTGCCCATGAAGTTGCTGCCGCCGGGCAACTGGCGCACGTGCACCTGGGTGGCTCCGTCATGCACCGCTTGCCAATCGACCGATGCGGGATCGAGCATCACGGCATGGTCGTCCCAATTGGCGAAGACCTGGTAGCCTTCGCTCTTGAGATAGCCCGCGCCCTTGTCCAGCGCGCTGGCTGCGATTTTGGTCCGCACCAGGTCGTCGGGCACGTTCCAGTAGGGGTTGAGGATGGCGGTGCGCACGAACCCGGCCATCATCGGGGTCTGCAAATCGGGCTTGCCGACCACGACCTTCATCGAATCGACCGGCTTGCCGCCGTCGTACATCCACAGCCGCGCGCTGGCCGCGTCGACCAGGATGTATTTGCCCCCGGATAGCGCCGGAATCGCGCGAATCCGCGCCAGGTTGGCCCAGATGAGCCGGTGCTGCGCGTCAGAGTAGCGCGTGTCGGCCATCGCCTTGCGCAGCGGCGCGTACAACGGATGCATCCACCCCATGTCGGCAACATAGCCGTCCAACGACGCGGCCCGCGCCGCGGCATCGAGCACCGCCTGCGCAGTCGGAACGATGGGCTGGAGCGCCGCGCTTTCGTAAATCATCGGCTCGTGGTCGGCCCCGCGCATCGCGCGCACGTAAGCGGCGAGCGCCCGCGATAGCTCGACGTCGGCCTGGGCCGCGCTGTCGGCGTCGCCCCGGCCCGCCTTGGCGATCAGCTTGGCCAGCCGATCAGGCCTCAGCCGGGCCGTGTCGACTCCGTCGAACT
>JBDSDC010000122.1:0-17431 GCA_039920725.1 Croceibacterium sp. | reverse complement strand
CGCGGGGGTCGTGCGCGGCGCGCTCGCGGCTGGCTTCGGCGTGGTCGCCGCGAGCGTGGGCAGCGAAATCACCCCGGTCGGCTGGGCCGCGGGCTCGGGCGGCGGAGCTGCCGCCGCGGCCAGCGCGGCCTGCGAATCGTCGTAGCGTTTCTGCAGCTGCGCCAGCGCGTTGCCCTTTTCTTCGGTTTGCGCGGTCAGCCGCTGGACCTGGCTTTCGAGCGCGTCGAGCCGGGCCAGCACATCGGTCAGGGCGGTTGGCGAGGGCGGGCCGGAGGGCGTGGCACCGGCGGCAACCGTCTGCCCGCCCGGCGTTACCTCGGGCGTGAAGAAGCGGTCGCCGCCGCCACCGGGAAACACCGCCCGCTGGAGCGCCTTCACTTCGGCTTCGACCTTGCGGATGCGCGCGTCGTCCTGTGCATTCGCCGGTCCGGCGAAAGCCCCTCCGCCCAGCCCGGCCAGCAGCAGCGCCGCCGCTGCAGCGCGCGGGGCCATCCAATGCTTTGTCATTTTCGTCCCACCCTCATGTCCGATCCCGGCCCGCGTTTCGCGCGCGGCACGCGAACCGCGGCTGAACGAACCGTCCGCGGCAAGTCTGCCAAGCCGCGAATCGCTTGTCGAGGCGCGCGGCGCGCTAGGTTGTGGGCGGCGGCGACGGAGCGGGCTCCGTGCGCGGCGAAGCGGGCGCGGGCGCGGCGCGGGCCATTAGCGCCTGCGCGGTGACCGGCACGTCCTTCATCGTCCGCTGGACGTCCGCCAGCTTGGCCACCGGGCGCCCGCCGACGGTGATCGCCAGCGCGTCCGGGCGGCCGGTCCACAACCGCGGGTTCCGCGCTTCGGCCGGGACGGTGTAGGTTTCGCCCTTTGCGAGGTTCTTCTGCAGCAGCTGCTTGCCCGCACCGTCGTAGAACTTGACCCACACGCCCTGCTCGAGCGCGGTGAAAGTGACCGCGCCGCCCGCTGCCGCCGCCCCCTGTACGGCAGGAAGGCGCGCGGCTTGCGCGGCGGCCAGGTCGGCCTGCTGCTGTTCGACCAGCGAGGGCAGCTGCGCGGCGGGCGTGAAGTAGGGCCGGAAGAACGCGAACAGGCCGGCCAGCACCAGCACCACCGCCAGCATCGACAGCCACCCAAGCGTGCGCGAGGGGACCCGCGCGGGATCGCCCGGCTCGAAGCTGGCCGCGCGGTGCCGGGGATCGGCTTGCCCGACGTCGAGATCGTTGCGCACCGCCACCGCCGCCGCCTCGGGATCGAGCCCGACCACGCGGGCATAGGTCCGGGCAAAGCCGATCGCGTAAGTGCGGCCCGGCAGCGCGGCGAAGTCGCCCGCCTCGATCGCGACCAGCTGGCGCTGGGGAATCCGGGTTTCGGCGGCGACTTGCTCGATCGTCAGCCCGCGTCCCTCGCGGGCCGCGCGCAATTGCTCGCCAATGCCGGGCGGAGGGCCGGGCTGGGCGTCGAATTCGGCCTGTTCCATCGAACTTCCCTACGGCCCGTTGGTGCCCGCGTGAAGAGGGCGCGAGCGGGCGAAATCAACCCGCGGCCCCGTCACTCGACCTCTATTCCGCGCTCTTCGGCCCACAGTTGCAGCGCGGCGCGCATGTCGCCCGGCGGCTGCGCCAGCCACGCCGCCATCGCGCGTCCGATCTCGGCGGTGTCGACCTGGCGCACCAGCTCCTTGATCGGGCCGACCGCCGCGGGCGTGATCGACAACCGGCGAATGCCCAGCCCGATCAGCGCGAGCGCTTCCAGCCGGCGGCCGCCCATCTCGCCGCACACCGACAGATCAACCGGGTGACCGGTAGTCGCCAGCACCACGCGGCGCAGGAACCGCAAGATCGCCGGGCTGAGCCAGTCGTAGCGTTCGGCCAGCGCCGGGTTGGCGCGGTCGGCGGCGAACAGGAACTGGGTCAGGTCGTTGGTCCCGATCGAGATGAACGCCACCCGTGGAAGCAACTGATCGAGCATTTCCGCCAGCGACGGCACTTCCAGCATGACCCCGTAACGGATCTCGCGCGGGACCGCCCGCTTGCGCTGGCGCAAGACGGCCAGTTGCCGCTCGAACACCTCTTTCGCGGCGTCGAACTCCCATGGTTCGGAAACCATCGGGAACATCACGTTGAGCGTGCGGCCCGCCGCCGCTTCAAGCAACGCGCGCGACTGGAGTTTCAGCAGTCCGTCGCGCTCGAGCGCCAGGCGCAGCGCACGCCAGCCCATCGCCGGGTTCTCGTCCTCGCGGCTGATCTCGCTGCGCAAATAGGGCAGCGACTTGTCGCCCCCGATGTCGACCGTGCGGAAGATCACCGGCTTGTCGCCGGCGAGGTCGAGCACATCGCAATAGAGCCGCATCTGGCGGTCACGCGCGGGGAGCACCGCCGACACCAGGAACTGGAACTCGGTGCGGAACAGCCCGATCCCGTCGGCCCCGGTCAGCCCGAGCATCGGGATGTCGTCGCGCAGCCCGGCGTTCATCATCACCTGGATCCGCTGGCCGTCGCGGGTGACTGGCTCGACATCGCGCATCTGCGCGTAAGCGGCCTGTTTCTCGCGGCTGCGGACCACGCGGGTCTCGAAATTCTCGCACACCGTGGGCGCCGGGCGGATCGTCAGGGTCGCGGCATCGCCATCGAGCAGCAGCAGATCGCCTTCGCGGATCAGCCCGCGCGCGTCGCGGACCCGGCCGAGCACCGGGACGCCCATCGCCCGCGCCACGATGACCACGTGCGCGGTGAGCGAGCCTTCCTCCAGCACCACGCCCTTCAGGCGGCGCTTGTCGTATTCGAGCAGCTCTGCCGGGCCGAGGTTGCGGGCGATCAGTATCGCGTCGCCGCGAAGCCCGCTGGTGGCCGCGGTGCCGAGTTGGCCCGAAACGATCCGCAGCAGCCGATTGGCGAGATCCTCGAGGTCGTGCATGCGGTCGGCGAGCAGCGGGTCCTTGATCTCGCGCATCCGCATCCGGGTTCGCTGCTGGACTCGCTCGATCGCCGCCTCGGCGGTCAGGCCGGAATCGATCGCTTCGTTGATCCGCCGGCTCCAGCCTTCGTCGTAAGCGAACATCTTGTACGCCTCGAGCACTTGCTCGTGCTCGCCGTCGACCCCGAACTCGGCCTGGTTGGCCATCGTTTCGATCTGCTCGCGCATCTTGTCGAAGGCGACGTAGACCCGCTGACGCTCGGCCTCGGTGTCGTCGGCGACCGTCTGCTCGATGGTGATGCGCGGCTGGTGGAACACCGCGTGCCCGCTCGCCAGGCCCTTGACCAGCTGGAGCCCGGCCATGACCTGTTGCCCGCTGTGCGCACCGGGCACGCTCAGCGGATCCTCGTCGTCGACCAGCCCGGCGTTGTGAATCAGCTCGGCCAGGACCATCGCCACCGTCTGCAGCGCTTCGGTCTCGACTTCCTCGTAGCGGCGCGGCTCGACGTGCTGGACGGTGAGCACCCCGATCGCGCGTTCGCGGCGCACGATCGGCACGCCCGAGAACGAGTGGAACTTGTCCTCGCCGGTTTCGGGCCGGTATTCGAATTCGGGGTGCGCGGCCGCTTCGGCCAAGTTGAGCGTCTCGATATTCTGCGCGATCGTGCCGATCAGCCCCTGGCCGACCGCCAGCTTGGTGACGTGAACCGCGCTCTGCTCGAGGCCGCGGGTGGCAAAGAGCTCGAGCACGCCTTCGCGCAGCAGATAGACCGAGCACACTTCGCTATCGAGCGCGTCGCCGATGATGTCGACGATCTGGTTGAGCTTGCCCTGAGCGTGCAGGCGCGAGGCCATCAGCTCGTGCAACTGGGTGAGGATCGAGCGGGCGGCGGCGGCGGCGGACATCGGCTATCGGCCTAGTCGATCAAACCGGCTTTGGAAACGGTGCCGGCGGCAGCGGACCGAGAGCCGGTCCGCTCCGCCGATCGGAAGCAACTTCGCGCGTCAGCGAATGGACAGCGCTTCCTTGATCTTGAGCTTCTGCTTCTTGAGCGTCTGGATCATCCAACTGTCGGGCGCGGGACGGGACATTTCGGCGCGCAAACGCTGCTCCAACCCTTCATGCCTGGCGTGGAGGGCGGCAGCATGCGAGGAATCCATAAGCGTTCTCCTTGGTTGAGGTCACCGATGTGCCCCGTCCGAACGACCCTGCGGGCGACTCACCGCGGATGGGGGAGCGCTCGCGATTGTCATCAAATCACAACTCCCTTAACTCTTCAAATACTGCCTGCGGTGAAGCGGGCTCCGGCAACGGTGCGGCGAAAGGAATGCCGGTGAACGAAGACGATCTGCGCAAGCGGCTGGCGCACCTGATGACCGAGCACCGCGATCTCGACGCGGCGATTTCCGCGCTGACCGGCGCGGGCAGCGGCGACCAGTTGCAGATCGCCCGCCTCAAGAAGCGCAAGCTGCGGCTCAAGGACCAGATTTCGCAAGTCGAGGACTATCTGACCCCCGACATCAGCGCCTGAGCCGCGCGCCCGCGCGGCGGCGGCAACGTTCCTATCCGGGACGGCGGAGGAAAACCCGCCCCCCTAGACTCGCTTCGCCGCGCGATTATCGGCAAGCCTTGCCGGCGATGGCCCAACCCTGCGACATCGGCCCGACGATCATCGAAGGGCTCTATATCGAAGCGCTGGTGCTGACCGACGAGACGCGGGCGGCGTTCGACGGGTCGGTCCGCAAGTCGGCGGCCGGCGCGCCCGACGAGGACCTCGCGCGGATCGCGCTCAGTTGCGAGGCGCTGCGGACCACCACCCGGATGATGCATGCGCTCGCGTGGCTGCTCAATCAGCGGGCCTATTTCGCCGGCGAGCTGTCCGAATTCCAGCTACGCCGCCACGGCCGTCTGCCGCCTGCCCAGCCGGATGGCGACCCGGCCGAGCGCGCGCTGCTCGATCCGGCGGTGGCCGAGCTGGTTACGCACACGCGCCGGTTCTACGCCCGGATAGAGCAGCTCGACTTCGCGTGGAGCGCCCGGTTCGACCTCCGGCCGGCCGCGGTTCACCGGCTGCGCGAGCGGCTTGGGCGCGCGGTCGCGGGGCTGTAAGGCTCGCGCGCGGGCCGCGCGGGCGGCGCTTCGGCGAGCATGAACGGGCGCTGCCGCGCCAGCCGGTAGCCGCCGTCGGGCGCGGTCTCGATCAGCGCGGGACAACCGGCCGCGGCCAGCTTGGTGCGCAGGCGCGAGACATGGACTTCGACGCTGTTGGTCTCCGGCTCCTGCGAGATCCGCCATACGTCGCGCAGCAATTGCCTGCGGGTAATCACCGCGCCGGGCTGGTCCGACAGCCGCCACAGAACCCCGAACTCGCGCGGATGGAGCGCCAGCCACCGCGCGCCGTGGCGCGCATCGCGGTGGAACAAGTCGAGCGTCAGCGGCCCCACGCTGCGCCACCGCGGCAGGACGTTGAACATCTCCGCCACCCTCTGCGCGCGCACGTCAAGCTCGCGCAGGCCGATCTCCGCCGCGACCACTTCGGCGCACCCGTGAACGAGCAATTGCGCGCGTTCGGCCCCCACCTCGACCCCGATCATGATCATCCGCCACGAGGGCAGGTCGCCTTCCGCCATCGCAAGGCGCGCCTCGGCGCCGAGCCCGCGGACATCGGCGATCAGGACGTGGCGGCATTCGGTGCGGCTGGCGCGGTCGCCCCCGCACAGCGTCCACCCGCGCGCGCGCAAGTCCCACTGCGCGGGCGGATCGGGCGCCCCCGTGACCCAGCCGAAGATGCTCACCTGCCACCCCGCATGGTTCCGATCCGGCCAGGGCGACCGCGCACCCCGTGCGCTGCCGATCGGCGACCGAACGGTGGTTTGCGCCCCGTGCCGTTAAGCCGCGCTGCTGTTGACCCCGAGCCCCTGGAGATAGCGTTTCACGTTGCGCGCGGCCTGGCGCAGCCGCTGTTCGTTCTCGACCAGCGCGATCCGCACATAGCCTTCGCCGTCCTCGCCGTAGCCCACGCCCGGCGCGACCGCGACGTCGGCATGGGTCAGCAGCTGCTTGGAAAACTCGAGGCTGCCCATGTCGCGCGCGGCGGGGGGCAGCGGCGCCCACGCGAACATCGAGGCGGCCGGCGGGGGAATGTCCCACCCGGCGCGCCCGAACGCCTCGACCAGCACGTCGCGGCGGCGGTGATAGAGCTGGCGGTTGGTTTCGACGATGTCCTGCGGTCCGTTGAGCGCGGCCACCGCGGCGGCCTGAATCGGCGTGAAGGCGCCGTAGTCGATATAGCTCTTCACCCGCGTCAAGGCGGCGATCAGCGTCTTGTTGCCGACCGCGAAGCCGATCCGCCACCCGGCCATCGAGAACGTTTTCGACAAGCTGGTGAATTCGATCGCGACGTCCCGGGCGCCTTTGGCCTGGAGGATCGAGGGGGTCGGTTTGCCGTCGTAATAGAGTTCAGAATAAGCGAGGTCGGACAGCACCCACACCTTGTTCGCTTTGGCCCAGTCGACCAGCTTCTGGTAAAACGCCAGATCGACCACCTCGGCGGTCGGATTGGACGGATAGTTGACGATCAGCACGGTCGGGCGCGGGACCGTGAAGCGCATCGCCCGGTCGAGCGATTCCCAGTAATGCGCATCGGGCGTGGTCGGCACCGAGCGGATCGTCGCCCCGGCGATGATGAACCCGAAGGTGTGGATCGGATAGCTGGGATTGGGCGCCAGAACGGTATCGCCCGGCGCCGTGATCGCGGTCGCGAGCGTCGCCAGCCCTTCCTTGGAGCCAAGCGTGACCACCACCTCGCTTTCGGGATCGACCTCGACCCCCCAGCGGCGCTGGTAGTAATTGGCCTGGGCCTTGCGCAGCCCGGGGATGCCCTTCGACTGCGAATAGCCGTGCGCGGCCGGATCGCGGGCCACTTCGCACAGCTTGTCGATCACGTGCTGCGGCGGCGGCAGGTCCGGGTTGCCCATGCCGAGGTCGATGATGTCCCGCCCGCTCTGGCGTGCTGCCGCGCGCATCGCGTTGACTTCGGCGATGACATAGGGCGGCAGGCGCTTGATGCGGTAGAACTCGGTATCCATGACCTCTTTCGCTTTTTCGATGCCCGGCAAACCCGCCGGGCGATACATTAGTGGCGGAATCGTGACCGTGGCGCAACGAAGCTGTTGCGGCTACGGTTGGATCGCTATGACCTGCGACCGATGAGCGACGCCGAGCCAGACCCGACCCCCGCGGCCGGCCTGTTTACCGAGATGCTGCGCATCCAGGGCGAGACCGCGCGCCAGCTGATGGATGCGGTGCTGCCCGGCAGCGACGACACCTCGACCGAGGCGCGCCACGAGTGGGGCGACGCCGCGCACAAGCTTCAGCGGATGTGGCTTGAATTTCACGAGCAGCAGGCGACCGCGCAAGTCCCGGTGCCGCTGTTCGCCGATCCCACGCAATGGTTCGGCATGATGCAGGGCTGGTATCAGAGCAACCCGCTGCTCGATCCGGCACGCCAGGCGCAGATCTGGCAGGACGGCGTCAGCTTGTGGCAAGACATCCTGCGGCAGTACGGCGCGGACGGAGCGGAGTCCGCCGAGGGGGCCGAACTGCACTTGCCGCGCACCGACCGGCGGTTCGCCGATCCCGCGTGGCGCCAGCAGCCGGTGTTCGCGCTGATCCACCAGACTTACCTGCTGCTCGCCGAACGGATCTCCGAAGCGGTCGACGCGGTCCACGGTCTCGCGCCAGAAGACCGCGAGCAGTTGCGCTTCGCGACCCGCGCGGTGCTCGACGCGATGAGCCCGGCGAACTTCCCGCTGATGAACCCGGTGGTGCTCGAACGCACGCTCGAAACGCGCGGCGAGAACCTCGCGAAGGGCATGCAGCGGCTGGCTCACGACCTCGAGAAGGGCCAGCTGACGCATACCGACGCGGGGGCCTTCAAGCTGGGCGAGAACATCGCCACCACGCCCGGCTTCGTGGTCCACGAGACCGAGCTTTACCAGCTGATCCAGTACAGCCCGGCGACCGAGACAGTGCTGAGCGCGCCGTTGGTGATCTTCCCGCCGTGGATCAACCGCTACTACATCCTCGACCTCAATCCGAAGAAGAGCTTCGTCAAATGGGCGCTCGACCACGGGGTCACGGTGTTCGTCGCCAGCTGGCGCTCGGCCGATGCCAGCCTGGCGCACATCGAGTGGGACGATTACGTCCGCGCCGAGATCGGCGCGATCGACTTCGTGCGCGAGCGGCTGCAAGTGCCGGCGGTCCACGCAATGGGCTATTGCGTGGCCGGGACCACGCTCGCCGCCGGGCTGGCGATCCTCGCCCGCCGCAACCAGCGCGACACGGTGAAAAGCGCGACCTTCCTGACCGCGCAAGTCGACTTCGAGCACGCCGGCGATCTCAAGCTGTTCGTCGGCGACAGCAAGCTCGAGATGATCCGCCAGGCGAGCAAGGGCGGGTTCCTCGATGGGCGCTACATGGCCGCGACGTTCAACTTGTTGCGCGGCGGCGACCTTATCTGGAACTACGTGGTCAACCACTATCTGCTGGGCGAGGACTATCCGGCGTTCGACCTGCTGCACTGGAACAGCGACGTCACCAACCTGCCCGCGCGGTGGCACGAATCGTACTTGCGCGATCTCTACCGCGACAACCTGCTGGTGGTGCCCGATGCGCTCCAGGCCGACGGCACCCCGATCGACCTCGGACTGGTCGACACGCCGGTATATATCCAGGCGGGGCGCGAAGACCACATCGCCCCGCCCGAAAGCGTGTTCAAGATGCTCGATCACTTGTCCGGCCCGGCGACGTTTGTGCTTGCCGGCAGCGGCCACATCGCCGGGGTGGTCAACCCGCCGGCGCAGAACAAATACCAGTACTGGACCGGCCCCTCCGATGCCGCCTCGCTGGACGATTTCCTGGCCCAGGCGACCGAACACCCGGGCAGCTGGTGGACCGACTGGCTGGCGTGGCTCGAAGAGCAGGATCCCGCGCGCGTACCGGCAACCGGCAAGCGCCGCCCGGGCGAGAAAGGCGACACCGTGATCGAACCCGCGCCGGGGCGCTACGCCGCCACTCGCTGACGCCCACCCTACGCGTTTTGTGCACTGCACCATTTTTGGCTTGACAGTGGCGCCTTATCGCCTATTTGTGCACTGCAACAAACGTGTGCAATCGCGTTGGCGGAGGCAAAGTGACAGACAATTCGAAAGTCGATGACGCCGAGCAGGCTTATGCGGCGGCTGCGGCGGAAGTGAAACCCGCCGCCAAGCCGGTCGAGGCGGCCAAGCCGGTCGCGGTGGCCAAGGTTGCCGAAGTTGCCAAGCCGGTCGCGGCTGCCAAGCCTGCCGCGGTTGCCAAGGCGGCGCCTGCACCCAAGGCTGCCAAGCCCAAGTTCGCCAAGAAGCCCGCGGCCCGCAAGCAAGCCGTGGCCAAGGCCAAGCCTGTTGCGGCTCCGGCCAAGACCAAGATTACCCGCAAGCCGGTGTTCCGCGTTCCCGCGGTCAAGCTGCCGGTCCAACCGACACCCACCCTTACCCAATTGAAGGAAGCTATCATGACCACCAAGACCCTCGACTACACCAAGCCGGTTGCCGACGCGCTCGGCGAACTGCAAACCCGCGCCAAGACCGCTTACGCCAAGAGCACCGCGGCGATGACCGACGCGACCGAGTTCGCCAAGGGCAACGTCGAGGCGATCGTCGAGACCGGCAAGATCCTCGCCGGCGGCATGCAGGGCCTCGGCAAGACTTACGTCGAGGAAGCCAAGACGGCTTACGAGACGATGACCGCCGACGTGAAGGAACTGGCCGCGGTCAAGAGCCCGACCGAGCTGTTCCAGCTTCAGGGCAAGATCGCCCGCCGCAATTTCGACGCGCTGGTCTCCACCAGCTCGAAGAACAACGACGCGTTCATCAAGCTGATGACCAAGGCGTTCGCGCCGATCACCGACCGCGTGACCCTGGCCGCCGACAAGCTCTCCAAGGCCGCGTAACGAATACGCCTACAGGCCGCCTTCCCTCTCCCTCTGGCGGCCGACCGACGGGCCGGGTAGCGACACGCTGCCCGGCCCGTTTTCGCGCGGTCTTTAACCAATCGTCGGGCCGCATCTTGCGGCTGACCGCCGGGATACGATATTTGCACCGCATGCACCGGATTCCCGACTCCCCGTCCATCTGGGACCAGATCGTGCTCGCCGCCGGCGAGGACGACAACGGGCGCGGTGTGCCCGACGGCGAGGGCCAGGTCGGCATCGCGACCCGCACCCGCACCCGGCCCAAGAAGCCGAGCCAGTACAAGGTGCTGCTGCTCAACGACGATTACACCCCGATGGAATTCGTGGTCATGGTGCTCAAGCGGTTCTTCCGTATGGACCTCGAACAGGCCACCCGGGTCATGCTTCACGTCCACCAGAAGGGCGTCGGCGTGTGCGGGGTCTATCCCTACGAAGTGGCCGAGACCAAAGTCACCCAGGTGATGGACTGCGCGCGCGAGAACCAGCACCCGCTGCAATGCACGCTGGAGAAGGCCTAGCGCCGCGCGGGCCCACGGCGGGGCTATCGCTGGCGCCCGGCGGGCGATAGAGACTCCTGCTCCGCCACCGCAGGCAGCCGCGTTTGTCCCGCTTCATCACCGCCACCGACCGCTACATCTTCAAGCTCGTGATGGTGCCGATGATCGGCGTGTTCGCGCTCGCCGCGTCGCTGCTGTTGCTTGAGAAGATGCTACGGCTGATGGAGTTCGTCTCGGTCCAGGGCGGGCCGGTCACGATCGTGTTCCGGATGCTGTTCAACCTGATACCCGATTACGCCAGCCAGGCGATCCCGCTCGGGCTGATGCTCGGCGTGCTGTTCGCGTTCCGCAAGCTGGCAACCTCGAGCGAGCTCGACGTCATGCGCGCGGTCGGGTGGAGCTATACCCGGCTGCTGCGGGTGCCGTACCTGCTCACGGCGGCGCTGGTGGCGGTCAATCTGGCGATCGTCGGCTATCTCCAGCCGCTTGCGCTCTACGATTACCAGCAGCTCAATTTTCAGCTCGAATCGGGCGCGCTCGGCGCGTCGATAAAGGTCGGCGAGTTCACCGCGCTCGAGGACCGGGTCGCGCTGCGGGTCGAACAGAGCGAGGACGAGGGGCGCAAGCTGATGGGGATCTTCGCGCGGATCTCCGACAAGAAGGGCCAGGTCCTGGCGATCACCGCGCGCGAGGGGCGGTTCCTGGCCAACCGCGAAAATCGCAATACGATCATCCTCAGGCTGATGGACGGCACGATCGTGCAGGACATTCCCGGCCAGACCCCGCGGGTGCTGTCGTTCACCCAGCACGACCTGCCGATCGACTTGCCCGCGATCGAGCGGTTTCGCCAGCGCGGCGTCGAGAGCAAGGAATACCTGCTGCCCGAATTGCTCAAGCTTGGGTGGAGCAAGCAATCGCCCAGCATCGAGCGCGCCGACACCCGCTCAATGTTCAATTACAAGATCGTCGAAGTGCTGATGATGCTGATGCTGCCGATGCTGTCGTTGGCGCTGGCGATCCCGCCCAAGCGTTCGACCTCTTCGCTGGGAGTGTTCGTCTCGATCGTGCTGGTGGTCTCGTATCACAAGGTCAACCAGTACGGGCAGCAGATCGCCGCGCTCGGCCGGGTCGATCCGGTGATCTCGCTGTGGCTGCCGTTCGCGGTGCTGTGCGCGCTGATCGCGTGGATGTATTACCGCGTCGCATTCGTCCCCGGCGGGCAGGCGATCGGGGGGCTCGAAAGCGCCTATGCCAAGCTCGCCCGGCAAATGCGCAAGCTGTGGCGCCGGCGCGACCTGAAGGCGGGCATCGCGACCGACGACGACGATGACAATCCCGGTGGGGAGGGCGCGTTCGTTGCTGCTTGATTTCTTCCCCTCGCGCACAATCACCTGGTACCTGGCCAAGACTTTCATCGTCCGCATCCTGGCGGTGCTGCTGATGCTGGTGCTGGTGTTGCAGATGCTCGATCTGCTGTCGCAAAGCGGCAAGATCCTGGCGCATCCAGGCAACGGCCAGGCCGAGCTGCTGCGCTATGTCGGCCTGCGCCTGCCGCAGCTCGTGGCCAAGTTCCTGCCCTATTCGGTGCTGCTGGCAACGATCCTGACGCTGAGCGGGTTCAGCCAGAACAGCGAAGTCGTGGCGATGAAGGCGGCCGGGCTTTCGGCGCATCAGATCCTCGCGCCGCTGATCCTGACCGCGGTGGTGATCGCGGGTGTCAGTTTCGCGTTCAACGAACGGGTCGTGACTCGCTCGACCGCTTCGCTCAAGGCGTGGGACGAAGCCAAGTTCGGGCCCATCCCCGAAGACAAGGCGCGCCGCGCGAACGTCTATCTGAACGACCGCAACGACGTGATGCTGATCGGGCGCATCGAGGGCCGCGGCCCTGGCGCGGTGCTGCACGAGGTGTCGTTCTACGAACGCGACGCCGCGGGCCGCATGACGCGCGAATACCGGGCGCCGCTGGCGCGCTACGCCGCTCCCGGCTGGCGGCTGGAGAACGCTCGCCAATTCGATGTTTCCTCGGTCGCGGCGGCGATAATCCCCGCGGTGGTGATCGCGCGCGGGGTGACCCCGGAGCAGCTGTTCATTCGCCGGGTCGATCCCGATGCCCAACCTTTGCCCGAGCTGTCGCGCTCGATCGCCGCGCTCAGCGCCGCCGGCCGCCGCACTGCGGAGCTGGACGGCAAGTGGTGGCACAAGATTTCCGGGCCGCTCGCCGCGGTGCTGATGCCGCTGCTCGGCGCGGTCGCGGGATTCGGGCTCGCCCGGTCGGGCCAGATGCTGGCGCGCGCGGTCATCGGCATGGCGCTGGGGTTTGCCTATTTCGTTGTCGAAAACACCGCCCTGGCGATGGGCGGCTTCGGCGGATATCCGCCGCTGATCGCCGCCTGGGGACCGTTCGTGCTGTTCCTGCTGCTCGGCGAAACGGTCCTGATCCGCACCGAAGAATGACGATTAGGCGCCGAAAGGCAAAATGGCACTTGCCGTGCCACATTGTTGCCATTATTCGGAGCCGGCTCGCACCATGCGAGCTGGGCCTCGCCCACCAAGGAGATAGATTTTATGAAGAAGCTCATCCTGGTTGCCGTTTCGGCTTCCGCTCTGCTCGCCCTGTCCGCCTGCAAGAAGGACGCTGACGACACCGCGACCGACACGACCGTTGTCGCGACCGACACCGCCGTGGTGACCGACACTGCCACTCCGGCCGACACTGCCGCTGCCGCCGCCGATACGGCCGCTGCCGCCGCCAGCACGGCTTCGGACGCCGCCGATACGGCTGCTGCCGCTGCGAGCTCGGCCGCCAAGTAAGCGACCGCAAGGCTTCGAATAAGGCGGCCCTCCGCGCTCCGGCGCGGGGGGCCGTTTGCATTTGGACGGGGTTGGTGCTGGAACGATCGCGCCGTTCGCGCGTGGTCTCACTCGGAACGCACCTTGAGGAGAGATCGGATGAAGAGCATTTCTTGCCTGGCCGCCACTGCCGGATTGCTGGCCCTGGCCGGCTGCAACAGCACGACCACGGCCGACACCGCGCCGGTCGACACCACAGTTACGGCCACCACGACCAACAACACGACCGTGGTGCCCGTCCCCGTCCCGGCCCCCGCGCCGACGGTGACCGAATCCTCGACCACCGTGATTCACGATGACGGCGTCACCGCGGCGACCACCACCACGACCGACACCGCGCGCTAATCCGGGGCTCAGCTTCGGTTAAGGACCGCGGCCCCATCGCCGCCTGCGAAAGCGGCCTGTGGCCGCATCGCGGCGCGTCTGCTATGGGCGCGTCACGCAAACAGGAAACCTGCCCGTGTCGCAACAGCTTGAGGCGGTCGATCAGAGCGATCTGCCGTTCTGGAAACGCTCGCATTACCTTGACCGGATGACCTTCCGGCAATTGGTGACGGCCTATTTCCAGCACTACACGATCATCAGCTACCTGGTGCTGGCGGCGCTGTGCGCGGCGGTGTTTGCGCTTTATCCGGCGACCCCGCTACGGACGCTGGCGGCGCTGGCGGCCGGGACGCTGATCTATCCGCTGGTGTGGCACATGCTCCACCAGCACGTGCTCCATTCCAAATGGATGTGGAAATCGCGCCTGCTGGCGCCGACCTGGAAGCGCATTCACTACGACCATCACCAGGATCCCAATGATCTGTCGGTGCTGTTCGGCGCGCTCCACACCACGCTGCCGACGATTGCGATAGCGACCGTGGGCATCGGCTGGCTCATCGGCGGGATCGGAGGCGCCGCGGCGGCATTCGCCAGCGGCCTGCTGACGACCTGCTATTACGAGTTCATGCACTGCATCCAGCACCTGGCGTTCAAGCCCAAGGCGGAATGGGTCCAGCACATGAAGCAGCGCCACATGGAGCATCACTACTTCGACGAGACCGGCAACTTCGGCATCACCAACTACCTGTTCGACCGCCTGCTGGGCACTTACTACGTCAAGAAGGACCGCCCCAAGCGCAGCGAAACGGTGTTCAACCTCGGCTATGACGAAGATGTCGCCAGGGTCTATCCGTGGGTCAAGGACTTGTCGGGCGGGATCGCCAGCGGCCATCCGCGGCGCCGGGCGATGGGTAAGGAAGGCGAGCAGGCGTCCGCCTGATCCGCCGTTAGCAGGCAAGGGAATTTATGGCGTCTGTCTCGGTCGAGCCCGTGGCGGGCAAACGCGATTTCAATGGGTTCATCGATTTCGCTTACGAGATCAATCGCGACGACCCGAGCTGGGTTCCGCCACTGCGCGGAGAAGTCGTCGAGCTGCTGACCCCGGGCAAGAACCCGTTTCACGAGCACGCCAAGGTCCAGCTGTTCCTCGCCCGGCGCGGCGGCGCGGTCGTCGGGCGCATCTCGGCGCATTACGACGAGCTGGCGCTTACTCAGCCGCCCGAGCAGGGCATGGGGCCGGGGACCGGTAACTGGGGCCTGTTCGAGGCGCGCGACGAGGAGACGGCGCACGCCCTGATCGCCCGCGCCGAGCAGTGGCTGCGCGACCAGGGGATGTCCCGGGTGCTCGCGCCGATCAGCCTATCGATCTGGGAAGAGCCGGGCCTGCTGGTCAAGGGCCACGATCATTCGCCGATGGTGATGATGGGCCACAACCTGCCGCAGTACCAGGGATGGATCGAGCGGGCCGGGTACACAGTCGCCAAGCGGCTCTATACCTACGAGCTGCCGGTCAAGCGCGAGTTCTCGCCGCTGATCGGGCGGATCGTCGCCTCGGGAGAGAACAACCCGCGGATCAACGTCCGCCGCGCCGACAAGCGTCACTTCAAGCGCGAAACCGAGATCATCATCGCCATTCTCAACGATGCCTGGTCGTCCAACTGGGGTTTCGTCCCCTTCACCAAGACCGAAGAAACTTACGCCGCCAAGAAGATGGCCCCGCTGATCCACGAAGGCGCGGTGATGATCGCCGAGCTCGACGGTGAGCCGGTGGCGTTCATGATGGCGCTGCCCGACGTGAACCCGGTGCTCAAGCCGATGGGCGGCAAGCTGTTCCCGTTCAACGTCGTCAAGCTGCTGTGGTGGCTGCGCAAGGCGCGCCCGGCCGATTTCCGGGTTCCGCTGATGGGCGTGCTCAAACGGCTCCAGGCCAGCCGCATGGCGAGCCAGCTAGCTTTCATGATGATCGAATACATCCGCCGCTATGCCGCTGCGGAGCATGACGCGGAGCGCGGTGAAGTCGGCTGGATCCTGGAGGACAACCACGGCATGGTCGCGATTGCTGAAGCGATCGACAGCCGAATCAACCGCGAATACGACATCTTCGAGAAGGCCCTGTAAACGCTCGCGGCTTGCGGGAACTAGGGCACCGTTCGGCCCGTTGTCGAGCACGGGCGGCACCGCTCGTGTAAGGGCCAGCCATGCGCGATGCAAAGACTACCAAGCCTGCCCGCGCGGCGCACAAACGCGCGCCTGGCCTGCGGCGCGTGCTGGTGGTCGAGGATGACGCGGTGCTCGCGCTGGCGCTCGAAGACGCGCTGCGCGATGTGGGGGTGCGCGAAGTGGTCATTTGCCCCAGCCGCGCGAGCACCGTCGAAGCGCTCGAGCAAGGCGATGCCGACGCGGTCGTGCTCGACGTTCACCTGGCCGACGGCGACGACGGCTGGGCATTGGCCGAGCTGATCGAGCAACTGGGGCCCAAGCGGCCCCGAATCTTCTTCTCGACCGGGTCGCCCGAAGACATTCCCCCCAAGATTGCCGAGCTCGGCCTGGTTTTCAGCAAGCCGTACGATCCGGCCGAGCTGGCCGCCGAACTGACGTCCGGCGAGCAGCGCCGCGGGCTGTTCTCACGGTTGCGCGGGGCCATGTCCTGACCCCTGGACCCGAAAGCCCGCCGACCGCGCGGGTGAAAAAAAGGCCTTCGCTCATCGAGCGAAGGCCTTTCGGGATCGTATCACCAGCCGCTTGGACGGGAGGGGGGGTCTCGGCGGTGACATAGCGATAAATGAACAATCCCCACGGTGGTTCCCGCGGGACCGAAAATTTTTGAATTTTTTGGAACGGGGGTTGCGCTCCGCCCGTCAGGCGGCATGAAGCGGACACTTGTGCCCCCGGTCCGCCGAACGTAACAGCCACTGGCTGCACGTGGTCGCCGTGCGCACTATCGGGAAGGGTTTCTATGTCGATTGGGGCCGAAGTTGCCGCACATCTGCCGTTTCTGCGCCGCTACGCGCGGGCGCTGACCGGCTCGCAGCATACCGGCGATGCATTCGTGCAGGCGACGCTGGAGGCCGCGCTGGCCGACCGCGAGCTGGCCGAATCGCTGCGCGGGGGCCGAGTGCCGCTGTACCGGGCGTTCAACAAGCTGTGGGCCAGCGCCTATCTCGACGTGCGCGACGAGGACGGCGCCGGCGGCCTGCATGAGGTCGCCGCGCAGAACCAGCTGAGCAAGATTACCCCGCTCAACCGCCAGGCGCTGCTGCTCACCACGGTCGAGGATTTCAGCCCCGCCGAAGCGGCCGAGATCATGGGCGTGAGCGAAGGCAACGTCGCCAAGCTGGTCCAGGAAGCGGTCGACGAGATCGAGCGCGAGACCACCACCAGCGTGCTGATCATCGAGGACGAACCGCTGATCTCGATGCAGCTGGAAGATCTCGTCCGCTCGCTCGGGCACGACATCTGCGGCACCGCCGCGACTCGCAAGCAGGCCCAGGACGTGGTGGCGCAAAGCCGCCCCGGGCTGGTGCTGGCCGACATCCAGCTGGCCGACGGCTCGTCGGGCCTCGACGCGGTCGACGACATCCTCGCGATCGACAGCGTGCCGGTGATCTTCATCACCGCCTACCCCGAACGTCTGCTCACGGGCGACCGGCCCGAACCGACTTACCTGGTGACCAAGCCGTTCCAGGAATCGACCGTCCGGGCCGCGATCAGCCAGGCGCTGTTCTTCGGATCGAGCCGACCGCTCGGCTGAGGGCTTCGACCGCCGACCCCTCGCCGGCCGCCCCCTACTTGGCGGTGTCGGCCCGGCGGCGGGCGCGGATCTCGAACTCGCTGCGA
>JBDSDC010000121.1:0-20795 GCA_039920725.1 Croceibacterium sp. | reverse complement strand
CGCTTGGCCAAGTCTGAATAGGACTGGCAGGGCGGCGAGGCGTGGATAGCGTCAAATAAAGCGATGAACTTGGGGTCAAGTGTGAGGGCATCGGCCTGGAGAAAGGGCAGCGGATTACTGGGCCGGGGGACAATATCGACCCCGATCACATCGAACCCCGCCCGGCTGTAGCCGACGCCCGCGCCACCAGCGCAGCAAAACAGATCAAGCAGTAGGGGCTTGCGGGACACGGAAATCTGTCCCTTCCGCCGCGCATCCAACAGCTTTGTGACGATGCTGTCGAGCATGCCCTGTCTCCGGTTTGTTCCGGGACTACTTAGGAATCTTAGGAGCGGGTGTCACCACACTTTTTGGGCCTGCCCCGGGTTTATCCCCAAGGGGTCATGCCGTTGCGCGGCTTTTGCTTGCAGCCCTGATAGCGACCACGTATCAAGGGGCAGTGCCCGTATGGCGGAATGGTAGACGCAGCGGTCTTTAAAACCGAAATCCTCGGCAGGATGTGGGGGTTCAAGTCCCCCTACGGGCACCACGGTTCTCACTTTCAAGGACATAGGACATGGCAAACGCAAGAGAGCAAACAGCGATGATAGAGGCCAAGCTACAAGCAATCCGAGAGCAGATAGCGAACCTTCGCATCCAAGAGAAGGTGCTGGTGGACTTGCTGGCCGAACTTAAGCCCGGCTCAAAACCGGTTCGGCAGCGGTCCCCCAACATCAAGCCGCTGGTGATCGACATCATGGCCCAGGTCGCGGAGAGTGGCGCGACAAGCCGAGAAGTTGACGATGCTGTCAGGCAGCGTGTGCCAGGCGTTGCGGCCGACACTGTGGGTTCAGTGCTGTCTCGCCTAAAGAGCATGGGCGCGCTCGTTTATGATGGAGAGCGCTACTATGAGAAGCGCCACGCACCGGCACCGCGCCCTTTTGATGGCGGGCTCCGGGCGGTAAACTAGTCTGGCATTGGAAACGCCGGGAGTTTGTGGCTCCCGGCGTTTCTACTTTGTGGCTCCGGTAGCTCAGCTGGATAGAGCGGGTCCCTGCTACGGATTAGGTCGCTGGTTCGAGCCCAGCCCGGAGCGCAAAGCGGAAGAAGTTACCTCGGCAGGATGTTCTCACTTCCGCCGATTGTGATAACGGTATCGCAGGTAAAGTCGCGACAATGCTGTCCAACGCTGACCAGATTGATTCCCTGTCAAGAGCGATGCGGCTTTGTTCTCCACCGTGAGCGCCGCTTCTTGTGCCCAGATTGGAGCCGTCTGCGGCCAGCTACTTAAGCGCCATAGGTGAGGCGCTTGCCGACCACGCCGCGCAGAGCGCGGCGAGCCCGCCCCTCATCCCCACAGCCGAGCGCTTCGCGGTTATTATAGCGAAATTCAAACTCGGCCAGATAGCGGTGAAGGTGATGCTCTTCGCAATGCTGATAGATGCCCTTCATCCCACGCTTGAAGATGCTGAAATAACCCTCAACCGTGTTGCTGTGGACGCTGCGATCCTCGAGGTTCACATATTCGCCCCGGCTGTGGGCTGTAGTGCCATGACCGGCGAAAAAGCGCTTCATATCCCGATAGCCGCTATGCTCGTCAGTCATGATGCGGGCTTCGCGAGCGACGTTGGCGATTACCAGCGGCATGAGGGTTTCGGCCTTCACATTGTCAATGACCATTGTGCGGGCCTTGCCGCTGTCGCGGTCCACCAGCGCCAGCACTTTCATCTTGTGATGGAACGCCCGGCGTTTCTCGACGCCTTTCAGGTGGCCGATGAATGTCTCGTCTACCTCGACAATACCACCGTTGCCGCCGAACGGTGTGAGGTCGTCAGAGCGCATTGCTTCGCGGATGCGATGGGTCAAAAACCACGCGGTTTTCATACTGCACTGGAGCATCCGCTGTATCTGGCGAGTGCTGATGCCCTTCTTACTGGCGCACATCAGGTGAATTACCTGGAGCCACAGATGCAGTGCCAGATGCGAGGACTCAAAGATCGTGCCCATGCGAACCGTGAAGGGTTTGCGGCACTCGTTACACTTGTGAAGGCCCATGCGGGTGGTCTTGCCGGCCATCTTGCGAATGCGGGCGCTGTCACAGTTGCCGCAGTGCGGGCAGACCGGGCCAGTGGGCCACAGATGCGCTTCGACGTAGGCAAAAGCACCTTCTTCGGTCTTGAACTGCGGGGCATCGAAAACTGACTTGGCCACGGGTCTTCTCCTATGGCCAAAACACTAGATCAAGCGCCGTGGTATGTCAAGTGTAACATCGCCAAAAATAAGGGGCGGCCTCGCGGCCGCCCCCTCGTTTGGTTTGCTGAGGCTTTCGCTCAGAAGGTTTTCTTGACGGTGACCGCCCACTCACGCGGGCGGCCCGGCTGGGCCTTGTCGAGGCCCGCTCCCGCGGCGCGCAAGTCGAACAGCGTGACGTAGTAGTACTTGTCGGTCAGGTTGGTGACCTCGAGCGAGGCCGACAGGTCTTTGTCCGCGTTCTGCCACGTTAGGCGCCCGTTCAGCAGCGTGTAGGAGTCGATGTACTGCGGCACCCCGGCGTATTTGAAGCCGGTGTAGATCTTGTCCTGGAAGGCGGCATCGACGCGCGGGGTCAGCGAGCCGTAGCTGCCGAGCGGGATCTCGTACTGCGCGCCAAGCTGCCACTTCCATTCCGGTGCACCCGCCAGCGGATCGGTCAGCGAGGTGCTGGTCACCGCCGCGGAGAGCCGGGTGTAGTGGAAGTTGAGGTAGCTGACCGAGCCGTCGATGCTCAGCCCGCGAACCGGCCGCGCGACCAGTTCAGCCTCGACGCCCTTTTCGCGCGCGTCGCCGGCGTTGACCAGCGCGGCGCATGGGGTCGAGCCGTCCGGGCACACCGAAACGCCGATCTGGGCGTTCTTGAGGTTGGCGAAGAAGCCAGTCAAGTTGAACCGCAGGCGGCGGTCGAACAAGTCCGTCTTGATGCCCGCCTCGTAGCTGGTGAGGACCTCCGGATTGAAGCCGATCGCTTGGCTGGCGTAGAACGGCCGTGGGTTGGTGCCGCCGCCTTTGAACCCGGTCGAGACGCTCGCATAAGCCATGACGGCCGGCGAGAAGCGATAATTGAGCGCCGCCCGCCAGTCCCACCGGCTGCCCTTGTAAGTGGCCACCAGACCTGTCAGCGCGCCTGGCGCCCCGGCGCCCTTGGCGGCCCCGACGGGGTCGAGATAGGCGTTGATCGTGCCGTCGGGATTGAGCCGGAAGTAGTGATATTCCTTGCTCTCCGCAGTGTAGCGCACGCCGCCGTCGAAAGTCAGGTTGGGGACGATCTGCCAGCTGACGTTGCCGAATCCGGCCTTGGCCTCCGCCGGCGTCTGGTCGGGCTGGATGAATTGCAGCGGGAACACGCCGACGGTGCCGAGGCCCGGGATGGTGGCGTTGATGTAACGCAAGTCCTCGTACGCGAAATAATTGGTCTGCTGCTTGAAGTAATAGCCGCCGACCACCGCGGTGATCGTGTCAGCGATCTTGGCGTTGAGCCGCAGCTCTTCGCTCCAGTTGTAGTGCGTGAGGTGGTTGTAACCGCCCGACAGCGCGATCGGCGACAAGTCGTCGTCGACCCCGAACGTCGCCACCCAGTTCTGGTAGGCGAGGATGTTGTCGATCGAGAACATGTCGTTGAGCGCGAAGTGCGCGTTCGCCGCCAGGTTGTAGCCGTCGTAAATGCTCTGGTTGGAATTGTTCGTCGCCAGCAAGGGCTGGCCCGGAACACCCGATAGCCCGCCCGGCGTAAGCAGGCCGACAAACTTGATCGCCGGCGAGGAATAGGTCGAGAAGTTGCAGAACTGCCCGCAGATGAAGCGGTTGTCGTACGGCACGCCGCCGATGTTGGTGTTCGGGCTGGTGATGACATTGGTCGCAGCCAGCACTTCGCCCGCGGCGCTGTGCTTGTCGTGGATGTATTCGCCCGAGATGTTGATGTCGATGTCGCGCGACGGGTTGTAGCGCAGCGCGCCGCGGATCGCCTGATAGCCGATCTCGCCCAGCTTGTCCGCCACGCACGATCCGGTCGGCCGCACCGCGGGGATGCCGCCGGTCGGATTGACCTGTTTGGTCGTACCGTCGTTGGCGGTGAACGTGGCCGAACCGCCAGCCGGGTAGACGCACCCGAAATCGAGCTGATCGACATAGCCTTCCTGATGCTTGTAGACGCCCGAGATGCGGCCGAACACGTTGTCGGTCAGCCTGAAGTCGAAACCCGCGCGCATGCCGATCCGGTTGCGGCTACCATACGTGCCTTCGACAAACCCGTCGTTCGACCCTTGGGGCTTGCGGGTGAACATCTTGATCGAGCCGCCCTCGGAGTTCCGTCCCGACAGCGTGCCTTGCGGGCCGCGGAGGATTTCGACCCGGTCGAGATCGAGCAAGTCGAACACCGCGCCGGTCAGCTGCGGGTAGTAGACGTCGTCGATATAGATGCCGACGCCCGGTTCGTAGGCCGGATTGAAATCGCCCTGGCCGATGCCACGGATGGAAACCGCGATCGACGGGCCGAACGAGGCGCCCTGCGGCTTCAGCGTCACGTTGGGCGCGCCGTCGGCCACTTGCGCCAGGTTGGTCTGGCTCCTGGCCTCCATCATCTCGGCGGTGACCGCGGTGATCGCCAGCGGCGTGTCCTGCAGGTTCTGCTGACGGAACTGAGCGGTGACGATGATCTCGCTGTTACCCGAAGCCGTAGCGGGGGCGGAGTTGTCGGGGTTACTAACGTTGGTGTTGCTCGAATCGGGCTGCGGAGTCGCGCTTGGCGCCGAGGCCGCCTGAGCGAAGGCCGGCTGGGCTGCGGCCAGAACTACCAAAGATGCGCCAGCGGCAAGCGCCCGGCGCCATTCAATCCGTCCAATCATGATTCAGCATTCCTTCCCTGACCGCCGGCCCTGTTGCCTGGCCGCGGATTGGGCGAGATAGAATCTTGCCGGGTCACAATCCACCATTATCTTAACGATCGTTACATTATTCTATCGTTCGTTACGATCAGCGGAGTTGGACGCAGCCATGGCACCGGGCATCAGAACATGCCGTTCCGGTTCTTCGACGTCGCCGGATCGGGCACCTCCTGCATCACGTCCCAATGCTCGACGACGTAGCCATCCACGATCCGCAGGATATCGACGATCGCGTAGCCCGGATGATCCCGCTCGCGGCGGAAATGGAAGTGCACCGCGACGGTGTCGGCATCGCCCCACACGACGCGTCTCACTTCGTGGCTGAGGTCGGGCAGGCGCGCCATGCTCGCCTGCATCATCGCCAGCGTCGCGTCGCGCCCGTCGGGGGCGTTGGGATTGTGCTGGATATAATCGGGATGCATCCAGCAGGTGAACGCTCCTTCCGGGTTGTCCTCGACATAGAACAGCTGGATGAACCGCTCCGCCACCTGCCGGGTTGAAAGCCGCGCGCGGCCCGAGGTGTCGCGCGGATCGAATGGCGGCGCTTCGCTATCCCACGGCAGGGCGCCGGGGGCGGGCTTCATGCCTGCTCCTGCCCCGCCAGCAGCGCGCCGAATTTCGGATGCGCGAAGTGCATCGGCACGTCCTGGCGATAGGGCCAGGTCTTGCGGTGCTGATCGGCGGGGAGCAGCCGGTCGGGGCCGAGCGGGTCTTCGGGCCAGGTCTTGGTGGCTGGCTGGAGATGCGCGGTGGTATGCGCCCACCCGCCTTCATAATCGCCCTGCCACTGCATCATGTAGTCGAGCCGCTTGATCCGCCACGTCCCGTCCATTTTGACGTAATCGTTCTCGTAAATGCCGGCTTCCATGAACTGCTGCGGCATCATCGCCTCGCGCGTTTCCTGAAAATCGTCGTGCCAGCCGCCCAGCAGAATGCCGTGGAAGCGGCCCTTGGCGGACTGCCGATCGGGCGCGACCGTGATCACGTCCTGCATCTGGAAATGGTCGAGCAGCAAGCCGTTGACCGGGCCCGGTTTCCCCCCGGTGAAGCGGCCGGCGATCCAGTCGCCGTAGAGCCGCTTGACCCCCGCGTGCCCGACGTATTCGCCCGACAGGAACACCACCGCCCCGTCCTCGGCGAACAAGTCGGCGACTTCGTTCGGGCGGTTGAAATCGATGTAGTAGCCGTAAGCCCAGTGGAGCCGGCGGATCGCCTGGACGTCCTCCAGAATGCCCACGCGTTGCTCCAGATCGGCAAACCGGCGTTCCGCATCAGTCATCTTCGACTCTCCCGATTTTGGCGCTATCCGTAACGAGCGATAGTGTTTTGGCGAGAGGAAATCGGCTGTGAGCGATCGAGTGTTGGGCCGCGAATGGGAAGGGCGCGTCGCTTTCGTTAGCGGGGCGGTGACCGGCATCGGGCTGGGGGTGGCGCAGGCCTTTGCCGATGCGGGAATCCGGCTGGCATTGAGCTATCGCAACGCGGACGACAAGGCGCGCACCGCCAAGTGGTTCGCGGGCAAAGACTACCAGCAGCCGCTGTTCGTGAAGCTCGACGTGACCGACCGTGCGCGCTTCGCCGAGGTGGCGGACGAGGTCGAGCGGCACTTCGGCGCGGTCCACGTGCTGGTCAACAACGCGGGAGTCAGCGTGTTCGGCCCGACCGACGAAGCGAGCTATGCCGATTACGACTGGATCATGGGCGTGAACTTCGGCGGCGTCGTCAACGGCCTGGTCAGCTTCCTGCCCAAGCTGAAGGCCGCCACTGGCCGGCGCCATGTGGTCAACATCGCCAGCATGGCCGCTTTCCTGCCCGGGCCGCAGGCGGGCATCTACACCGCCAGCAAGTTCGCGGTGCGCGGACTGACCGAAAGCCTGCGCTACAACCTCGCCCCGCACGGCATTGGTTGTTCGCTGGGCTGCCCGGCGTTGACCCGCACCAACGCCTGGACCAGCGCGCTCAAGCGCCCCGAGGCATTCGAGGGGAGCGGCTTTCCCGAAGTGGCGAAGGAACAGCTCGAGCAGTTCGGCACCGCGTTCGACGAAGGCATGGACCCCTATGAGGTTGGCACCAAGATCCTTGCCGGCATGACCGAGCAGCGCGGGCTGATCCTGACGCACCCCGAGCACGGGCCGGATTTCGAGGAAAGTCACGCCGCGATCATGGCCGCGCTGCCCGAGGGCGAGGCGCCCGCGGGCCGCCTGCGCATCGAGCAGCTCCGCCGCGACGCGATGAGGGCCGCTGAGGAAGGCCTCGTGATCAAGCTGGACGACCTGACTTGATGCGCTATCTTCCCGCCCGACAAATCAAGGGAGGCCGATGATGTGTGAACTGGACCAGCTGAGCGAAATGAGCCGGATCGACCGGCGCCAATTCGGCGCCATCGGCGCCATCGGCGCGATGGGCGCGTTGGCGGTGCTAAGTGCGTCCGTCACGGCCGAGGCCAAAGGCGCGGGCGGCCTCACCGAAAGCATGGTCAGCTTTGCCGCGCCGGGCGGCACGATGGACGCGTTCTTCGTCCATCCGGCCAAGGGAAAGCACCCGGCGGTGATCATCTGGCCCGACATCGCCGGCTTGCGCGAAGTGTTCAAGGTCATGGGCCGGCGGCTCGCTGCCGCGGGCTACTCGGTGATCGTGGCCAATCCGTTCTATCAGGATGGTCCTGCGCCGCAGTTTGCCGATTTCAACGCGTTCCGCACCGCCGACGGGTTCAAGAAAGTCGGCCCGTGGATGGCCAAGAATACGCAAGGCGCGGTGATCGGCATGGCTCAGGCGATCGTCAGATGGCTCGATAAGCAGCCGTCGGTCGACAAGAAGCGCGGCATCGGCACTCAGGGCTACTGCATGGGCGGGCCGTTCGTCGTGCGGACCACCGCTGCGGTGCCTGGCCGGATTAAGGCCGGGGCCACGTTCCATGGCGGCGGGCTGGTCACTGACGCGGCGGATTCGCCGATCAAGCTGCTGCCGCAGGCGCGAGCCAGCTACCTGATCGCCATTGCCAAGAACGACGACGCGCAGCGTCCCGCCGAGAAGGCCACGATCAAGGCCGCCATGGCCGCCGCCGGGCGTCCCGCCGAAGTCGAAGTCTATGGCGGCGACCACGGCTGGACCGTGGCCGATAGCCCGGTGTACAACCAGGCCGAGGCTGAGCGCGCGTGGGGCCGACTGCTGGCGCTTTACGCCAAGCTCTGACGCCACTGTTCGCGCCCGCCCGCATCCCGCTGGATTCGCCCGCCTAAAGGCGTATCCTCCCGTTCCATAAGAGCGGGAGAGTGAGTCATGTGTGACGAACTGCAGCTTGCCGGGATGCGAAGCGCGCCGATGGATCGGCGGCAATTCGCCGGCGCGGGGGCGCTCACCGCGTTGGCCGCGCTGACCCCCGCGGGCACCGCGCGCGCCGCTGGGCCGAACGACAATGTGGTCAAGTTCGCCGCGCCCGGGGGGACGATGGACGGCTTTTTCTTCCATCCCGCGGGCAAGAATCCAGGCGTAATCCTGTGGCCCGACATCGCCGGGCTGCGCACCACGTTCTTGGCCAAGTCGCACCGCTTGTCGGACGCGGGCTTTGCGGTGCTGGCGCTCAATCCCTATTACCGCAATGCCCCGGCGCCGCAGTTCGAGGACTTCGACGACTTTCGCACTCGCAGCGGCAACGACAAGGTCGCCCCGTGGCGCGCCGCGCTGACCGCGGACGCGATCATGGACACCGCCAAGGCGGCGATCGCGTGGCTTGACCAGCAACCTTCGGTCGATACCGCCAAGGGCGTAGGCGCGCAGGGATATTGCATGAGCGGCGCTTACGCGGTGTGGACCGCCGCGGCGGTGCCCGAGCGGGTCAAGGCGGTCGCCTCGTTCCACGGCGCGGGGCTGGTGGGCGACGACGAGAAATCGCCGGTCAAGCTGCTCGGGCAGACCCACGCGAGCTTCCTGTTCGCGATTGCCCGCAACGATGACAAGACCGCGCCCGGCGACAAGGACGCGCTGCGAGCCGCCGCCAAGGCCGCGGGCCGGCCAGCCATGGTCGATGTCTATGCCGCCGATCATGGCTGGACCGTGGCCGATTCGCCGACTTATGACGGGGCCGCCGCCGACAAGGCGTGGGACAAGCTGCTGGATCTCTACGACAAGCTATGACGGCACGGTCCCGGCGGCGCGCCGCTAACGCGCGGGCGGCCCCGTCAGATGCTTGGCGGTGATCTTTGCGCCGCTGTCGGTACATAGCCGGCAATTGGCTCCGGTGAACGTGCGGGCAGCGCTGTTGTCGCCCCGAAGTTGCCACTGCAGCCAGTCCACCACGATGCCTGCCGCCTTGCCGCCCATCGGCTGGTTGTAGGTGCCGCCATGACCCGTGGGGATGTTGACCATGATCGCCGGGACCTGGCCGATCCGTGCGAAATCGTCGGAGCCATTGGCGTAGGCGATGTCGGTCTCCCCGCCGAGCAGGTAAAGGACCGGCGTGTGGATCGCCTGGAGCTGGTCCTTGGGCATGTCCATTTCGGCAAGCCCGCTGCTGCCGCCGACGAAGATGCCGCTATTCTCGATCAGCAGAGCGTGAATCCGCGGGTTTGCCGCCAGGCGTAGCGCCTGCAACCCGCCGCAGCTGTACCCCCCCAATGCCACCGCGTTGCGGTCGATCAGCTTGCCGTAAGCCCCGCGTGCGGAGAGCGCCCAGTCGAGCGCGCGCGCGAGGTCGCTGGCGGAAGTTGGCGACTTGGCGGGCGGCCCTGCCGTCGCCGCTCGGGCCGGCGGCGGCGCGGGCGCACCGCGCGGGTCGCGGGCATTGGGACCGCTCTGCCACTTGCCCGGAGCGATCACCAGGTAACCGTAGCTGGCGATCTCCGCGAGGTGCTGGCGCGCGCTGCTGCCATCGGCGGCGCAGGCGCCATTGCCCCACACCAGCAGGCCCAGTTTTCCGCCGGCTCGGGCGAAAGGTGCCAGGTCGGCAGGGCGATAGACGACGTAGCCGGGCAGGCGGGCGTCAACTTCCATCGTCGCCCGATAGGGACCGTCACCCGGAGTATCGGGCAGTTTGTCGGCCTCGGCCTGCAGCCGGGCGACGTCGGCTGGCGCCGCGGGCGGCAGCTGCGCCGAAGCCGAGGCGGCCCAGGCGAGTGCGGCAGCGCAGGCCACCCGTTTCAGAGCAATCGTCAATGGTCCCTCCCTCGTTCCTCACCCGAACCAGTAGCACGTCCCGCGCATCTCCAGGCTGACGCGGGCCGGCGCGTCGGGCCCGGCGGCCGGGTTGTCGAACGCGCCGTGGGGCATTAGCTGAGCCCGCCCCGGATCGCTTTCGCTGGTCTTGAACACAATCGCCTCGGTGGGCGTCATATTCGAATAGTAGTACCAGCGGTGCGCCGGATTGTGCGCCAGCAGGTAGTTGGCGAAGCCCCATTCGGGGCGGCCGTCGAGCGGATCGAAGATCGCGTCGCAATCGAGCAGGTCACCCGGCGCGAGGCTCGGATAGGCGCACAGCCCCAGCGGCACATCCTGCGGCGCGCCGCTGAGCGCCCGCCACACGTTGTACTGCGCACTACGGACCACCGCCTTGCCTTCGGGCGCGGTCTTGGCGCGCGCGGCGGCGGCATCCTCTTTCGCCATGTCGACATGGACGAAGCGCGCCGGATGCGAATTGTCGTGGGCGGCGTTCTCGCCCAGTTTTTCAGAGAAGCGGAGGATCCCGAACGGGGCCATCGTCACGTCGTCGCACCCGGTCACGCGCCTCAGTAGCTCGGCGATCTCGCCGCGGTGAACGCGGGCGACTTCGGCCAGGTCGGTCAGGTCAGCGACCGCGCTTTCGTGCTCAACCAGCGTGAAGCCTTCGACATCGAGGCTGCAACCGAGCCCGCGCGCGTCCGTGATCGCGACTTCGGCGGGGGCCAGCGGGACGAAATCCTTGTCGTGCGCGTTGGCGTAGAAATGCGGGCGCCGCGCGGTCCGTTCGGAATAGCCGATGTGGGCGCGCACGTCCGTCACGCGGGCTCGAACTCCTCGGTGTCGATCGTCGGGCGGATCGCCGGGTGGTAGCGGTGTCCGGCGACCGTGTGCTCATTGATCAGCGCGCCCGCCGCAACGAGCACCTCGGGCGCGATGGCGAGGCCGGCGGCGGCGTGGTTGTCGGCCAGGTGCGCCAGGCTGGTGGTCCCGGGGATCACGTGAACATGCTCGCCGCGCGACAGCACCCACCCGAGCGCGAGCTGGGCGGCGGTTATATCGCTATCCTCGGCCAGAGCGACCAGGCTTTCGATCAGCGCAAGGTTGCGGGGCCAGTTGTCCGGCTGGAAGCGCGGCATCTTGGTGCGCAAGTCGGATTCCTCGAGCGTGGCGGGGTCCTTGAGCAGGCCGCACAACGCGCCGCGCCCGACCGGGCTGAAAGCGACCAGCGCGATGCCCAGCCGCCGGGTGGTCTCGAGCACCGCCAGCTCGACGTTGCGGGTCCATAGCGAGTATTCGGTCTGCACCGCCGCCACCGGGTGCACCGCGTGCGCTTCCGCGATGTGCCGGGCGCTCCATTCAGATACGCCGTAAGCGCCGATCTTGCCCGCCTCGATCGCCCGCGCCAGCGCGCCGATCGAATCGGCGATTGGCACTTTGGGATCGAACCGGTGGAGGTAATAGAGATCGATGTGGTCGGTCCCCAGAGCCTCAAGACTTACCTCGATCGCCTGTGCGATAGTGGCGGGCGAGCAATCGACCCCGCGCCGCGGTCCGTCGACGGTGATCCCGCACTTGCTGGCGAGGAACACCTGGCCGCGCTTGCCCTTCAGCGCCTCGGCGATCAGCGCCTCGTTCTTGCCCCCGCCGTAGATGCGCGCGGTGTCGAAGTGGTCGTAGCCGAGCTCCAAGGCGCGGCGGAGCAGGCGCACGCCGTCGTCGTGCTCCGGCGGCGTGCCGTAAGCCCACGACAAGTTCATGCACCCCAGACCAACCCTGTTGAGGGGGCGGCCGGCGATCGTTCGGATCATGTCAGTCATCGCGCGCCCTGTGACAGAGGCGACGCGCGTTTCGCAAGTCTTACAACCCCGCGAGCGCGTTCTTGGCCCAATCGTAGAAGCCGTCCTGCTTGTGGCCCAGCTCGTCGGTCGCGCGGCGATAGCCTTGCGGGTCGGCGTCGATCTGGGCGCTGCGCCACTGGGTCTGATGCTGCGACAGCGCCTGGCGCATGTCGACGAACCGGGCCTCGAAATCGCGCGCCACCTCGGGTTGCTTCTGCAGCCGCGCGTCGACCTTCAGCGCGCCCATCATTTCGGCGACCAGCGTGGCGAACCGCGTGCGCAGCCGCACGATATCGCGCACCGCGCGGTCGCCCGAGCTCCTGACGGCATCCTGCATGGCGCGGTGCGTGTCCTGTGCCTCGCCCAATATGCGGTCCAGTTCCATCGCTCCCCCTTTTCGCGTTTTTTGTCAGCCGTGGATCGCCTTACCCCGGCGGCAGGTCAAGGACTCTTAAGACCAGCCGTCCTGCGCCTCGAGGCTGGCGGCCAGCTCGCCGATCACGCGGTAGCAGTCGAGCACCTGGGCGATAGAGCTGTTGGGCTCGCGACGCTCGCGGATCGCGGCCACGAATTCGCGGTCCTGCAGCTCGATGCCGTTGCTTGACACCGCCACGCCGGCCAGGTCGACCGGCTCTTCCTTGCCGGTGAACAAGTCGTCGTAGCGGGCAATGTAAGTTGCGCTGTCGCCGATGTAGCGGAAGAAGGTGCCCAGCGGCCCGTCGTTATTGAAGCTCAGCGACAGCGTGCAGATCGCGCCGCTCTCGCTCTTGAGCTGGATCGACATGTCCATCGCGATGCCGAGCTCAGGGTGCTTGGGGCCTTGGACGGCGTTGGCGGTGACGATCTTGCCCGCCTGGTAGGCGAACAAGTCGATCGTGTGCGCCGCATGGTGCCACAGCAAGTGGTCGGTCCAGCTGCGCGCCTCGCCCTTGGCGTTCATGTTCTTGCGGCGAAAGAAGTAAGTCTGCACGTCCATCTGCTGGATCGCCAACTCGCCCGCCACGATCTTGTCATGGACATACTGGTGACTTGGATTGAACCGCCGGGTGTGCCCGACCATGCAGGCGAGGCCCGTTTCCTGCTGTTTTTTCAGCACCGCATCGGCATCGGCCCAGCTGTCGGACAGCGGGATCTCCACCTGGACGTGCTTGCCCGCATCCATACAGGCGATCGCCTGCTCGGCGTGCATTTGAGTAGGCGTGCACAGGATCACAGCGTCGACTTCGGGCAGCGCGAGTGCCTCGCTGAGCTCGGTGCCCGAATGCGGCGCGCCGTATTTGGCGGCGACTTCGGCCGCCTGCTCGGCCCGGCGGCTGATGACCGAGGCGATTTCGACCCCCGGGATGTTCTTCAACCCATCGAGGTGTTTTTCGCCGAACGCACCCGCGCCGGCTAAGGCAATACGCATTGTGATCTCCCTCTCCCCGTCAAGGGAGAGGGCCGGGGAGAGGGGCAGTCTCAAACCCGGCCCGTGGTAATTGTTGGGAGGACGGCCCCCTCTCCAAACCCTCTCCCCTGAAGGGGCGAGGGCTTAAGTGTCTAGGCGGTAACCTGCTCGCGCACCGCGGGCGGGGCCGCGCCGATGCCTTCGGGCTGGAGGATCAGCGCGCCGAGCGCGGTGTTCGAGGCTGGGATGTGGTAGAAGCGGTACAGCTCCTCTACCTTGTCGCCGAGCGCGCCGCGCATGATCAGCCACATCACCAGCTCGATCCCTTCGCTGCCCGCTTCGCGCAGATATTCGATATGCGGCTTGTAGCGAACCTTGTCGGGATCGTTGATCAGGTCGTTGATGAATGCCAGGTCGAACTCCTTGTTGATCAGACCGGCGCGCGGGCCCTGCAGCTGGTGGCTCATCCCGCCGGTGCCCCAAATCTGGACGTCGAGGTCCTCGGGGAAGCTTTCGACCGCGGCCTTGATGCTTTCGCCCAGCGAATAGCAGCGGTTGCCGGTGGGCGGCGGGTAAGTGACCACGTTGACCGGGAACGGGATCACCTTGCACGGCCACGCCTCGGGCTCGCCGAACACCATGCTCAGCGGCACGGTGCAGCCATGGTCGACGTCCATCTGGTTCATGATGGTCATGTCGAATTCGTCGAGGATCAGGCTCTGCGCGATGTGCCAGGCAAGGTCGGGCGCGCCGATCACGTCGGGCACCGGGCGCGGGCCCCAGCCTTCGTCGGCCGGCTTGAAGCTTTCCGCGCAGCCGATCGCGAACGTCGGGATGATGTTCATGTCGAACGCGCTCGCGTGGTCGTTATAGACCAGGATCACCACGTCCGGCGTGTTGCCCGGCTGCTTGACCCATTGGCGGATCGGCTCGTAGCCGTCGAACACCGGGCCCCAGTAATCGTTGCGGCTGGTGCCGGTCTGGATCGCAGCGCCGAGAGCTGGGATGTGGCTCGAGGTGATGCCGGCGGTTATGCGGGCCATGTCAGCGTCCTTCCTTGATCGAGCGCTGCCCCTGCGGCGAACGGCCACCCTTGAGCATCATCTCGGCGTACTCTTCCTGGCTCATCCCGGTCATCGATCCGGCGGCGAACTGGAAACTCTTTTTGTCCGTGCTGAAAAGCTTGGAAAGGAAGTAGATGTTCCCGCCCTCGTCGATCATCGCGTTGTAATCGCGCGCCAGCACCGCCGCTTTGGCGGCATCGGTCAGGTCCCATTCGTCGAGATAGGCCTTCTCGCCGGCGAGGAAGCGCTCGCGGTTTTCGGCTTTCATCAGGCTCATCGCGAACTGGTTGAGATGATAGCCCTGGCGGGCGCGCTTGGCGGTGAACACGCGGGTGCCGGGGATGTCGTCGAATTCCGCCAGGTACTGGTGGATGTCGATCCGGTCCTTCTTCTGCGTCATGCATGGGTTCCTTGCTCGGCGGTCTGCGCCTTTATTCCGCGCGTGATCAACTGGCGCGCCCGCACGCCTCCCTGATCGATAGAATAGGCGTTGAGCCGCATTCCCGGGTTATTCCTGATGGCTTGCTGCTGGGCCTCCAGGACTTCCTTGTCCTCGGCAAAGACCTGCCCTTGCTGGGCCTTGAAGCGTGCGGTGAAGCCAGCGTCCTCGATCTCGAAATTGCGCGCCATGCCCCAGAAATAATGATGCGTGTCCTCGGTTTCTGGGGTCATGAAATCAATCACCATGCCGCGCACACCTTGGCTATGATCCTCCAGCGTCGCGCCGGATCCGACGGGCGCCACGCCGACGTCGATCATGACCGATGCGGGAAGATTGAACTGGCACACCTGCCAGCGATCGACCGGTCCTTCCTTGCCCAGCGCGCTGCGCCAGAACGGGGGCGATTCCACATCGGGCATCCAGCGGCGAACATAGACGGTATCGTCTGCCGCAATGCATTCGATCGGGGCTTCGAGGATTTCCTCCTGGCCGATCGAGCCCGCGTGAACGTAAGTTTCGTGCGTCAGGTCCATCAGGTTGTCGATCATCAGGCGGAAGTCGCAGGCGACGTGGTAATAGCCGCCGTCGAAAGTCCAGCCTGCGGTGGCACAGGGCCACAAGTTGGGGATCAGATTCGGATCTGCCTTGTCCCGTTCGCCGATCCACACCCACACGAAGCGGTAGCGCTCGTGAGTGACGAAAGTCTCGGCGCAGATGCGCTTGTTCACCGGTTCGTTCTTGAGCGGCATTTCCTCCGCCACCCCGTCGGGTCCCAGCTTGAGACCGTGGTAGGCGCAGCGAATGGAATCGCCTTCACGGATGCCCTTGGACAGCGGCAGCATCCGGTGCGGGCAAGCGTCCCGCATGGCCACCACGCGGCGATCGAGCGTGCGGTAGAACATCATCGGCACGCCGCAGATCGTCCGCGCCATGGGGGCGCTGTCGATCCCCGCATCCCACGAAGCGACGTACCAGGCGTTCTCAAGCCAGCTGCGCGTTTCCCGGTCAGCCATCGCCGTTCCATTCGTAAGTCAGCGGCGCCTCGCGAAAGGCGAACCGGTCGATATGGCGCTCGATCACCCCGCGCATATGGACATTACGCTCAGCATCGCCGGTGGTCAGGGTAACTTCGATGCCGCCGTCCTGCGCGGCCATCACGGCAGTTTCGGTATCGCTGAACGGAAACGTTCCGGTGCCGCTGTCGGCATCGTAATGCGTGGCGTACTCGTGCCCCCAGTGGCTGACGAGCTGCTGGATGTAGCGCTCGGGCTTGGCGCAATGGGCCAGCCCGTGGGCAACCACGCCGGTGGTATTCTCGCTCACTTGCTCATTCCTTTCAGCTTGGCGTCGAGGCGCGGGAACACCGTGCGCGCGTTGCCTTCGAAAATCGCGTGCTTTTGCTCGGCCGAGATCGGCAGGGCATCGACATAGCGCTTGGTGTCGTCGAAATAGTGCCCCGTCTGCGGATCGATCCCGCGCACCGCGCCGACCATCTCGCTGCCGAACAGGATGTTCTTGGTTTCGATCACTTCGGCCAGCAGGTTCACCCCCGGCTGGTGATAGACGCAGGTATCGAAGAACACGTTGTGCATCAGGTGCGTGTCGAGGCTGGGTTGCTTGAGCATATCGGCCAGGCCGCGGAACCGCCCCCAGTGGAACGGCACCGCACCGCCCCCGTGCGGGATGATGAAACGCAGGCGGGGGAACCGCGCGAACAGATCGCCCTGGAGCAGCTGCATAAACGCGATCGTGTCGGCCGCGAGATAGAATGCGCCTGTGGCGTGAAGCGCGGGGTTGCAGCTGCCCGAAACGTGGATCATCGCGGGCACGTCGAGCTCGCACATAACCTCGTAGATCGGGAACCACGATTCGTCTGTCAGCGGCGGAAACGTGAAATGCCCGCCGCCCGGATCGGGGTTGAGGTTGCAGCCGATGAACCCGAGCTGCTCGACGCACCGGCGCAGTTCCTTGATCGAGGCCGACAAATCCGCCTTCGGGCTCTGCGGCAGCATGCACACCCCGGTGAACACCTCGGGGTAGAGCTGCGTGACGCGGTAGATCAGGTCGTTGCAGGCGACCGACCACGCCTCGCTGACCGCTTGGTCGCCGACATGGTGCGCCATCGTGCTCGCGCGCGGCGAAAAGATCGTGTGGTCGGCGCCGCGTTCGCGGATCAGCTTGAGCTGGTTCTGCTCGATCGTGTCGCGGATCTCGTCGTCGCCGATCGCCGGGTAAGGCGGGGGCTGGGTGCCGTCTTTGAACGCGGCCTTCTGCGCATCGCGCCAGCGGTCGTGGCTCGCGGGCGCTGTGGTGTAATGGCCGTGGCAATCGATGATCAGCGTCATGCGGTCCTCTCGCGCTTCGTGGTGCCGACGCGGCGCTGCAGCTCGATGGTGCTGCGAGTCATGACCGGTTCGACGCCGAGCCCTTGCAGCGTTTTGGCCGATTCTTCCATCTCCGCCGCGCGCCTCAGGCCATGCGCCGCCATCCGCTCGCGATTGTATGCGATACGATCGGCCCAGCCGAGGCGTGTTTCGGACGCATCGAGCGAGGCGGTGACCTCGCCCAGCACGCCCGCCGCTTCGGCCGCGGCGGCGCATTCGGCGCTGAGCGCCTCGATCCCCTTGACCATCACCGAACGGATCATCTTGATCGCGCTGGCCTGGCCGACGTCATCGCCGGCGATGCGAATATTGGTGAACCCCAGCGCCTCGAGGAGCGGCTTTGCCGCCAGCGCATGCGCGCCGGAGAGGAGCAACGGAACCCCAAGGCCCTTTTCGACCGGCGCCATCACCGCGACGTCGACAAAGCGCGCGCCCGCGCTCTCGATCGCGGCCGCAGCGGCACGCTTGGTGCCGGGCGCGACCGAGTTCATGTTGCACCACAGCGCGCCTTCGGGGAGCAGCGGGGCGAACTCGCGCGCGACATCGAGCGCGGCATCGGCGGTCACGAGCGACAGCACGAAGGCGCGGCCTCCCAGCGCGGCGGCGGCGGTCTCGGCGGTTTCGACTCCGCTGGCCGCCGTCGCCGCGCGCCGCTCGGGCAGGATGTCCCACGCGCGCGTCACGCCGCGCCATCCGGGCGCGGCGGCAAATGCGGACCCGGCCTCGCCGAAGCCGATCAGCGCCACCCGGGGGTGCGACGAAGGGGGATTCGAGTCTGCCATGCTCGCGTTGGCCGTTAGCCTTTGTATGTAGTGCTTACAAGTTTGCGCGCCGCCCTGCGCTCACGCTTGACGGGACCGCCCGGCCCGGTCCACCGGCAAGCGAAATGCGCAACGCGGGAGACTCGAAAGTCATGGCAGGGGTTGTCGTCCAGAATATCGCGCGGGCGGACATCGAGGTGGTCGACGGGCTCGGCGCGTGCGGCGTCGCCACGGTGCACGAATCGCAAGACCGCATCGGCCTCCTCGCCAGTTACATGCGGCCGATCTACCCCGGCGCGCGGATCGGCGCCTCGGCGGTGACCATCAGCGTGCCCCCGGGCGACAACTACATGGTCCACGCCGCGATCGAGCAGTGCCAGGACGGCGACGTCCTGCTGATTGCGCCGACAAGTCCGTGCGAGGACGGCTATTTCGGTGACCTTCTCGCCACCAGCGCGCAGGCGCGCGGGGTCCGCGGGCTGATCATCGATGCCGGCGTGCGCGACGTGCGCGACTTGCACGAGATGAACTTCCCGGTGTGGTCCAAGGCGGTATTCGCACAAGGCACGATCAAAGCCAGCCTCGGCAGCGTCAACGTGCCGGTGGTCTGCGCCGGCGCCTGGATCGAGCCGGGCGACGTGATCGTGGCCGACGACGACGGAGTGTGCGTGGTCAGGCGCGCCGATGCCGTAACCGTGCTCGAAAAGGCCCGCGCCCGCGAAGCCAACGAAGGCGACAAGCGCCGGCGCCTTGCATCGGGCGAGCTCGGTCTCGACATGTACGGCTTCAGGCAGAAGCTGACCGACATGGGACTGAAGTGGATTTAAGCGGTGCATAGCGCCCCGGTGATGTGGATGCGCGGGGGCACGTCGAAGGGCGGCTTCTTCCTCGCCTCCGACTTGCCCGCCGACACCGCCGCGCGCGATGCCTTCCTTTTGCACGTAATGGGCAGCCCCGACCCGCGCCAGATCGACGGCATGGGCGGCACCGACCCGCTGACCAGCAAGGTCGCGGTGGTGTGCAAGTCGGCGCGCGACGGGATCGACGTCGATTACCTGTTCCTGCAGGTCTACGTCGACCAGGCGATCGTCACCGACGCGCAGAACTGCGGCAACATGCTCGCCGGGGTCGGCCCGTTCGCGCTCGAGCGCGGGCTGGTCCAGGCGGCCGGCGACGAGACGCGGGTGACGATCTACATGGAAAACACCGGCCAGGTCGCGGTCGCCACCGTGCAGACGCCTGGCGGGGTTCCGACCTACGCGGGGGACGCCAGGATCGACGGCGTGCCCGGCAGCCATGCGCCGGTCCCGCTCGAATTCCGCGACACCGCCGGCTCCTCCTGCGGCGCGCTGCTTCCCACCGGCAATGCGGCGAACGAGATCGATGGGGTGCGCTGCACGCTGATCGACAACGGCATGCCGTGCGTGGTGTTCAAGGCGGCGGATGTCGGCGCGAGCGGGTATGAAAGCCGCGAGGAGCTCGAATCGGATGCTTTCGCCGAGCTGCGCGCCAGGATCGAGGCGATCCGCCTCGCCGCCGGTCCGCTGATGAATTTGGGCGACGTGGCCGACAAATCGGTCCCCAAGATGATGCTCGTCGCTCCGCCCCGGCACGGCGGCGCGGTGTGCGTGCGCAGCTTCATCCCCAAGCGAGCGCATGCCAGCATCGGCGTGCTCGGCGCGGTCAGCGTGGCGACCGCGTGCCTGGTCGAAGGCTCGCCCGCGGCCGAAGTCGCAGCGGTGCCCGAGGGCGCGCGCAAGTTGCTCAGTGTCGAGCACCCGACCGGTGAGATGAGCTGTGTGCTCGAGACCAATGCGGCAGGCGAGGTGGTCAGCGCGGCGCTGCTGCGCACCGCGCGCAAGCTGATGGACGGGACGGTGTTCGCGTAAGACCCGTCATCCCGGCGAAAGCCGGGATCGCGTCCGGCATTGTCGGACCTGATGGCCCGAGGTCCCGGCTTTTGCCGGGATGACGAATGGAGACGCAATGACCGACCGCATCACCTCATGGCACGCCAACCCGTCCACTCCGCGCTTTGTCCCGCCCCCCGGCGCGGTCGATGCGCATTGCCACGTGTTCGGACCGATGGAGCTCCACCCGTTCAGCGCCAAGGCCAAGTATCTGCCCGAGGACGCTTCGCCCGAGATGCTGTTCGCGCTGCGTGACAAGCTCGGCTTTGCCAGGAACGTGATCGTGCAGGCGAGCTGCCACGGGACCGACAATTCCGCCACCCTCGATGCCATCGCCAAGTCGGACGGGAAGGCGCTAGGCGTGGCGGTAGTCGACCCGGCGATTTCAGAGGATGAGCTCCAGCGCCTCCACCAGGGCGGCATGCGCGGTATCCGCTTCAATTTCCTCAAGCGGCTGGTCGACGACGCGCCCAAGGACAAGTTTCTCGACGTGGCCGGCCGCCTTCCCCCCGGGTGGCATGTGGTGATTTACTTCGAGGCCGACATTCTCGCCGAACTGCGTCCGTTCATCGACGCGATCCCGGTGCCTCTGGTGATCGACCACATGGGCCGGCCGGACCTGACGCAAGGGCCAGGCGGCCCCGACATGCGCGCCTTCCGGGCGTTGCTCGACAGCCGGCCCGACATCCATTTCAAGCCGACCTGCCCCGACCGGCTGGATGCCTCTGGCGATCCGTGGAACGCCTTCGCCGAGGCGGTAGCGCCGTTGGTCGGGGACTATCCCGACCGCTGCATCTGGGGCACCGACTGGCCCCATCCAAACATGCAGGACCGGATTCCCGACGATGGCCATCTGGTCGACATGATCCCGCGCATTGCCCCCAGCGAAGAGCTCCAGCGCAGGATGCTGATCGACAATCCGATGCGGCTCTATTGGTCCCACTGATCATTTTACCGGTT
>JBDSDC010000120.1:0-2707 GCA_039920725.1 Croceibacterium sp. | reverse complement strand
ATCAACCCGGCCCGCATTTCGCTCGCGGGCCATTCGCGGTTCGGCAAGGCGGTGCTGGTCGCCGCCGCGTTCGATCACGCCTTCGCCGATGCCGACGTGTCGAGCTCGGGCGCGGGCGGGGCCAAGCTGATGCGGCGCGATTTCGGCGAGCGATGGGAGAACATGGCCGGCAGCGGCGCGTTCCATTGGTTCGCCCCCAACGTCATGGCATACGCGAGCGGCGGCAAGACCACGGCCGACCTGCCGATCGACGCCCACACGCTGATCGCCCTGCGCGCGCCGCGCGCGCTGCTGGTGACCAGCGGCATGGCCAGCAAGGGCGACGCGTGGGTCGATCCCACGGGGATGTGGCAGGCGGTCCGCGCGGCCGAGCCGGCGTGGGCGATCTTCGGCGCCTCGGTGCCCGGCGATTCGATGCCCGATCCGGGCCATCCCGACGATGCCGCCTACCGGCTCGGCTGGTACCAGCATACCGAAGGGCACGTGCCGTGGCCGGGCTACGAGCAGTTCTACGCTCACGAAGCCCGCTTCGCCGCCCCGCGCACGACGGTGCGCTATCGCGACCCGGTCAAAACTCACCGCGCGCGGCGGGGAATGGGGTAATCTTGATCCTCCCTATCGACTTGCGATGGGGAGGTGGCAGGCGCGGCTAGGCGACTGACAGAGGGGCCAGGAGCTTAACGCTATCCCGCGGCCTCCACGATCTCCGCCCACCCCGCTTCGTCGACCACCTCGATGCCGAGCTCGGCGGCCTTCTTGAGCTTGCCGCCCGCGCCCGGCCCGGCGACCACCAGGTCGGTCGCGGCGCTGACCGTGCCCGCGGCGCGGGCGCCCAGCCGCTCGGCCTGGGCCTTGGCCTCGTCGCGGCTCATCGTCTCGAGCTTGCCGGTGAAGACCACGGTCTTGCCCGAGACCGGGCTGGCGCGGGTCTCGACCACGTAGTCGGGCGGCGCGACCTCGCTCAGCAGATCGTCCCACACCGCGACGTTGTGCGGCTCATGGAAAAAGTCGCCGAGCGCCTCGACCACCACCGGGCCGACGCCCTCGATTCCGCTCAGCTCGGCCAGCGCGCCGGAGTCGCCCCCACGCGCGCCTTCCGCCGCCCGGCGCAGCGCCGGCAGCGTGCGGAAGCGCTTGAGAAGGTCGCGCGCGGTGACCGCGCCGACGTGGCGGATGCCGAGCCCGAACAGCAGCCGCGCGGCATCGGGGGCGCGCTTGGCCTCGATCGATGCCAACAGGTTATCCACAGACTTGTCTTGCCAGCCCTCGCGCCCGATCAGCTCGTCGCGGTGGCCGCGCAGTCGGAACAGGTCGGCCGGGCCTTTGGCGAGCCAGCCCAGCTCGAGAAACTCGAGAATCGACTTCTCGCCCAGCCCCTCGATGTCGAGCGCGGGCCGGCTGGCGAAGTGGCGCAGCCGCTCGAATTGCTGCGCGCGGCACACCAGCCCGCCGGTGCAGCGGACGTCGACTTCGCCTTCCTCGGCAACCGCCTCGCTGCCGCACACCGGGCAGCGATCAGGAAACGTGTAAGCCGGGCGCGGTTCGTCGCGCGTGAGGTTCTCGACCACTTGCGGGATCACGTCGCCGGCGCGCTGGAGCACGATCCGGTCGCCTTCGCGCAGCCCCAGCCGGGCAATCTCGTCGCGGTTGTGGAGCGTGACGTTGAACACCGTCACCCCGCCGACGAGCACGCCCGACAGCCGCCCGACCGGGGTCAGCTTGCCGGTGCGGCCGACCTGGATGTCGATCCGTTCGAGCGTGGTCTCGGCGCGCTCGGCGGGAAACTTGTGCGCCAGCCCCCAGCGCGGCGCCTTGGCGACGAATCCGAGCCGCGCCTGCCAGTCGAGCCGGTCGACTTTGTAGACCACCCCGTCGATGTCGTACGGCAAGTCCGCGCGCTTGGCCCCGATGCTGCGGTAATGGCGCAGCATGTCGCCGGTCGTGGCGCACAATTCGAGATCGGGCGAAACCGGCACCCCCCACGACGCGATCCGCTTCATCATCGCGAGCTGGGTCGCTTCGGGAACCTCGCTCGCCGCGCCCCAGCCATGCGCCAGGAAGCGCAGCGGGCGCAGCGCCGTCACGCTCGCGTCCTTCTGCCGCAGCGAACCGGCGGCGGCGTTGCGCGGGGTCGCGAACAGCCGCTCGCCATTTGCCACCTGTTGCGCATTGAGTGCGGCAAACGCCTGTTTTTCCATGTAGACTTCGCCGCGTATCTCGAACAGCTCGGGCGCCTTGCCGCGTAGCTCCTGGGGGATGTCGGCGATATGCGCGACGTTGGCGGTGACGTTCTCGCCGACCAGCCCGTCACCGCGCGTCGCCGCCATGACCAGCGCACCGTTCTCGTAGCGGAGCGAGCACGACAGCCCGTCGATCTTGTCCTCGGCGGTCATCGCCACTGGTTCGTCCGCCGCGAGGTTGAGGAACCGCCGCACCCGCGCGACGAACTCGGCCACCTCGTCCTCGCTGAAGGCATTGTCGAGGCTCATCATTCGCACCGCGTGCGGCACTTTGCCGAGCGGCGAGGCGGCGACCTCGTGCCCCACCTGGCGCGAGGGCGAATCCGCGCGGACGAGCTGCGGAAACGCCGCTTCCAGTTCGGCATTGCGCCGCACCAGCGCGTCGTACTCGGCGTCCGACACCTCGGGCGCGTCAGCCGCGTGGTACAGCCGGTTGTGCCGCGCGATCGCCCGCGCCAGCCGCATCA
>JBDSDC010000119.1:0-5103 GCA_039920725.1 Croceibacterium sp. | reverse complement strand
GCCCTTCCTCGCCGGCTTCGGAGAACCCCGCCGAATAGATCACCACCGCGCCGCACCCGCGCGCCGCCAGCCCGCGCACCGCGTCGAGCACGAACGGGCGCGGAATGGCGAGGACCGCGCAATCGATGCCCTCGGGCAGCTCGTCGACCGTGTGCTGGACCTTGAGCCCGAGAAGCTCGTCGCGCTTGGGATTCACCGGGTAGATGTCGCCGTGGAATTCATACTGGACGAGGTTGTTGAGCAGCGTCGCGCCGAGCGCGCCGGGGCGGTCCGAGGCGCCGACCACGGCGACCGATCCGGGCCGCAGCAGGCGGTCGATCTGTGCGTTGGTGAAGCGCCGCTCGGTCATGATTCTCTCCGTTTCGGGCGCCGCCGTAGCGCCCGCCTCATCCTTCGTCATCCCCGCGAAAGCGGGGATCCAGTCGAGTTGTGGCGCCACAGAGCCCACTGGGTTCCCGCTTCCGCGGGAATGACGAACCGTGGAGTTAGATCAGGTCGCCTTGAGCTTGCTCTTGTCGAAAGTGCCTAGGCCGGGCTTGAACGACTTGTCGTCAAGGAACTGCTTGGTCGCTTCCTTGCGCGATTCGACCCCGCCGAACTGGTTGAGCGCCTCCTGCGCGCGGATCAGGTAATCCTCGGCGTTGTCATAAGTCATCTCGCGCACCCGGCGGACCGCCCACTTGGTGGCCCGCAGCGCCTGGCTGTCCTTTTTCTTGAGCACGTCGACGACTTGCTGGACGCGGGCCTTCAGCTTGTCCGCGGGCAGCGATTCGTTGACCATGCCCTTGGCCGCGGCTTCCTTGCCGGTCAGGTTCTCGCCCATCATCGCGTGATACATCGCGTCGCGGAAACCGAGCAGTTCGGCCGCCACCTTGCTGGCGCCGCCGCCAGGCAGGATCGCCCAGTTGATCTCGCTGAGGCCGAACTGCGCGTCATCGGCGCAGAACGCCAGGTCGCACGCAAACAGCGGGCCGTAAGCGCCGCCGAAGCACCAGCCGTTGATCATCGCGACGGTCGGCTTTTCGTACCACCGCAGGCGTTCCCACCAGGCATAGGCTTCGCGCTGCGAGCGGCGGATGGCGTTGAGGCCTTCCTCCTCGCTCAGGCGGAAATATTCGAGCAAGTCCATGCCCGCCGACCACGAGGTGCCCTCACCCGTCAGTACCAGAACCTGGACATCGTCGCGGAATTCGAGCTCGTCGAGCACCACCAGCATCTGCCGGTTGAGCTTCGGACTCATGCAATTGCGCTTGTCGGGCCGGTTGAAGGAGACCCACGCCACACCTTCGACGACATCGTAGCGGACGGTTTCTTGCTGCGGACGCGGATCGGGTTGTGACGGCTTGGCCATGGCGCTGGTTCCTCTGTCGACTCGCGGGCCAGCCGGCCCGGCATCGCGGTCCGATACCGAACGGGATTGCTATGATCAACAACAATCTCTAGATTATGCGGCATGCGCGATCCACTCCCGCAATTCCCCGGCTATGCGCTGCGCCGGGCGGCAAATGCGATGGCGGCGGAGCTGTCGGCGCGGCTGGCGGCGCTGGACTTGCGGCAATCGGATGCCTCGGCGCTGATCCTGGTCGGCGCCAACCCGGGGATCACCGCCAGCGCTATCGGCCGCGCGCTCGACATCCAGCGCGCCAACATGGTGCCGTTGCTCAAGCGGCTGGAGGACGCGCGGCTGATCGAGCGCGCCCCGATCGACGGCAAGTCGCGCGGGCTCGACCTGACGGAGCACGGCCGCTCGCGGCTGGCCGAAGCGCGCGGGGTGATCGAAGCGTTCGAGGCCGAGTTGCTGGCGCGCGTGCCGCCCGAGCACCGCGCCCATCTGCTGCCCGCGCTGGAAGCCCTCTGGCGCTAGCCGGCGCGCTTCTCTAACGCTCGCCCGGCGAGAGGAGAGAGCGATGAGCGAGGCGGTAGTCCATCCGGTTCCGGAGGACTGGGCGAACAGCGCCCTGATCGACGCCGAGGCTTATGCCCTCAAGTATCGCGCGTCCGTCGAGGACCCCGACGGGTTCTGGCGCGGCGAGGCCCAGAGGATCGACTGGATCCAGCCGTTCACCCAGGTCAAGGACACCAGCTTCGCCGAAGCCGATTTCCGCATCCGCTGGTTCGCCGACGGGACGCTCAATCTCGCCGCCAATTGCCTCGACCGGCATCTGGCGGCGCGCGGCGACCAGACCGCGATCATCTGGGAGCCCGACGATCCCGCCACCGCTGTCCGCACACTGACCTATCGCCAGCTGCACGAGGCGACCTGCCGGTTCGCCAATCTGCTCAAAGCCGAGGGCGTCAAGCGCGGCGACCGGGTGACGATCTACCTGCCGATGGTCCCCGAGGCCGCGGTGGCGATGCTCGCCTGCGCGCGGATCGGCGCGGTCCATTCGGTGGTGTTCGCCGGGTTCAGCCCCGAGGCGCTCGGCAGCCGGATCGAGGATTGCGACAGCGACCTCGTCATCACCGCCGACGAGGGGCTGCGCGGCGGCAAGAAGATCCCCCTGAAGGCCAATGTCGACGCCGCTCTCGAGCGGCATGGAAAAGTTCGCCGGGTGATCGTGCTCAGGCACACCGGGGCGCAAGTGCCGATCGTCGCAGGCCGCGACCTCGACTGGGCCGACGCGGTTGCCGGACAAAGCGCCGAGTGCCCGCCTGCGGAAATGGGCGCCGAGGACCCGCTGTTCATCCTCTACACCAGCGGTTCGACCGGCAAGCCCAAGGGCGTGCTCCACACCACCGGCGGCTACGCGGTGTGGGTCGGCATGACGCACGAATACACGTTCGATTACCGCCCCCATGCCGACGGCACTCCGCAAATCTACTGGTGCGCGGCGGACATCGGCTGGGTCACCGGGCACAGCTACGTGGTCTACGGTCCGCTGCTCAACGGCGGGGTGACCGTGATGTTCGAAGGCGTGCCCAACCACCCTGATTTCAGCCGCTTCTGGCAAGTCGTCGACAAGCACAAGGTGGAGATCTTCTACGCCGCCCCCACCGCGCTGCGGGCGCTGATGCGCGAGGGCGACCAGTGGGTCACGCAGACCAGCCGGCAGTCGCTCCGCCTGCTCGGCAGCGTGGGCGAGCCGATCAATCCCGAGGCCTGGGAATGGTATTACAACGTCGTCGGCGGCACCCGCTGCCCGATCGTCGATACCTGGTGGCAGACCGAGACCGGCGGGCACATGATCACGCCCTTGCCCGGCGCGACCGACCTCAAGCCCGGCAGCGCTTCGAAGCCGATGTTCGGGGTCCAGCCGCAAATCGTCGATAACGAAGGCACCGTGCTCGGCGGCGCGTGCGAGGGGGCGCTGGTGATCGCCGACAGCTGGCCGGGCCAGATGCGCACCGTCTACGGCGACCACGCGCGGTTCTTCCAGACTTACTTCAGCCTGTTTCCCGGCAAGTACTTCACCGGCGACGGTTGCCGCCGCGACGCCGACGGGTACTACTGGATCACCGGGCGGATCGACGATGTGATCAACGTCTCGGGCCACCGCATGGGCACCGCCGAGATCGAAAGCGCGCTGGTGCTGCATGACAAGGTCGCCGAGGCGGCGGTGGTGGGCATGCCCCACGACATCAAGGGCCAGGGCATCTACGCCTACGTCACCACCACCGCCGGGACGCAGGACAGCGAGGAATTGCGCAAGGAACTGACCGCGTGGGTGCGCAAGGAGATCGGCCCGATCGCCACCCCCGACGTGATCCAGTTCGCCCCCGCGCTGCCCAAGACCCGCAGCGGCAAGATCATGCGCCGGATCCTGCGCAAGATCGCCGAGAACGACACTGCCAACCTGGGCGATACCAGCACGCTGGCCGACCCGGGCGTGGTCGACGACCTGGTGAGCAATCGCCCCGCTGGCTGACCGCGCCCATCGCTGATAGGTTCGCTTCGGGGCCGCGCTTGGGGGAGACAAGGTCATGGAAGTCGCATCGGGTACGCCGCAGCGCCCGCGTTGGGTCCGCGCGCTGGTCGCCGGGCTGGCGGCGGAAATCGCGCTCATCGTGGTCGCCGGGCTGATCTATGCGACCACGGCGGATGCCGAAGCGGCGATGAACCTGGTGGTCCCTCCGGCTTCGTTCGTGGTCTTTATAGCAGCGGGCTACTGGTCGGCGAAGCCGGTACCCGGCATCGGCGCGCTGCAGGGGGCCTTGGCCGGAGCCTGGGGCGTGGCGCTGTATCTCGCGCTCGGTCTGGTCGCGAGCCTGTTCGCCAAGGACGCGAGCTTTACCGACGGGTTCACGCCCGCCTACCTGATCGCCCACGCGCTCAAGATCGCCGGCGGCGCATTTGGCGGGTGGCTCGTGGCAAGGAACGCGGCGACGCGGCCCGCCTCGTGACAAAGAATTGCTGGCGAAGCGGCGGGCAGCGCGGTTAGAACCCGGTCAAGGAAATAGAGCACCGGGGAGGTGACGTGATGAGGCGCTTGATCCGCGGCCGCCTGGCGGCTGCCCTGCTGTGCCTGGCGGGGAGCGGCGCCTCGGCGCAGATCGCCGGGGTGCCGATGGCCGAGCCGCGATGCCAGCGGGCGTGCCTCGAAGGCTTGGTCAACCGCTATCTGGCGGCGATGGCCGCGCACAAGCTCGACCCGGCGCTGTTCGCCGCGGGCGCCCGCTTCACCGAGAACGGGGTCGAGCTGCCGCTCGGGACCGAGGGACTGTGGGCCACCGCCAGCGGCGTGGGGCACTACAAGTTCTACATTCCCGACACCGAAACTCAGCAGGTCGCGTTCCTCGGCACGGTGATCGAGCAGGCGTCGGCGTCCGCCACCGGGCCGCAGCGCGCGCCCGAGGCGGTCGGGCTGGCGCTGCGCCTGCGGATCGTCGGCGGCAAGATCGCCGAAGTCGAGCAGATCGCCGCGCGGCCCGACCGGCCGCTGGGCGCCGCCGCGGCAGTCCCGGCCGGCCCGTTCGGGGCGACGGGCGCGGCGGTCGAGAAGATGGGCGCGCCCGATCCGCTGTTCCTCCAGGCCGTGCCCGCCGCCCAGCGGATGAGCCGGGCCGACTTGATCGCGGTCGGCAACGCCTATTTCGAGGCGGTCGAGCGCAACACCGGCAAGGACTATTACCCGTTCACCGACGACTGCCTGCGCCATGAGAACG
>JBDSDC010000118.1:0-10252 GCA_039920725.1 Croceibacterium sp. | reverse complement strand
GCCGAACGAACGATTGTCCGACGGGGCGACAGCGCGGCGAGCGCGGGTGTGGGCGTATGGGGCGGGGCGCAGAAGGGTGCCACCCGGGTCGACATCGGACCCACCGCCGACGTCACTTTCCGCCTCGGCGACACCCGCGGGCGGGTCGCGGCGGACTACCGCTTCCGGGTGGCGGGCGACGCCGCCCCGGCGAGCGGTCCGGCGGTCACGCTTTCTGCGGGTTTCTAGGCCCGCTAACCTTCTATCGGGCGCCGCCATGGGTTAGGCCGCGTCATGGACGTCTACCTCCCCATCGCGAACCTTGCGGTCAACGGGCTCGTGATCGTCCTGCTTGGCGCCGCCACCGGCATCTTGTCGGGCATTTTCGGCGTCGGCGGCGGGTTCCTGACCACACCGCTGCTGATCTTCTACGGTGTGCCGCCCACGGTCGCGGCGGCCTCGGCCGCCAGCCAGGTGACCGGTGCGAGCGTCTCGGGGGTGTTCGCGCATAGCCGCCATGGCGGAGTCGATTATCAGCTTGGCGCGGTTTGCGTGGTCGGGGGGGTGATCGGCGCGGGCATCGGCGCGGTGCTGTTCCGCCTGCTCCAGTCGTGGGGCCAGATCGATACCGTGATCAGCATCCTCTACGTCGTGCTACTCGGCACGATCGGCGCGCTGATGGGGCGTGAAAGCCTCCAGGCGCTGGGCCGCCTGCCCGGCGCGCGGCCGCGCGCGAAACGTCGCCGCCACCACCCGCTGGTCGCCAGCCTGCCGATGCGCTGGCGGTTCTATCGTTCGGGCCTGTACATCTCGCCGCTGGCTCCGCTCCTGCTTGGGGTCGTGACCGGCATCCTGACGATGCTGATGGGCGTTGGCGGCGGATTCATCCTGGTCCCGGCGATGCTCTACGTCCTGGGGATGAGCGCGGGCGTGGTTGTGGGCACCTCGCTGTTCCAGATTCTGTTCGTGACCATGGCGTCGACCATGATGCACGCGCTGACCACCAAGGCGGTCGACATCGTGCTCGCCGGGCTGCTGCTGCTCGGGTCGGTCATCGGTGCGCAGATCGGCACCCGCATCGCCCAGATCGCCAAGCCCGAGGTGTTGCGTCTGCTGCTGGCCGCGATCGTGCTGGCGGTGGCCTTGCGAATGGCGTTCGGCCTCGGCGTGCGGCCGGACGAGGTCTATACCGTGGTGCCCCTATGACCGCGGGCGTGCAGCGGGCGCTGCTCGCTCTGGCGGCGTTTTTCGCGCTCTCCGCGCAGCGCGAGCCGATTCTGGTGCCCGAAGTGTCGCAGCACGAGATTCAGGTTCGGCAGGGGTTTACCGGTACCGAGATGCTGCTGTTCGGGGCGATCCTCGATCCGAGCGGCCGGCCCGCGCCGGGCGGCTACGACATCGTGGTTGTGCTCAAAGGTCCCACGCAGCCGATCCTGCTACGCGAAAAAGCCAAGAAGTTCGGTATCTGGCTGAACGCCGACAGCACCGCGTTCCGCTCCGCACCGTCGTTTTTCGCGGTCGCCAGCTCGCGCCCGATCGGCCAGATTGTCGACCTTCGTACGGCGGCGATTTATGAGCTCGGCCTCAATTTCCTCCAGCTTTCCCCGAGCGGCGTGATCGACCCGGCTGAGCAGACCCGGTTCAATCGCGGTCTGGTCGATCTGATGCGCCGGCAAGGCTTGTACCAGGAGAATGGCCACGGCGTGACGATCGGCAGCGGGGTGCTGTACCAGGCGCGCATTGCGGTGCCATCCAACGTTACCACCGGGCGCTACACCGCCGAAACGTTCGCGATCACGCACGGGCGCGTGGTCGCCTCGGCCATCGCCGACGTTGAGGTCAGGAAAACCGGTTTCGAGCGGATCGTGGCCCGCGAGGCGGACCGATCCTCGGTCCTTTACGGCCTGTTCGCGGTCGGTTTGTCGGCCTTGATGGGGTGGGCCGCGGGGCGCCTGTTCGCCCTCGTCTGAAGCGTCACCATTGACGCGATCTTAACCGCGCGTGCGGTAGGCGTGGCGGCGATTTTTCAACCGCTGCGAGCACCGCCCGACATGACCGAAATGCCCCGGCAGCCGTTTACCACCTTCAATCCGGCCGAAGAGCCCGGAGCCGTCCCGGTGCATCGAGGCCGGGTGACACCCGCGGCCAGCCACGACAACGCGCTTGAACCGATCGGAATCGTTCTCGAGATCGCGGGCTCGGGCTCGCAGATCGCGATCGACCTCCAGCGGCTCAACGAGTGCCTCGACGATGCCGATCCGTCGGTCGCGCAAGCCGGCCAGGTCGGCAGCCAGGTCAAGATCAAGACCCAGGACGGCTGGCTGCTGGCAAGCGTCCGTGATCAGAAGCAGGACCGCCATGCGGGCGAGGGCGGCGGGGTCCTCGCGGCGATCGACTTCATGGGCGAAGGCCGTGAAGAGAAGCTCACCGGCCGCATCCACGGCTTCCGCCGCGGGGTTACCCGCTATCCCATTCCGGGCGCGCTGGTCTATCCGACGACGTCCGAGGATTTGCGCCAGATATACGCCGCCGACGGGCGCAGCGCGATCGAGATCGGCACCGTCTATCCGACCAGCGACATCCGCGCCGGGCTCTATGTCGATGCCATGCTGGGCAAGCACTTCGCACTGCTCGGCTCGACCGGCACCGGCAAGTCGACCAGCGCGGCGCTGATCCTCCATCGGATCTGCGAGCGCGCCCCGCAGGGCCACATCCTGATGATCGACCCCCACGGCGAATATTCGGCCGCGTTCAAGACCACCGGGACGATCTTCGACGTCGGCAATCTGCAGATGCCGTACTGGCTGATGAACTTCGAGGAGCACTGCGAGGTGTTCCTGACCACCACCGGTAACGACGGCCAGGAAGATTCCGACATTCTCGCCAAGTGCCTGCTCAAGGCGCGCAGCAAAAACCGGCTGGCGCAGGAGCTCGGCAAGATCACCGTCGATTCGCCGATCCCGTACTTGCTAAGCGACCTCACCAACCTGATCCAGGACGAGGCCGGCAAGCTCGACAAGGCGACTTCGAGCGCGCCGTACATGCGGCTCAAGACCAAGATCGACGAGATCAAGTCGGACCCGCGCTACCAGTTCATGTTCTCGGGCATGCTGGTGGGCGACACGATGGCCGATTTCATCGGCAAAATCTTCCGCATGCCCAGCAACGGCAAGCCGATCTCGATCATCGACGTCTCTGGCGTGCCGTCGGACATTACCAGCACGGTCGTCGCGGTGCTCAGCCGGATGGTGTTCGATTTCGCGATCTGGGGCCGCGAGGAGAAGACCCGGCCAATCCTGCTGGTGTGCGAAGAAGCCCATCGCTACGTGCCCAACGAGAAGAACGCCGACGGCTCGTCGGTCGGGCGGATCCTCAGCCGCATCGCCAAGGAAGGGCGCAAGTACGGCATTTCGCTGGGCCTGATCACTCAGCGCCCGTCCGATCTGGCGGAAGGCGTGCTCAGCCAATGCGGCACGATCATCTCGATGCGCCTCAACAACGACCGCGACCAGGCGTTCGTCAAGGCGGCGATGCCCGAAGGCGCGCGCGGGTTCCTCGATTCAATCCCGGCCTTGCGCAACCGCGAATGCATCATCTGCGGCGAAGGCGTGGCGATCCCGATCCGGGTGGCGTTCGACAATCTCGACGAAGCCAAGCGCCCGGCATCTGAGGACCCCAGCTTCATTGACTTGTGGCGCGAGTCCGGGGGCGAGGAAGAGCAAGTCCAGCGGACCGTCCAGCGCTGGCGCGCGCAGGGCAAGTAAGCCTCAGACGTCCGGCACCATGCGGCCCGCGGGTTCGCCGTCGGCGTGGATCTGCTCGGCGGCTTCCGCGCTCGTCTCGGGCATCGCGTGGCGGCGCCAGCCGGAGTAGCGGTAGAATCCCCAGCCGAGCGCCAGGCCGGCGAGCGAGCCCACCGGGAACGACCACCAGATCGCGTCAGCGCCGATGTAGCGATAGGCGATGAAGTAGAACCCCAGCCGCACCGGATAGAGCGCCACCGCGATGATCATCAGCGGGATCCACACAGCGCCGCCGGCCCGCATCGTGGCCGAAAACACCATCGTCACCCCGAACACCATGAAGCTCCACCCGGCGAGCATCTGAATGTGGCGGGCGAGCGGGACCGCGGCGCTGGCGGGGCCCAGGAACAGCACCAGCGCGGCCCGGTCGAACACCAGCAGCAGCACCGTCAGCACGCCCGTCATCAGGAAATTGACCAGCACTCCGGCGCGGGTGACGTGGTCCAGCCGGTCCCACTTTTTCGCGCCGATGAACTGCGCGGCCATTGCGCTGACCGCCCCGCCGATCGCCATCGCCGGCATCTGGATGTACGTGAACAATTGCATCGCAGCGGCGTAAGCGGCGGTCATCAGCAGCCCTTCGCGGTTGACCAGCCCGACGATGATGATGCCCGCCGCGCTCATCACCAGCATCTGCGCGCCCATCGGAATGCCCTTGGTGATGATGTAGCCGAGCTCTTCGCGCGATGGCTTGAGGTAGGCGAGCTCATGCCCGCGCAGCCGCAAGGGGAGATCCTTGGCATAGACGTAGATCACCATCCCGGCGAACGAGACCAGGCTGGCGACGATCGTCGAGGTGGCCGAGCCGGCGATGCCCATCTGGGGGAACGGGCCGAAGCCCGAGATCAGCATCGGGTTGAGGATGGTATCGATCGCCACGGTCACGCCCATGAAGATCAGCGGGGTGCGCGAATCGCCGGTGCCGCGCAGGCCCATCGTCAGGATCACCGAGACCATCATGAACGGCATCGAGACGAACATCAGCCGGATGTAGGTCAGCGCCAGGCCGTATGCGCTGCCGGGCGTCTTCAGCACCGTAAGGAGCGCCGGGGCGGCCAGGTAGCCGAACACCGCGATCGCCAGCATGAGCAGGGCCGAAAATCCGACCGCGCTGCCGAATGTCCGCCGCGCCCCATCGATGTCGCGCGCGCCGTAATGCTGGCCGATGCGGATGGTCCCGGCCATGCCGAAACCGAACGCGGCCCCCGCTACCAGGAACATGATGATGTTGGCATTGGCGGTCGCGGCCAGCGCATCCTCGCCGATAAGCCGCCCGACCCAGATCGCATTGACCGTGCCGCTGAGCGACTGGAGGATGTTGCTCATCAGCGTCGGAACGCTGAACAGCAGCAGCGTTTTGAGCACCGGGCCTTCGGTTAGATTGCCGCGCATGGCTTCTCTTTGGGCCGGTGGCCGCGATGCCATTATGTTCCCCTGCTGTCGCCGTAGAGTTCGATGTGCAATCGTTTGGACAGTGTCAACGCGTGCGCCAGGCAAAGTTGTGCAAGCCAGCGCTCGCGGCACGCCAACGTGGCCGCGTCGGTACCCTCGGCCATCAGCCAGATGCGGCTGCGCGGGATTGCGTATGTCTCGGCCAGCACCAGGACTTCGGCAACATGGGCGGGTTCGGCGATCACGAATTTGAACACTGCGCGCGGCTCGGCCGCCCACTGCACCAAGCGCTCGGGCGGCAGGGCCAGCTCGGCGCTGTTACCCGAATGGGCCAGCTTGGGGCTGACATTGTACTGGTCGACTTGGCGGTCGAGCGCCGGCGGCGGGGCAACAGTGCCGTTGGTCTCGATCTCGACCGCCATGCGGGGGAGCAGCGCCAGCATCCGCGCCAGCGCCGGGGCCTGGAGTAACGGCTCGCCGCCGGTCACGACCAGGCGGATTTGGCCGAGCGCGGCGATGCGGGCGGCGACGTCGGCCTCGCGCAGGGTGACCTGGTTGGCTGCGCGGTCATAAGTCACGCCGCCGCGGTGCGGGCGCAGGTCGCCCTCGAACCGCCAGGTATAGGCAGTATCGCACCACACGCAGGCAAGGTTGCAGCGCGACAATCGCACAAACGCGCACGGCTTGCCTTGCGACGGGCCTTCGCCCTGGAGCGAGGCGAAAATCTCCGGCTCGCCGGGGGTGATGGCGGCGAGGACTAGCGGCATGGCGCGCGCCCGGTGCTCACCCCAGCCGCGCCAGCGCCGCTTCGAGCCGCTCGGCCTCGGCCGCGTGGTGCGCATGGTCGGCGCGCGCCTTGGCGACCGCCTCGGGCTTGGCCTTTTCGACGAACGCGGGGTTGTCTAGCCGCCTGGCGAGGCTGTCGCGTTCGTTAGCCGAAGCTTCACGTGCCTTGGCCAAACGGGCTTTCTCGGCGGCCAGATCGATCACGCCTTCAAGCGGAATTACGAACACGTCCGAACCGGCCGAAACCTGCATGGCCGAGCCGCCCGGGGCCGCCTCGAACCTCACCTCCGAAAGCCGGGCGATCCGCTCGATCGCGGCCGCATTGCGTTCGATCGCCGATCGCGCGGTGGGCGATGGCTCAGCAAGGTAAGCTACCAGCTTCGCGCCCGGGGCGATCCCGAGCTCGCTTTTGGCACCCCGAACGGCGCTTGTCAGCGCGATCAGCCACTCGACTTCGGTCTTGGCGGCCTCGTCCAGCGCCGCCCCGGGCGCGGGCCACTTGGCCACGATCAGCTCGTATGGCCGCTCGCCCTGCGCGTGCCACAGCTCCTCGGTAACGAACGGCATGAACGGGTGGAGCATGACCAGGATCTGGTCGAGCGCCCACCCGGCGACGGCCTTGGTCTCGTCGTCGATCTGTCCCTTGATCAGCTCGAGGTACCAGTCGCAGAAGGTGTCCCACACGAAGTGGTAGATCGCGCCCGCGGCGGCGTCGAAGCGCAAGTCGGCCATCGCCTTGTCGAGCTGGCCGAGCGTTTCGACCACTTCGCCGACGATCCACCGGTTGACCGCGCTGGTCGCGAGCGGCGCGGCCACGGATTGCGAGGCGCCGATGCCGTTGGCCTGGCAGAATCGCGCCGCGTTCCACAGCTTGGTGGCGAAGTTGCGATAGCCCTCGACCCGGCTCTCATCCATCTTGATGTCGCGGCCCTGGCTTTCCATCGACGCCATGAAGAACCGCAGCGCGTCGGCCCCGAACTTGTCGATCAGGCCCAGCGGATCGACCACGTTGCCCTTGGACTTGGACATCTTCTGCCCGTCGGGCGCGCGCACCAGACCGTGGAGATAGAGCCGCTTCCACGGCACATCTCCCATGATCTTCATCCCCTGCATCGCCATCCGCGCGTCCCAGAAGAACAGGATGTCGAAGCCCGAGATCAGCAGATCGTTGGGGTAATGGCGGGCGAGCAGATCCTCCCCGGAACGGGGAGGATTTTCTTCGGGCCAGCCGAGCGTGGCGAACGGCCACAGGGCCGAAGAGAACCATGTGTCGAGGACGTCCGGATCGCGTTCGAGATTGACCAGCACCCCGTGATGGATTTCGGCAAGGCCCAAGGCTTCGTCGAGGGTCTCGGCCACGAACGCGTTGCCCTGCTGGTCATACCACGCCGGGATCTGGTGCCCCCACCACAACTGCCGTGACACGCACCACGGCTGGATGTTGTCCATCCAGTTGAAGAAGGTCTTCTCCCAGCTTTTGGGCACGATCTCGATCCGCCCGTCGCGGACCGCCTGCATCGGAGGTCCCGCGAGCGTTGCGGCATCGACGTACCACTGGTCGGTCAGCCACGGTTCGATCACCACCCCGCCGCGGTCGCCGTAAGGCGTGGCGATGACGCGGTCCTCGGTGCGTTCGAGCAAGCCCTCGGCGTCAAGCATTTCGACCACGCGGCGCCGCGCCTCGAACCGGTCGAGCCCGACCAGCTCGGCGGGGATCAGCCCGTCGGCGGTCTGCACCACGCGGCCTTCGGCATCGAGCATGTTGAGCATTTCGGCGGGCTTGAAGCCGACTCTTTTACCGACTTCGAAGTCGTTGAAGTCATGCCCCGGGGTGATCTTGACAGCGCCCGAGCCAAGCTCGGGATCGGCATGCTCGTCATGCACGATAGGGATTTCGCGCCCCGTCAGCGGCAGGCGGACTTTCGCGCCCGAAGCCACCAGCGCGGCGTAGCGTTCATCCGACGGGTGGACCGCCACCGCCATGTCGGCGAGCATTGTCTCAGGCCTTGTGGTGGCGACCGAGATATGTCCCGTTCCAGAAGCTAAAGGGTACTTGAGGTGCCAGAAATGGCCCTGCACTTCGCGCGTCTCGACCTCGAGGTCACTGATCGCGGTCTTGAGCTTGGGGTCCCAGTTGACCAGCCGCTTGTCGCGGTAGATCAGCCCCTCGTTGTATAGGTCGACGAACACTTTGGTCACCGCGCGGGTGAAGTGCGGGTCCATCGTGAACTGCTCTCTGGACCAGTCCATCGAGCACCCGAGCCGGCGCAGCTGGCGGGTGATCTCCCCGCCGCTTTCCGCCTTCCATTCCCAAACTTTGGCGATGAATTGCTCGCGCGAATAGTTGCTGCGCTTGTCCTGGCGCTTCTCCAGCTCGCGCTCGACCACCATCTGCGTGGCGATGCCGGCGTGGTCGGTGCCGACCACCCACAGCGCATCCTTGCCGCGCAGCCGCTCGTAGCGGATCACCACGTCCTGCAGGGTGTTGTCGAGCGCGTGGCCGATGTGAAGGCTGCCGGTGACGTTGGGCGGCGGGTTGACCAGCGTGAACGGCTCCGCTTCCGGGCGCGCCGGGCGGAAGCAGCCGTTTTCCTCCCAGTGGCGGTACCACCGGGCCTCGATCGCGGCCGGGTCGAATGTCTTGGAAAGCTCGCGGGTCATGATGGGAGCGGCCTTTGCCAGCCCCGCCGCGCCAGAGCAACGGCTTGCCGCGCCGCCGATTTGCCCGCATAGCCCACTGCCATGCGCGAGTGGGCGGACCTGACCGTTAAAGAAGCCGGCGGGCGCACGACCGTGGAGCTGCACGGACCACTGGTTGTGTCGTCGATCGGCCTGCTCGACCGCAAGCTGCGCGCGATGCGCGATCCGATCCAGTTCGTCGACCTGGCAGACACCGGCGACATCGACACGATCGGCGCGTGGACGGTCTATCGCTTCGCCGAGCAACAAAACGCCGAAATCGTCGGGGCCAGCGAAAAAGCTCTCAACCTGATCGATACGGTGCGCGACAATGCCAGCAGCGCGCCGATCCTCCCCGCCCGCCTGCCGGTGTTCGAACGGGTCACTTCCGAAACTGGCGAGCATGTAGTTCATTTCGGGCAGGGCGTGGTCCGCTTCGTCAGCTTCCTCGGCCAGGTCATCGTCTCGTTCGGGGCAGTCATCCGCCATCCCCGGCGGTTTCGCCTTAAATCGCTGGTCCGCCAGTTCGAGCTCGTCGGGATTACGGCCCTGCCGATCATCGGGCTGATGAGCTTCCTCATCGGCATCGTCGTCGCGCAGCAGGGCGCCGCGCAACTCAAGCAGTTCGGGGCAGAGATCTACACCATCAACCTTACCGGCCGGCTGACTTTGCGCGAATTGGGCGTGCTGATGACCGCGATCATGGTCGCGGGCCGCTCGGGCTCCGCATTCGCGGCGCAGATCGGCACCATGAAGCTGACCGAGGAGATCGACGCCATGCGCACGATCGGGGTGTCCCCGATGGAGGCGCTGGTGATCCCGCGGATCATGGCAGCGGTGCTGATGATGCCGCTGCTGGGCTTCTTTTCGGCGGTCCTCGGGATCATCGGCGGCGCGTTCATTGCCGACCTGACACTGAAAATACCGTTCCTGACGTTCCTCAGCCGGATCCAAGAAGTGGTGCCCAACTATGACTTGTGGGTGGCGCTGATCAAGGCCCCGGTGTTCGGGCTGATCGTGGCCCTGGCCGGGTGTTACCAGGGCATGCAGGTGGAGGGCGATTCCGAGCAGGTCGGCTTGCGGACCACGCAGGCGGTGGTGCAGGCGATCTTCATGGTCATCGTGCTCGACGCTTTCTTCGCAGTCTTCTTCGATCAGCTGGGCTGGTCGTGAGCGACGAGAAGGACCCGGTCGTGCGCGAGGAAGACGATGCGGTCTTGCGCAAGGAGGGCGACCCGGTCGTGCGCGAGGAGGACGATGCGGTCCTGCGCGAAGAAATCAACGTCGGCGCGCGTGACGATCTGGTCGAGACGTTCGACGGCGAATATCCCATCGAGATCGAAGGCCTGCGCAACTGCTTCGACGAGGCCGTGGTCCACGACGATCTCTCGCTCAGGGTCCGGCGCGGCGAAATCCTCGGGGTGGTGGGCGGATCGGGCACCGGCAAGTCGGTGCTGATGCGCTCGATCATCGGCCTGCAGATCCCCGATGCCGGGGAAATCCGGGTGTTCGGCAAGGATACCATCGGCGCCGAGCCGGACGAGGAAAGCGCGGTGCGCAGCCGGTGGGGCGTGCTGTTCCAGGGCGGCGCACTGTTCTCCACCCTGACCGTG
>JBDSDC010000117.1:0-6999 GCA_039920725.1 Croceibacterium sp. | reverse complement strand
CGTTGGCGCGCAGCGCTTTCTTGTTCGGCAGCAGGTAGTTACGGGCAAAGCCGTCCTTGACCGTGACCACGTCGCCGATCGAGCCGAGCTTCTCGATGCGTTCGAGCAGGATGATTTGCATGGGTCTGCTCCTTACTTAACGACGTAGGGCAGCAGGCCCAGGTGGCGGGCGCGCTTGATCGCCTTGGACAGCTCGCGCTGCTTCTTGGCGGACACCGCGGTGATGCGGCTGGGCACGATCTTGCCCCGCTCGGACATGAAGCCCTGGAGCAGACGCGTGTCCTTGTAATCGATGACCGGCGCATCCTTGGCCGAGAACGGGCAGGCCTTGCGGCGGCGGAAAAACGGGCGGGCCATCAGTTACGCTCCTCGCGCTCGCTGCGGCGCTTCTTGTCGCGCTCGTTCTTGCGCATCTGCGCCGAGGGACCTTCTTCGTGCTCCTCGACGCTGACGGTGAGCCAACGGATCACGTCCTCGTTGATGCGGTTCTGGCGCTCGAGCTCGGCCACCACGGCGCCCGGCGCCTCGATGTTGAGCATCACGAAGTGCGCCTTGCGATTGCGGTCGATCTTGTACGCGAGGCTCTTGAGCCCCCACGCCTCGGTCTTGGTGATCTTGCCGCCGCCCTGCTCGACGATTTCCGTGGCGGAAGCGGCGAGCGCGTCGACCTGAGCCTGGCTCAGATCCTGGCGCGCGAGAAAAACATGCTCGTACAGCGGCATGCGCGCGTATCCTTTCATCTCAATGCCGATCGCTGGCTGATCCGCCACCTGGCGGGGCCCCTCCGGCTTTCTTGGGGTTTCCGCAGCGGGCGTGCCGCCGCGAAGGCGCGCACATACAGGCTTGCACTGCGAATGCAAGGTTGTGCGAAGGCGGACCTGTCTCACCCCGGCCACAGCGGCGGGCCAAAGTGCCCAAATACCGCACGTCTTGAAGCCTAGCCGGGAACTTTCCGGGCCGGCGCGCACTGGAACACCGGTATCATGCTCGACCTCCTTTCAAGCCTTGCGACCCTGTTCGACAGCGAGCTGGCGATGGCGATCGCCTTCCTCGGCCTGACCGCCGCGGTCATGGCTTTCGGAGTGCCGTGGATGCTGCTGCCGATCTCGTTCTCCTCGGGCATGTTGCTCGGCGGGCGGATGGGCATCGCGGTGGTGCTGGCCGGCACGCTGATCGGGAGCCAAGTGCTGTTCGAAGTCGCCCGGCGGTGGCTGGCGGGGCCGATCCGCAAGCGGTGGGGCGACAAGCTGGGGCGGTTCGACAAAGAGCTGGGCAAGCGCGGCATTGTCTACCTGGTCGGGTTGCGGCTGATCGGCGCGCCGCATTTGCTGGTCAGCAGCGCCTGCGCCTTGTCGCCGCTCCGCGCGCGCAGCTTCGCGCTCGCGACGCTGATCGGGCTCGCCCCGGCGATCGCGCTGGCGGCCACCGCCGGATCGGCGCTCTAGACCCTCACCACCCGGGGTTGTCATGGCTGTTGCCGCAGCGACAGCTTCGACTAGGTATCGTGCAGAATAACAACGATTCTGTAAGCCGGGGAGTGGACATGCGTTACGTTTCGAAAGCTGTGCTCTTTGGGGGCGCGCTGATCCTGGCGGGCGGGCCGGCGCTCGCTCAACCAGCCCCGCGCGCGAGCGCCTACAGCGAGGTGACCCAGTGGCCCGACTGGAGCGGCGTATGGTCGCCCGGGGTCGGCGCTGGATCGCGCACCACGCCCACGCCGCCCAAGCTTACTCCCGCGGCGCAGAAAGTGGTCGACGCATTCAACGCGGGCAAGGCGCGCGGCGAGAACCTGCAGAACGACGCGGCCAACTGCGTGCCCAACGGCATGCCGGGGATCATGCGGCTGCCTTATCCGATCGAATTCACTTACTCGCCGGGGCGGGTCAACGTGCTGATCGAAACTTACAGCCAGGTCCGCCGCATCTATATCGGCAAGCCGCTGCCCGAGGATCCGGACCCGTTCTACAACGGCCATTCGGTCGGCCATTGGGAAGGCGACACGCTGGTGGTCGATTCGAATGGCTTCACCTCGGCGATCTACGTCGTCCCCGGGCTCCATGCGACCGAGACGACCACGTTCCACGAGCGGATTCACCGCGAAGGCAGCATCCTGACCGACGAGATCACCGCGGCCGATCCCGCGTTGTTCGCCGAGCCCTATACGATGGTCCAGAAGTACGTGCTGCAGCCCGATTGGGAGATGCGCGAGTACGTCTGCCAGGAGAACAACCGCGATGCCGCCGACGCGCAAGGCCGCCCGTCGATCAGGCTCGACGATCCAGACGCCGGTTTCAAGGGCATCGACTGACCTCGGCCAAGGGGGCGCTGCGCCCGCTCTTGTGCGCTGGCTCCCCGCTTTCGCGCGGATGACAGCGATCAGGGCAGCTTTGCTAGCAGCTCGCGTGCAAACTGGGTCAGCGTGTCGTCGCGCGCACCCATTATGGCGATGCGGTCGCCAGGCCGGGCGAGCGTCGCCATGCGTTCGCCGCAGGATTCGCGAGTGGGGACGTATTCGGCGTGGCCCCCAGCTGCCTCGATAAGCGAAACAATCCGCTCGCTGCCTTCCGAGCGGTCGGTGGTGCCGCCGAAATAGACCGGGTCGCACAGGATGGTCACGTCGTCGGGGGCCAGCTCCTCAGCGAAAGTCTGCGCCAGGTCATGCCCCATCTGGCGCAGCGGGCCGTAGCCGTGCGGCTGGAAGAACGCGATCACCCGGCCCGGGCTGGCCTTGAGCGTGCGCAGCGTGGCGCGGCATTTCTCCGGGTTGTGGCCGAAATCGTCGATCACGGTCACGCCGCCGGGGCTGGTGCCGATCACGTCGAACCGCCGCGCCAAGCCGACAAAACTCGCCACCGCCGCCACCGCCTCGGACACCGGAATCCCCGCGGCGACCGCGGCGGCGACCGCGGCGAGCGCATTGGCAAGGTTGTGCCGCCCGGGCATTTGCAGCGTGAGCGGGTGGGCCGAACCATCGGCGCGGTCGATCACCGCGGCGTCGAGGCCGGTCGCATAACCCGACCAGCTCTCGACCGTGATGCGGGCTTCGCGGCTCTCGATTCCGAAACCCACGACTGCGCGCGCCCGGCTAGCCAGCGCGGCGCTTTCCGGATCATCGAGGTTGACCGCGGCGACGGGCGCGGCGGCGAGGAAATCGCCGAACAACTGACGCAGCTCGGGCATTTCCTTGTGGTCGAGGCTGATGTTGAGCAGCACCGCGACCTGGGGCCGGTACAGCGCGATCGAACCGTCGCTTTCATCGACTTCGGAAACGAACACGTTTCCCTGCCCGACCCTGGCGCTGGCGAAGGGCACTTGCGGCGAAGCGAAGTTCTTCATCACCGCGCCGTTCATGATCGTCGGGTCGCGGCCCGCCTGGTGCATGATCCACCCGAGCATTCCGGTGACAGTCGACTTGCCGCTGGTGCCGCCCACCGCGATCCCGATGGGCGCGGCGTTGAACAGCGCGGCGAGCAATTCGGCGCGGCTCATGCGCGGACATCCGAGCGCGCGGGCGCGGGCTATCTCGGGCACAGTGTCCTCGATCGCGGCGCTGGCGACCACGACTTGGCTGGGAGACGCGATCCCGCTGCCGTCCTGCGCGAACAGCGCGAAACCCTGCGCCTCGAGCCAGGCGAACTTGTCCGGCGTGCGGCCCTGGTCACGGCTGCGGTCGGACCCGGCCACTTCGGCGCCGTGGCCCTTGAGGATCAGGGCCAGCGGCAACATCCCCGATCCGCCGATGCCGCTGAAGAACCACGGGTGGGCGGTGAGGCTGGGCGCGTCGATCATGCGGCGCGGCCTACGCGGGGACTCACAAGTTGTGAAGCCGGTGCTAGGGAAGGCGGATGCAGCGCATCGCCATCTGCGCCCCGGGCACCCCGATCACCCGCGAAGTGGCGGAACGGGTATGTGCAATCGCGGCGGCGGAGTTCCCCCAGCTCGAACTCCACTTTCACGACCAGTGCTTTACCGAGCAGGGGCATTTCGCCGGACCGGACCCGGTGCGGCTCGCGGCCTTGCTCGAATGCGCCAACGATCCCGCGTTTGCCGCGGTGTGGTTCGCCAAGGGCGGCTACGGCTCCAACCGCATCGCCGCCGATGCAATGGTACGGCTGGACCGGACCGCCTACGACAAGACTTTCCTCGGCTATTCGGACAACGGCTACCTGCTCGCGGGGCTCTACCGTCAGGACATCGGGCGGCCGGTGCACGGGCCGATGCCAGTCGATGCGCGCCGTGACGGAGGCGAGGCGGCGGTGCGCCGTGCGCTGGCGTGGTTCGCGGGCGATGCCGGCGGGCTCGAGCCGTCGCTTGGCGAGCGGCCGACGGTAGCGTTCAACCTGATCACGCTGGCCATGCTGTGCGGGACCGAGCTGATGCCCGACCTCGCCGGCCACGTAGTCCTGATCGAGGAAGTGGCCGAACACTTCTACGCCATCGACCGGCTGTTCTTCCACATTAGCCAACACCTCAAGGGCGTCGCCGGCATTAGGCTCGGGCGGATCACCGCGGTGCCCGAGAACGACCGCCCCTATGGCACCGATGCCGAAGCCATTGCCCGCGACTGGTGCGCGCGCAGCGGGATCGCGTTCCTAGGCACCGCCGATATCGGCCACGACGCGGCCAACCGGATCGTGCCCTTCGGCCTTGCCCGAACGCCCGCACGGTCATAACCCGCGCCGCCAGCAGGAGAGGCCGATGACAGCATTCGTTTTCCCGGGGCAGGGCAGCCAGAAACTGGGCATGGGTGCCGAGCTGGCGGGCGCCAGCCTGGCCGCGCGTGAGGTGTTCCAGGAAGTCGATGAAGCGCTCGGCCAGAACCTCTCGCGGATCATGCGCGAAGGGCCGGATGAGACGCTCATGCTGACCGAGAATGCCCAGCCGGCGATCATGGCGCACGCCATCGCGGTGCTGCGGGTGCTCGAGAAGGACGGCGGGATTTCGCTGTCGGCCAAGGGCGCGTGCGTCGCGGGCCACTCGCTGGGCGAATCCACCGCGCTGTGCGCGGTCGGCGCGTTCTCGCTGGCGGACACGGCCCGGCTGCTCCGGCTGCGCGGGCAGGCGATGCAAGCTGCAGTTCCGGTGGGCGTGGGCGCGATGTGCGCGCTGCTCGGCGCCGATCTCGACAAGGCGACCGCGCTTGCCGAAGCGGCGGCCGAGGGAGAAGTGTGCCAGATCGCCAACGACAACGATCCGGGCCAGGTCGTGCTCTCGGGCCACAAGGGCGCGATCGAGCGGGCGGTGGCGCTGGCCAAGGATCACGGGATCAAGCGCGGGGTGATCCTGCCGGTCTCGGCCCCGTTTCATTGCTCGCTGATGCAGCCCGCGGCGGACGCGATGGCCGAGGCGCTGGGCAAGACCCCGCCGCAGGCGTTCCGCCTGCCGCTCTACGCCAATGTCACCGCCGCCGCGGTAACCGATCCGGGCGAGGAGCAGCTCCTGCTGGTCGAGCAAGTCACCGGCCGCGTCCGCTGGCGCGAAAGTGTGTTGGCGATGCACGCCGCCGGTATCGAGCGGTTCGTCGAACTTGGCGGCAAAGTCCTCGGCCCGATGATCGCCCGCACCGTCGAGGATGTGTCGGTCACGAGCGTCATCTCGATGGCCGACCTCGAAGCGCTGGCGAAGGAGTTGTGAAGATGTTCGACCTGACCGGAATGACCGCGCTTGTGACTGGCGCCAGTGGGGGGATCGGCTCGGCGATTGCGCGGGCGCTGGCGGCGCAGGGGGCGCGGCTCGCGCTGTCGGGTTCCAACGCTTCGAAGCTGCGCTCCTTCCGCGAGGAGCTTAACGAGGTCTCGGCCATCGACCATGTCGAGATCACCTGCGACTTGTCGAACCCCGTCCAGGTCGAGGAGCTGGTTCCGGCCGCGGTCGACACCTTCGGCAAGCTCGACATCCTGGTCAACAATGCCGGGATCACCCGTGACAACCTCGCCATGCGGATGAAGGACGAGGAGTGGGACCAGGTGATCCGCATCAATCTGGAGGCCGCGTTCCGGCTGATGCGCTCGGCGGCCAAGCCGATGATGAAGGCGCGCTTCGGGCGGATCGTCTCGGTCACCAGCGTGGTCGGCGCGACCGGCAATCCGGGCCAGGTCAACTATGCCGCCGCCAAGGCCGGGCTGGTGGGCATGACCAAGAGCTATGCGCAGGAAGTCGCCAGCCGCGGGATCACCGCCAATTGCGTGGCCCCCGGGTTCATCCGCACCGCGATGACCGACGCCTTGCCCGAGGCGCAAAAGCAGGCGCTCAATGGCCGCATTCCGATGGCCCGGATGGGCGAAGGCGAGGATATCGGCGCGGCGGTGGCCTATTTGTGCAGCCGCGAGGCGGGCTACGTCACCGGCCAGACGCTGCACGTCAACGGCGGCATGGCGATGTTCGCCTGATCGTCATCCCGGCCTGGGGCGCGATCGCGTACCGCTGGGGGCGACGATGACGCGCGAGGCCGCGGATCGAACCGGGCCCGACGCCTTCGCCGCCGGTTTTCCCCAAGCGAATCCCGCTTGGCGCCGGTTCTTCCTTGCCGGGTGACGCCGCCCCGCTAAGGATAATTCGACTTATTCCGGCGCTTGCAGGCGAATCCCGCTGCGAGGGCTCAAGGGGGTCTGTGTTGCGATGAAAGCCACCATCGAACGCGCCAAGTTGCTGCGTTGCCTGTCCCACGTCCAGTCGGTGGTGGAGCGCCGCAACACCATCCCGATTCTCTCGAACGTGCTGATCGAGGCGAGCGCCGACGGCACCGTGCGGATCATGGCGACCGACCTTGATCTGCAGGTCACCGAAAGCCTCGATGCCGTCTCGGTCGAAGGCGCGGGCGCGGGCGGGGGCCCCTGGTTTGACGCGCGGGCTGGTGGGGTGGGCGATCGCCTGCCGGGCCGACCCTGCCGGGGGACACGTGACGACATGATGCAGATGAGGACCCCCGCTCGATGAAGGCGACGATCGAACGCGCGACGCTGCTGCGCTGCCTGTCCCACGTGCAGTCGGTGGTGGAGC
>JBDSDC010000116.1:0-14004 GCA_039920725.1 Croceibacterium sp. | reverse complement strand
CAATGGCGAACTGACGTTCTCCGTCGCCGCCGCCGAGTTGTCCGAATTTCTCGCAGTGATCGAGGTCCTGCTCGACCGCGCGATGGTGCTTTACGAGCGTGAGCGCGAGCTGGCGACGCACGGTGAGCGTGCCCCGGACGACTCTCCCGACCGCCTTGCCGAAAAGATCGTCATCGATCGATCGCGAATCGTTTCGCCGCTGATGACCTTGAGCGCTTATGTCAGGCGCAGCGGTGCGCTCGCTTATAAGCGCCTGACCGGCCTTTCCAACTTCGAGGCCTTCGTGCTTTCGGAAATCGGGATCGCCCCGCCGGTCGAATGGATCGAGCTGGTGGCGATCCTCCAGCGCGATCACAGCCAGGCCGGGCGCACTGTAAAGGCGTTGATCGACAAAGGTCTGGTGCAACGCGAGGGCAAGCCCGGCCGGCGCCACGGTCGCTTTGCCCCGAGCGAGCATGGCGCGCGGCTGCACAAGGTGATCCACGACGCCGGGCGCGAGCGGAGCGCGTTTTTGCTCGCACCGCTCGACGCCGAGCGGCGCGAGCGGTTCCTGTCGACGTTCGACAAGCTGCGCCGCAATGCCGCAGCCCAGCTAGACCGCGAACGCGCCCTGACCAGAGCGGCCGGCGAGCGGCCGGTTATTTGACCCGCAGCACCTGCACCGGCTTTTGCCCGTCGACGCGCATCAGGAAGCTGCCCATCGCGCCCCGCTCGATCTCGACGATGGCGCCGCGAGTAGGCGGACGGAATTGATTGTCGGCGGCTTGCGCGAAAACCCATTGGGCGCCGTCTTCCAGCGTCACGAGATAAGTATTCGGCTGACGCTGGGTGACCGCGGTGACCTTGGGCCGGATGCTTGCCAGTTGGCCCGCGGGCGCCTGGAACCGTTCGGCGCCCTTGATAATCTCGCGCCCGAAGCCCGACGGGCCTTCGTTGGCGGCAACCGGAGCGGCGCCGCCCTGGACCCGGAACTGGCCCGGGATCGTCGCCCGGGCCATTCCTCCGGCGCTGCGGATGTTGTTGTCATAGCACGCCAGGCGCGAGGTCGGGTCGTCGATCTTGGCGCATTCGACCAGGATGTTCAGCACGGCGGCGCGATCGGCCTGGGCCGCTGCAGGCGCGGGGGCGAGCATCAGCAGGGTGGCCCCAGTGGCCAAAAGCGTTGCGCGCGGCGCAGTGATCACAGTGAACTCCCTCTCGTCCTGTCGGGCGCTTGATGGCCGCAAGGCTTCTAACGTGCAAGGGGGTTGCCCGCCGCTGAACGCCGGTCAGGACGGTGGCCGGCGCGGCGCCTTGTCGGGTGCCAGAGTGCCGCGGCGGATCTGGTCATCCTCCATCGACTTGAACAACGCGGCGATGTTGCCTTCGCCGAAACCTTCGTCGCCCTTGCGCTGGATGAATTCGAAGAACACCGGCCCGACCATCAGCTGGCTGAAAATCTGCATCAGCAAGCGCGGATCTCCGCCCTCGGTCGTGCCGTCGACCAGAATCCCGCGCCGGCGCAGTTCCTCCACCGATTCTCCGTGTCCGGGCAGGCGCTCGGACAGGTGCTCATAATACACGTCGGGCGGGGGCGGGGCGAACTCCAGACCCAGCTGCCTGAGGCAGTCGAGCGAAGCGTAGAGATCATCGCTGGCCAGCGCGATGTGCTGGATGCCCTCCCCGTTGTAAGTCCTTAGATACTCGGCGATCTGGCCTTTGCCGCCGGCCCCCGACTCTTCGTTGATGGGGATGCGGATCTTGCCGTCGGGCGCGGTCATGACTTGCGTGTTGAGGCCCGAATATTCGCCGGTTACGTCGAACTCGCGGAACTCGCGGAAGCCGAATACCCGGGCGTAGAACTCGGCCCAATGTGCGGTGCGGCCTGCGTAGACGTTATGCGTCAGATGATCGATCGCGGTGAAGCCGGCTCCGCGCGGATGTCTCTCGACCCCCGGCTCGAAGCGGAAATCGATGTCGTAGATGGTCACGTCCTCGGAGTGGCGGTCGATCAGATAGATCAGCGAATTGCCAATCCCGCGGATCGCCGGCAGGCGCAGTTCCATCGGTCCGGTCGCGAGTTCGACCGGCTCGCCGCCGCGGTCGACGGCCGCCGCATAGGCGAGGGCCGCATCGCGAACCCGGAAAGCCATGCCGCAGGCCGAAGGTCCGTGCTCGGCGGCGAAATAGGCGGCAGGCGAGCGCGGCTCGTAATTGGCGATCAGGTTGATGCCGCCCTGGCGCCACAGCTGGACGTCCTTGCTGCGGTGGCGCGCGACGAGCGCGAAGCCCATGCGCGTGAACCCGGCCTCGATCACGCCCTTCTCCGGGGCGGAGAATTCGAGGAATTCGAAGCCGTCGAGACCGAGCGGGTTGTCGAACAAGTCGGGCATAGTTTCCTGTGTAACTTGATTGCCGCCACGGAACAACCACCGTTGGGCGGCCGCCATCGACTTGTGCCCAATCCCCGGCTTCCCGCTGAAACGACTTGAATCTCAAGGTTAACTGTGATTCTGTCCGCTTGTGAACGTTCCCTTGCCCAAGCGCGACATCGTGCGTGAGAAGTTCAGCCAGTTCGGCGCGCTCGGTTACTTGCTGTTGCTCGGCGGCCTCGCGCTGGGCGGTCCCTATGGCGTGCTGTCGTGGGGCGAGAGCAAGACCACGCTTGAAGCGCGCCAGCAGCAAATCGCCGCGCTGGTTCACGACCGGGACGTGCTCAAGAACCGGGTTGCGCTACTCAATCCCGATCACGCGGACGCCGACCTGTCGGCGGAACTCATCCGCCGCAACCTCAATGTCGCACGGCCGGACGAGTACGTCGTGGATCTCGATTCGCCGCGCTGAAGCGGCGGCCGTCGGCCAGTTCTAACCAATTAGGTTAGGCGCATCGCGTAGCCGTTGCCAGCGCCGCTGCGCCGTGCCTATAGGCAAGCCGCAACCAGCGCTCCCGCACGAGGGCGCGATCAGGGGAAGATGACTTGGCACGAGCCGCCAAACCCACCGCCGCCAAGCCTGCCCGGGCGCCGGCTCGCAAGCGATCCGCAAAAACCTCCGCAAGTTCCGCATCCGCCGACCAAAACTTCGAACTGCGCAGCCTCCAGCGCGCGTTCGAGGCTGATCGGCGCTTCGCCGCCGGCAAGGATGAGCTGCTTCACTTCTACGAACAGATGTTGCTGATCCGCCGGTTCGAGGAACGCGCCGGCCAGCTCTATGGCCTCGGCCTGATCGGCGGGTTCTGCCATCTCTACATCGGCCAGGAAGCGGTCGCGATCGGTCTCCAGTCGGCGCTCGATAGCGGCCGGGACAGCGTGATCACCGGATACCGCGACCACGGCCACATGCTCGCTTACGGGATCGACCCCAAGCTCATCATGGCCGAGCTGACCGGGCGCCAGGCGGGCATTTCGAAGGGCAAGGGCGGCTCGATGCACATGTTTTCGACCGAGCGTAAGTTCTACGGCGGCCACGGCATCGTTGGGGCGCAAGTCTCGCTCGGCGGCGGCCTCGCGCTGGCCCACCAGTACCGCAATGACGGCGGGCTGTGCCTGGCCTATTTCGGCGACGGCGCGGCCAACCAGGGCCAGGTTTACGAGACGTTCAACATGGCCAGCCTGTGGAAATTGCCGATCGTGTTCGCGATCGAGAACAACCAGTACGCCATGGGCACTTCGGTCAAGCGCAGCTCGGCCGAGACTGAATTCTACCGCCGCGGCACCGCCTTTCGTATCCCAGGCATGAAGGTCAACGGAATGGACGTGCTCGAAGTGCGCCGGGCGGCCGAAGTGGCTTTCGCTCACGTGCGCGGCGGCAACGGGCCGGTGCTGCTCGAGCTTGAGACTTACCGCTATCGCGGCCACTCGATGTCGGATCCGGCCAAGTACCGCACGCGCGAGGAAGTGCAGGATATGCGCGAGCACCATGACCCGATCGAACGGGCCAAGATGGACCTCGTGGCCCAGGGCATCGGCGAGGACCAGCTGAAGGACATCGACAAGCGCATCCGCGCGACGGTTAGCGACGCAGCAGACTTTGCCGAAAGCTCGCCCGAGCCGGCCCCCGCCGAACTCTACACCGACGTGCTGGTGGAGCGCTACTGATGGCGATCGAGCTCAAGATGCCGGCGCTGTCGCCGACGATGGAGGAAGGCACGCTCGCCAAGTGGCTGGTCAAGGAAGGCGATCAGGTCAGATCGGGAGACGTGCTGGCCGAGATCGAGACCGACAAGGCGACGATGGAATTCGAATCGATCGACGAAGGCACGGTCGGCCAGATTCTCGTTCCCGAAGGGTCCGAAGGTGTGAAGGTCGGGACCGTGATCGCGGTGCTTCACGGCGAGGGCGAGGATGCGGGAATCCCCGCGCAGGCGGGGACCTCAGGCCAAGCCGCGCAAGCTCCCGAGGCCCCCGCGTCCGCGGGGGTGCAGGAAGCCGCGCAAGCCGCTGCAACCGAAACCCCCGCGCCGAGCGCGACCGAGACTCTCGCCGCCAAGACCCAGCCCGCGCGGGACCCCGAAATCCCCGCCGGCACCAACATGGTTCGCGTGACCGTGCGCGAAGCGCTGCGCGATGCGATGGCCGAGGAAATGCGGCTTGACGACCGGGTGTTCGTGATGGGCGAGGAAGTCGCCGAATATCAGGGCGCTTACAAGGTCACCCAGGGCCTGCTTGACGAGTTCGGGCCCAGGCGGGTGATCGACACCCCGATCACCGAATACGGCTTCGCCGGGATCGGCGCCGGCGCGGCGATGGGCGGCCTGCGCCCGATCGTCGAGTTCATGACCTTCAACTTCGCGATGCAGGCGATCGACCACGTGATCAACTCGGCCGCCAAGACCAATTACATGTCGGGCGGGCAGATGCGCTGCCCGATCGTGTTCCGCGGCCCCAACGGCGCGGCGACCCGGGTCGGCGCGCAGCACAGCCAGAACTACGGCCCGTGGTACGCAAGCGTGCCCGGCCTGATCGTCATCGCACCTTACGACGCGGCGGACGCCAAGGGCCTGCTGAAGGCCGCGATCCGCACCGACGATCCGGTCGTATTCCTCGAAAACGAGCTGGTTTACGGGCGCACGTTCGACCTTGCCCAGCTCGACGATCACGTGTTGCCGATCGGCAAGGCGCGGATCGTGCGCGAAGGCACCGATGTCACCATTGTCGCCTATTCGATCGCGGTCGGGCTGGCGCTCGACGCGGCCGAGACGCTGGCGGCCGAGGGCATCGAGGCCGAAGTCATTGACTTGCGCACGCTGCGCCCGTTGGACAAGACCGCGGTGCTTGAAAGCCTGGCCAAGACCAACCGTGTGGTGATCGCCGAGGAAGGCTGGCCGACGTGCTCGATCGCCTCCGAGATTGTCGCGATCTGCATGGAGGACGGCTTCGACTTGCTCGATGCGCCGGTGACCCGGGTGTGCAACGAGGACGTGCCGCTGCCTTATGCCGCCAACCTCGAGGCGATCGCGCTGATCGATGCTCCGCGCATCGCCGCGGCGGTGAGGAAGGTCTGCTACCGTGCGTGACGCGCGCCGAGCGCCGCGATCAGCAGGTGATACAGACGAACAGCGGCCGCGAATAAGTCAGCTGCGGCCCGTTGAGGCCCAGCGAGGCGAGCAACGACGGTATCCGGTAGGACAGAGTCAGCGTCTTCTCGGTTACTCCGGTCACGCGCTGCGTCGCGGCGGTGGCGACGGTGGCATTCAGGTTTTCCGACTTCAGCAGATAGGTGCCCGACGTGCCGAGCGCGTTGGCATAGGAGCTGAGCTGCGTGTCGGTGAGCTTGTTGCCGGTCGCGTACTGCACCATCGCGTAGCGGGCGACTTCGGCGGATACGTTGCGCAGGGCGTTGTAGTTCTGCAGTCCCAGGCCGACCTGGAATACGCCGAACATCATGGTGAAGACCGCCGGGGCAAGTATGGCGAACTCGACCGCGACGGACCCCCGGGAGTCACGCCTCGCGCGCCGCAGTGTCGCGGCAACGCTCATGATATCTGCACCACCCGGTTCACGTTGTAGCTGATCGCGCTGCCGAGCCCGAAGTTCGTCCAGGTCGGAGAGTAGGTCGCGGTCACGATCACGCGGATGTAAGTCGAGACTTGCGTTCCTGAGCTGCAGTTGTTGGTGGTAACGTAACTGGTGGCCGTACCGCAGCGATAGATCTCGGTCACCGTCACATTCCCGCTCGGAACGTTGGCCGATAGCGCGACGATGTCGCGCACGGTGGTGCGTTCGTCCGCGGTGGTCGGGGGTTTCGCGCGCACGATCGCGGCCGCTTCGGCGGTGGCAGTTTGCAGCTCGCTCTGGCGCGCCACCATCGAGCCTGCATCGAAAGTGCCCAGCGCCAGGCTGACCAGGATCGGCGCGACGAGCGCGGTCTCGATGGCCGCCGTCCCGCGCCAATCGGCCGCCAGGGACCTGAAAAGGGCGCGCCAGCCGATCATACGACGAGCTTGACCGAGCTGGCTAGGGTCAGGACGGTGCTGTCCTCGACAACCCCGGCGGGGCAGAACGTCGACATATTGGCATTGCCGGTGATGTTGATGCGATTGGCCGCGATCATCAGGCATTGGCTGGTGACGCCGGCGGTGCCTGAAAAGTTCATCTGGCTGACCGGCATGTAGATCGTCCCATTGAGAATCGTGCTGGCGTTGCCATTGATCTTGAACTTGCTGCTGCCGGTCGAAGCGCGATCCTCGAACACCAGCATTCCGGCGAGCAGGTTGGCGTTGGCGGTGGAAACGCCGCGCGCAATCAGGTCGGAGGCCTGGATCGCGGTGAGGTTGACGTTTGTCCCGCCGTTGATGTCGATGTAGGCGCCGTTTTTCAGCACGAACATCACGCTCGAGCCGTTGACCTGGTATTGGCCATCGATCTGCAGCCCACCGCCGTTGAGAATGTAGACTCCGGTCTGGAAGGTGGTGTTGCAGCTGATTTTCATGTTGGTGTAGGTGCCCGGCTGCACCGTGCCCGAGGTGACGCCGGGCGTGACCACGACGTTGGAATATGTCTTGGTGGTGGAGGGCGAGGCCTTTTCATAAATCTTGGCGTTGCCGCTTCCACCTATCTGCGTGAATGTGGCAGTGCCGGAGACGGTGGCGGTGGTACCAGCGGTCGTGCCGTTGGGAACGGACTGATTGTTCAGGGTCGTCGTCGACGTGGTCGCGGCCTTGGCCGGGGTGTAGTTGTATGACACCGCGCTGCCCGAGTTCGCGCCCTTCCAATACGAATAAGTTGTCGTGGTCGTTGTGGCGACAGTCGCGACGGTCGATGCTGGAGTCGATGCGCAAGTATAAGTCCGCGCAACTTGCGATTCGGTTGGGTTCGGAGGCGAGAGAGCGCTGAACGGATCGACGAGGCCACTGGCATTCTCGATGATCGTGTTGTTGGTGTGGGTTTTCAGCCATGGATCGATACCGCCGGCTGAAAGGATCCACCCGACGTCGACCGTTGGATCGCCGTTGACGATGATGGACGTGGTCGAATTGGATAGCGCGGCGAGGCCACAGTGGGCGGTCAGGATCGAGGACCCGCCGATGGTGATCGCGCCGCTATCATCGGGGTCGGTCGCGATCAGGCAGCTGGTGAAAGTCGCTCCTGCCGAAAAACTCGCTTGCGCGTAGGCATAGATCGACGGCTGGCTGCCATAAAGCATGCTTGAGAAAGGCAGCGCGCGGGACATTGTTGCGTGCACCACCACGCTGTTGTTGGTGCCCGCGGCGTAGTTGGCAAGCTGAACCACCGGCGTGGTGGTGCTGCCGCTGTCGACCGACAAGTTGGCGTTGAATTCCTGCGTGGCGCGCGTGACGTAAGTGCTTTGTGTCGCCGACGAGGTCTGCGCCCACGCCCCGGCGACCGCCGCTTGGTCAACCGCGTATTGCAGTTCGCGCTTCCACATGTACCACTGGGCCAGGTCGACGCCGAAGCCAGCGCCGCCCAGCAGCATCGGAAGCGATATCGCCACAAGCAGCGTCGTATTGCCGCTCGTGCAGCCGAATAGGGCGCGAAGTTTCTCGAAGATCGTGCGCATGCGGACACCACCTGCAATTGGCCGGGACAAGGATAAGACCGCAGCCGTAGAGGTGCGTGGTAAGCGTGACGTGTAAGGGGAAGGTTAATCGCGGCGAATTCGTCGCGAGGCCGGCTTGCGGTGTTCGGGGGCGCGGCCGCAAAGGAGGACGGTGACCGTCGCGCTTCACGAAACTCTGCCGCTCCCCCAGCGGCTTGCGCTCGCCTACGCTTCGCCGCGTAGCCGCGAGCTCTGTACCGCGCTGTTCGCGCTCGATGCGCGGCTCGCGGCGATCGTGCGCGGCCGGCGTGAACCGCTGGCGGCGCAAGTGCGGCTGGCCTGGTGGCGTGATCGGCTGGCGGAACCGGCATCAGCCTGGCCGGTGGGCGAGCCGGTGCTCGGCGCCTTGCGAAACTGGCGCGATCCTGCCCCGCTGGCTGGGCTGCCGGGCGCGTGGGAAGGGTTATTGAGCGACGAGCTGACGGGGCCGGTCATTTCCGAACTGGTGACCGCCCGCGCCCGGGCCTGGGTGTGCCTGGCCCGCCAAATCGGTGCGGCGCGCGACACGGACGTAGAACTGGCCGGCCGGTGGTGGGCCTGCGCCGACCTCGCGGCCAACCTTTCCGCCGAGCCCGAGCGGGCGCTGGTACTCGCCTCCGCGCGTACTTTGCCGCCGCCGCCGCGGCTGCCCGCCGCGCTGCGTCCGCTGGCCGTGCTGGCCCGGCTTGGCCACGCCGCGCTGGCACGCGGAGGGGCGCAACTGCTGGGCGGACCACGATCCATGCTTCTCGCCTTGCGGACCGGGCTCACCGGGCTGTAGCTAGGACCGGAGCGAGCTTGGGAGCTGCCGGTGAATCGCATTGTCCTCGGGGGCTTCCTCGCGCTCATCATGGTCGCGATCGGCTTGTTCTGGCTCCAGGGCCGGGCCGAAGTCGAGAAAGGCGCCCCTCCGCCCCGGGCGGCCAAGACCGCCGCCAATCCCGACGTGCTACCGACCGCGAACGCCGCCGGGCAGCGCGGTCCGACGCCCCCCGAAGCTTCCGAGCTGACGCGCGAGCAGCAGCGCTTCTTCCGTTACGACCATGACCGGGACAACCGCATTACCCGAAACGAGATGCTGTCGAGCCGAACCGACGCATTCCGCAAGCTCGACAAGGACGGCAACAACTTGCTGACGTTCGAGGAGTGGGCGGTGGCGACCGCGCAGCGCTTCGACGGCGCGGATGCGAACCGCGACGGCGAGCTGAGCCATGGCGAGTTCGCCACCACCGCGCCCAAGCCGGCCCCAAAGCCGAAGTGCGGCTGCTCGGCGCCGCGATCCGCGCAGGCGCAAGAGCCCGACCTCTAAGCCCGCGCTAGGCGGGCACACGCTCCAGCGACGCCAGCCAGCTTGCCAAATCCGCTTTGGCCCGGTCGGTATAGGCTTCCTTGCGGGCCTTTTTCTTGACCTCGGGCAAGGGCGGAAACAGTCCGAAGTTGATGTTCATCGGCTGGTAGCTGGCGGCTTCGGCATCGCCGGTGATGTGCGCCAGCAGCGCGCCGAGCGCGGTGGTGCGCGGGGGCGCGGTCCAGGGCGAGCCGGCCAGCTCGGCGGCCGCCATCAGACCCGCCATCAGCCCGACCGACGCGCTTTCGATATAGCCCTCGCAGCCGGTGATCTGGCCGGCGAAGCGGATGTGCCCGGCGCCTTTGAGCCGCAACTGCCGGTCGAGCAGCGTGGGCGAGTTGAGGAAAGTGTTGCGGTGGAGCCCGCCGAGCCGGGCAAACTCGGCATTCTCGAGCCCCGGGATGGTGCGGAACAGCCGCACTTGTTCGGCGTGCTTCAGCTTGGTCTGGAACCCGACCATGTTCCACAGCGTGCCGAGCTTGTTGTCCTGGCGCAATTGGACCACCGCGTGGGGCCAGCGCCCCTGAGGAAACTCAGCTGAGGAGGTCCGCGGATTGTCGAGCCCGACCGGCTTCATCGGCCCGAAGCGCAGCGTTTCCGGTCCGCGCTCGGCCATGACCTCGATTGGCATGCACCCTTCGAAATAGGGCGTGCTCGCTTCCCATTCCTTGAACGCGGTCTTCTCGCCTTCGACCAGACCCTGGATAAACGCGTCGTACTGGCGCTTGTCCATCGGGCAATTGATGTAATCCTTGCCGCCCTTGTCCCACCGCGCGGCCATCCAGCACACGTCCATGTTCACGCTGTCGCGGTGGACGATCGGGGCGATGGCGTCGAAGAACGCCAGGCTTTCGGCGCCCGTGGCGGCGGCGATGCTGTCCGCCAGCGTGGCGGCGGTCAGCGGGCCGGTGGCGACGATGGTGAGGCCGGCAGCCGGCAGGACGTCCACCCGCTCGCGCACGATCTCGATGTTGCAGTGGCCTTCGAGCGCCTGCTCGACCTCGCGGCTGAACACGTCGCGGTCGACCGCCATCGCCGAACCGGCGGGGACGCGCGCGGCTTCCCCGGCGCGCATCACCAGCGAATCCAGCCGGCGCATCTCGTGGTGGAGCAGGCCGACCGCGTTGCTGGTGTCGTCGTCCGAGCGGAAACTGTTCGAGCACACCAGCTCCGCCAGCCCGCCGGTCTGGTGCGCGGGGGTCGATCCCCCGCCGCCGCGCATCTCGGACAAGCGGACCTTGAAGCCGCGGCGCGCGAGCTGCCACGCTGCCTCGCTCCCTGCCAGCCCGCCGCCGATAATGTGTACGTCGTGCGCCATGCGGCGGCGATTGCGCGCCGCCGCCCGGTGCGTCAACCGGGCTAGGCCAGGAGGCGACCGGCGTAGTCCTTCATCGCCGCGGCCAGCCATTCGGTGAACCCGGTGCCGCGCTTGTCCATGTTCGTCCGAAAGTCCGGGTGGTCGAGATAGAGATCGGCAACCCCGGCATAAGCTTGTGGCGCGCAGGGGCCGCCCCACATCGCCGCAATGCACGCGCGGTGACGTGCCAGCAAAGGTTCGATTGAAGAATCATCGGAAGCTGGGTTGGCTTTGAACGCCTCGCCGAGCGCATCGAAAACGGCTTCCGCTTCGATCCGCTGCGTTTCCATCCAGTCCTTGCCAGCGCGGCCACCCTGGCTTTGCCGCTTTCGATCCGTTCGCGCATTTCGCCGCCGTAGCGATCGACCAACCAATCCTCGTATTCGGCCTGCTTCTCGGGCGAAAAGCCCTTGTAGAGTTCCTTGTCGTCCATCGTGCTTTCTCCGGTCAGTTCCGCGATCGTGCGGTCGATCGTGGTGAGGAGTTGGCGAGAATGCTCGACCCGCGCGGCCAGCCGTTCGCGGTGCTCGCGAAGGATTGCCAGCCGGTCGCGCCCATCGGCAACGAGCAGAAGCACAATGTCCTGCAAGGGGACCCCGAGTTCGCGGTGGAACAGGATGTCCTGCAGGCGCAGCAGCTCGTCGCGGCCGTAGTAGCGATAGCGATTCTCGCCGAGGAACGCCGGCTTGAGCAGGCCGATCTGATCATAATGATGCAGCGCGCGCACCGAGACTCCTGAGAGCCGCGCCAGCTGCTTGACGGTGTACCTGCTCATGTCGTCGTCCTTCCGCAGGACGCGTCAATAGTCCCTCACGTCGCGTGAGGGTCAAGCACGAAGGCTTCAACCCTCGCTGTCGTCTCGATCAGGGGTGTCTTCGGGCGGCGTGGCTTCGCTGTCGCGGGCGAGCATTTCCTCGACGATCATTTCCTCGGCTTCGTTCTCGGGTGCTTCTTCCTCGTCGAGCCGCACGGCGCTGACCACGTGTTCGTCGTCGGCCACGTTGAACAGCCGGACCCCGGCCGAGCCGCGCCCGATCACGCGCAGCGAATCGAGCCCAATCCGGATCAGCTTGGCCTGATCGGTAACCAGCATCAGCTGGTCGGCCTTGGTCGCGGTGAAGCTGGCCACGACCGGGCCGTTGCGGGCGATATTGTCGATGTTGGTGATGCCTTGGCCGCCGCGCCCGGTGCGGCGGTACTCGTAGGCCGAACTGAGCTTGCCGTAGCCGTTGCCGCACACGGTGAGGATGAACTGCTCTTCGGCGCTCAGGAAGGCGAACCGTTCGTCATCCATCTTGCGCGGTGTACGCTCGGGATCTTCGCCCTTCCATGATGCATGGCGCAGATAGTCCTCGCGCTCTTCCTGGTCCTTGACGCCGACCCTGTGGAGGATCGACAGCGAGACGACTTCGTCGGCGGGCTTGAGGCTCATCGCGCGCACCCCGGTCGAGGTGCGGCTCTGGAATTCGCGGATGTCGTCGGCGGCAAAGCGGATCGCCTTGCCCGCGCGGCTGGCGAGCAGCACGTCGTCATCTTCGGCCAGCAGAGCGACGCCGATCAGCCGGTCCTCGCTGCCTTCATCGAAGCGCATCGCGAACTTGCCGCCGCGCGGGATGTTGGCGAAGGCGTCCATCGAGTTGCGCCGGGCGCGGCCGCGCGCGGTGGCGAAGACCACGTTGAGCGCGCCCCAACTGCCCTCGTCCTCGGGCAGCGGGAGCACGGCGGCGATGGTCTCGCCCGGGTCGAGCGCGGGCAGCAGGTTGACGATCGGCCGGCCGCGCGTGGCCGGGCCGCCTTCGGGCAGGCGCCATACCTTGAGGCGATAGACTTTGCCCGAAGTCGAGAAGAACAGCACCGGGTTGTGCGTGCTGGTGACGAACATCGCCATCACCGCGTCTTCCTGCTTGGTCGCCATGCCGGCACGGCCCTTGCCGCCGCGATTCTGCGCGCGGAAGGTCGAGAGCGGGGTGCGCTTGATGTAGCCGTCCAGCGTGACGGTGACGACCATCTCGTCGCGTTCGATCAAATCCTCGTCGTCGATCCCGTCCCACGCGGGCGCGATCTCGCTGACGCGCGGGGTGGCGAACAGGGTGCGGATTTCCTCCAGCTCGGCCCGCATCACCGCGTAAAGCCGCGCCCGGTCGCCGAGGATCGCGAGGTATTCCTCGATGCCGACCGCCAGTTGCTTGAGCTCGTCGCCGATCTCGTCGCGCCCCAGCGCGGTCAGCCGGTGCAGACGCAAGTCGAGGATCGCCTTCACCTGGATCTCGGACAAGCGATACGTGCCCGCGGCCGAGGTGAGCTTTTCCTCCACCGCCTCGACCAGCGAGAGGTACGGGGCGATCTCGTCGCTCGGCCATTCCTTGGCCAGCAGCCGGGCCCGCGCATCGGCCGGGTTGGCGGCGCCGCGGATCATCGCCACGACCGCGTCGAGATGCGCGACCGCGACCACCAGCCCGAGCAGGATGTGCGCCCGGTCGCGCGCCTTGGCGAGCTCGTGCTTGGTGCGCCGCCCGATCACTTCCTCGCGAAAGGCGATGAACGCCTGGATGATGTCGCGCAGCATCAGCGTTTCGGGCCGGCCGCCGCGGATCGCCAGCATGTTGGCGGGGAAGCTCGCCTGCGCCGGGGTGTGGCGCCACAGCTGGTTGAGCACCACTTCGGGCGTGGCGTCGCGCTTGAGGTCGATCACCACCCGCACGCCCTGGCGGTTGGATTCGTCGCGAAGGTCGGAAATCCCCTCGACCCGCTTGTCCGTGGCGGCCTCGGCGATCTTTTCGACCAGACCGGCCTTGCCGACCTGGTAGGGGATGCTCGTCAGCACGATCGAGCGCCGCTCGCCGCGGCCTTCCTCGATCGTGTGGCGGCATCGCTGGAGGATCGAGCCGCGACCGGTGGTGTAGGCCGCGCGGGCGCCCGCGCTGCCGAGGATCACCGGCGCGGTCGGGAAGTCCGGCCCGGGAATGTATTCGATCAGTTCCTCGGTGGTGATCGCCGGGTTGTCGATGAACGCCAGGCACCCGTCGAGGACTTCGCCCAGGTTGTGCGGGGGGATGTTGGTCGCCATCCCGACCGCGATCCCGCCCGCACCGTTGACCAGCAGGTTGGGAAACCGCGCCGGCAGAACCGAAGGCTCGCGCCGCGACCCGTCGTAGTTGTCGACGAAATCGACCGTGTCCTTGTCGATATCATCGAGCAGCGACATCGCCACTTTGGCCAGCCGCGCCTCGGTATAGCGTTCGGCGGCGGGCGGATCGGGGTCCATCGAACCGAAGTTGCCCTG
>JBDSDC010000115.1:0-15057 GCA_039920725.1 Croceibacterium sp. | reverse complement strand
GGGGGAAGGGTGTCAACGCCGGCGGCTACACCCCTCCGTCAGCCCAATCGGGCTGCCACCTCCCCTTGCTGGGGAGGAGCGCATGGCTGAGGTTGTATCGGAACCGTCCTACCAGACTGACGCCCTGATCGCCGAGGACATCGGCGCTTATCTCGAGCTCCACCAGCGCAAGGATCTGCTGCGGTTCATCACTTGCGGCAGCGTCGATGACGGCAAATCGACGTTGATCGGGCGGCTGCTGTACGATTCCAAGCTGATCTTCGAGGACCAGCTGGCCGCGCTCGAGGCCGACAGCGCGCGCGTCGGCACGCAGGGCAAGGACATCGATTTTGCGCTGCTGGTCGACGGCCTCGCCGCCGAGCGCGAGCAGGGCATCACCATCGACGTCGCCTATCGCTTCTTCGCGACCGAGAAACGCAAGTTCATCGTCGCCGATACGCCGGGGCACGAGCAGTACACCCGCAACATGGTGACCGGCGCGAGCACCGCCGACCTGGCGGTGATCCTGATCGATGCGCGCAAGGGCGTGCTGGTGCAGACCCGGCGCCATTCGTATTTGTGCCACCTGCTCGGCATCCGCCACCTGGTGCTGGCGGTGAACAAGATGGACCTGGTCGATTACGACAGGCAAGTGTTCGACCGGATCGTCGCCGATTACCGCGAGTTTGCCGCGCAGATCGGGATCGGCGAAGTGACCGCGATCCCGCTCAGCGGCTTCAAGGGCGACAACATCACCGCCGCGCCGTCCGCCAACACGCCGTGGTATTCGGGCCCGAGCCTGATCGCGCACCTCGAAAGCGTCGAGCTGGAGCAGACCGCGGCGCAGACCCAGCCGTTGCGGATGCCGGTGCAATGGGTCAACCGCCCCAACCTCGATTTTCGCGGGTTTGCCGGGCTGATCGCGGCGGGCATGGTCAAGCCGGGCGATGCGGTGCGTGTAGTGCCCTCGGGCCGGACCACCACGGTCAAGTCGATCGTCACGCTTGATGGCGAGCTGGACGAGGCGGTCGCCGGGCAATCGGTCACGCTGACGCTGGCGGACGAAGTCGATTGCAGCCGCGGCGACGTGATCGCCGCCGCCGATGCTCCGCCCGAAAGCGCCGACCAGTTCGAGGCGACGCTGGTGTGGATGAGCGACGAGCCGCTGATTCCCGGGCGCGGCTACTGGCTCAAGCTGGCGACCCAGACCGTCAGCGCCGCGGTCGCGCAGCCCAAGTACGTGGTCAACGTCAACAGCCTCGAGCATTGCGCGGCCAAGACGCTGGCCTTGAACGCGATCGGGGTGTGCGAAATCACCGCCGACCGCCCGCTCACCTTCGAACCCTACACCGCCAGCCGCACGCTGGGCGGGTTCATCCTGGTCGACAAGCTGACCAACGCCACGGTCGCGGCGGGGATGATCCACTTCGCGCTGCGCCGGGCGCAGAACGTCCATTGGCAAGCACTCGAAGTCAGCACCACGCAGCACGCGGCGATGAAGGGCCAGCGCCCCGCGGTGCTGTGGTTCACCGGGCTATCGGGCTCGGGCAAGTCGACCATCGCCAACCTGGTCGAGAAGAAGCTTCACGCCGCGGGCAAGCACACCTTCCTGCTCGACGGCGACAATGTCCGCCACGGGCTCAACAAGGACCTCGGCTTCACCGAGGCCGACCGGATCGAGAACATCCGCCGGGTCGGCGAAGTCGCCAAGCTGATGACCGACGCCGGGCTGATCGTGCTGACCGCGTTCATCAGCCCGTTCCGCGCCGAGCGCGACATGGTCCGCGCGATGCTGCCCGTGGGCGACTTCCTCGAAGTCCACGTCGACACCCCGCTGGCCGAGGCCGAGCGGCGCGACGTCAAGGGGCTCTACAAGAAGGCGCGCAGCGGCCAGCTCAAGAACTTCACCGGGATCGACAGTCCTTATGAGGCGCCCGAAAACCCCGAAATCCGCATCGATACCACCGAGACCGGCCCCGAAGCCGCGGCCGAGCTGATCGTCGGCCGGCTGCTCGGCGAGTGGGCGCCCGACTTGTGAGTACAGACGCCGCGCTGGCTGCCGAGCTGGCCGCAGCGGCGGGGCGCGTGCTGCTCGATCTGCGCGCCGGCGGGCTCACCGGCGAGGCGCTCGGCGCGGCGGGTGACGCGGCGGCCAACCGCCTGCTGATCGAGCGCCTATGCGCCGAACGCCCCGACGACGCGGTCCTGTCCGAGGAAAGCCGCGACACCCCCGCGCGGCTCGCCCATGCGCGCGTGTGGATCATCGACCCGCTCGACGGCACGCGCGAATACCGCGAAGGGCGCGAGGACTGGGCGGTCCACGTCGCGCTGGCCGTCGATGGCGCGCCAACCGCCGGGGCGGTCGCGCTGCCGGCGCTCGGCTTGGTGTTCCGCTCGGACCAGCCGGCGGTGCTGGCGCAACCCGCCGACACGCCGCGCGTGGTGGTCAGCCGCACCCGCCCGCCGGCCGAGGCGCTGGCGGTGGCCGAAGCGCTCGGCGGCGACCTGATGGCGATGGGCTCGGCCGGGGCCAAGGCGATGGCGGTGGTGCGCGGGCTGGCCGAGATTTACCTCCACGCCGGCGGGCAGCACGAATGGGACAGTTGCGCCCCGGTCGCGGTGGCGCAGGCCCACGGGCTCCACTGCTCGCGCCTCGACGGCAGCGCGCTCACTTACAACAACCCCGATCCCTATCTGCCCGACCTGCTGATCTGCCGCCCCGAGTGGGCCGAACGGGTGCTGGCGGCGCTCTAATCCCTGCCGTCGACTTGCGATGCGGCGGGAAGATCGACTCACAAAAGGCCTCGATCACGCGGCCCAACAAGCGTACATCTTCCCGCACATCGGGGGCAGGGATATGGGCAGCACGCACATCCTGTACGGCTTCGGCTCGGCGGCACTCGCCGCGAGCCTTGCGTGGTCGGCCGTTGCGGCGGCACAGCCGGCCCCGCCAAAGGCCTCCGACCAAAAACCGGCCTCAAGCGGCGCCCCAGGCGACCGGAGTGGTGCAAGCGCCCGCCAGTCAGCCGACAAGCCGAGCAGCGAATCTCGCAGCCCCGCTGCTGCCACTCCCCCCGCGCACCCACAAGCCTGCGACAGCCGGGCGCGATCGAGTCGCACCGATCGCTGCGCGGCCTGAGGGGCGCGGGTGAGCCTTAGCGGCGGACGCGCGCCTGGGCCTCGAGCTCGACCAGCCGGCGATCGATATAGGCGCGTTCCTCAGCGGTTTCGTTGATCCGCGCATAAGCCGCGTCGAGCCGGATCAGGTCTTCGGCCTGCACCCGCAGCATCGCCTGGGCCGTGGCAGTGAGCCCGCTGTAGGGCAAGGCCCGGGCAACCGCGTCGAGGCGCGCCCGCGCGGTCAGCGCGGCCGTGCCATAAGGCGTATCCCCGATCCGCGAATCGAGCGCGTCGAGCCGGGCGTCGAGGTCCTGCTGCTCGCGGCTGTCGATCACCCCGTCGCGCAAGTAGCTGGCTTCGATCCGGACCGCGTCCGCGTAGTCGGTCTTGAGCCGCGTCGCCTGCGTGCGCGTCAGCCGGCGCGCGGCGACCGCGGCGTTGACGCGGGCCTCGAACTCGGCGCGTCCCGCCGCGACGTCGGCGGTGGACGATCCGCCCGGATAATTGCCGTTCTGATATCCGCTGTCGGCATAGCCGCCCGACGCGAGCACCTGGTTGAGCGCGTTATAGCGCGCGGTCAGGTCGGCCCGCTCCTGCGCGGTGAAACGCCCGTCGGCGCCATAGCTGGCCTCGGTCTGGGCGAGCGCATAGTAATCGGACTTGAGCCGCTGCGCCGCCGACTGGGTGAGGTTGCCGGCGCGGACTTCGGCATCGACGCGGGTTTCGAACTGATAGCGCTGATCGTTGAGCGGGGTCTGCCCGGCAGCCCATTGCGCGTCGATCGAGGTGGTCGCGCCGAGCCGATCACCGAAGATCGCGCCGAGGAGCGCCCCGATGCGGTCGCGCGAGCTAGTCGAAACCTGGGCGGAAGCGGTCGCGGCGGGCAGCGCAAGCGTGGCCGCGGCGACGAGGAGGACGAACTTTTTCATGGAATACCTTTCAGTTGCGCCAAAACAACGACGAACCGAGCAATCGGTTTCCGCGAGCGCGAAGTCGCTGCCACGGTCGAGGCCTACAAGTCGGGCAGCGCCTGGTCGGCGAAGCCCCACCCGGCGAGGCTCTTGCTCGCGGCGCGGTCGATCAGCCGCTTGGTGTCGCGGATGTCGAACGCGTGCGCGTGCGCGAAGCCCTTGAGCTCGCCCCACGCGATCGGCACCGCCACCGGCGCGCCGGCGCGCGCCCGCGCCGAGTACGGCAGCACCGCGGTCGCGCCGCGCTGGTTGCGCAAGTAGTCGATGAAGATCTTGCCCACGCGCTTGGCCTTGCTCATCTGCGCGACGAAGCGGTCGGGCTCGGCCAGCGCCAGCGCTTCGGCGAAGCGGCGGGCGAAGTCCTTGTGCGCGTCCCAGCTGTGCCCCGGCGTCAGCGGCACGACCACGTGGATGCCCTTGCCGCCCGACAGCATCGCGAAGCTGGTCAGGCCGATGTCGGCCAGCCGGTCGTGGATGTGCACCGCGGCGCTTTTCACCGCCTCGAAATCGAGCCCTTCGTCGGGGTCGAGATCGAACACCATGCGGTCGGGCAGTTCGACCTCGGGCACCCGGCTGCCCCACCCGTGGAGCTCTATCGTGCCCATCTGGATCAGCGAGACCAGTCCGGCGGCATCGTCGACCCACATGTAATCCTCGGTTCCGCCGTCCTTCTCGGTGATCGGGACGTGGTTTACGTGCGGGCCGAAAGTGCCGCTGTCGTGTTTCTGGAAGAAGCACTTCTTGGCCCGCCCCTGCGGGCAGCGCACGATCGTTACCGGGCGGTGGCCGGCCCACGGCAGCATCAGGGCGGCGACGGCCTGGACATAGCCCGCCAGCTCGCCCTTGGTCCGCCCGCTGTCGGGGTCGATCACCCGGTCGGGGTTGGTGATCTTGACCGCGGGCTCCTCGGCAGGTGCGGGGGCGGCGCGTTCGGGCACGACCTCGCCCGCGGGCTTGTCGCCGCGCAAGCCGAGGAAGCTGGCGTGGCGGACGCTGCCGTCAGCCGTGAATTCGGCAAACGCGATCTCGGCCACCAGCGCGGGCTTGAGCCAGGTCACCCGGCGCCGGTCCTCGCGCGGGACCTCCGCCGGGGGTTCGGCGACCGCGATCCTGGCGAAGCGGGCGGCGAGATCGTCCAGCGTATCCTGCGCAAAACCGGTCCCGACGTTGCCCTTGTAGATGAGCTTGCCGCCCTCGTTCTGCGCCAGCAGCAGGCTCGAGAACGCGCGGCCCTTGGCGCTCGAGGCCTTCCACCCGATGACCACGAATTCCTGCCGCCGGGTGCACTTGACCTTGACCCAGCCCTTACTCCGCCCGGCGCGGTAGGGCGCGTCGATCCGCTTGGCGATGATCCCTTCCTGCCCGGCGTCGCACATCGCGCGCAACAGCTTCTCGCCCGCGCCGATCACGTGGTCGGCGACGTGGATCGGCGGCTGCGCAGTCGCGAGCAGCGCCTCGAGCCGCTCCTTGCGCTCGATCAGCGGCAGGCCGGTCAGGTCCGCGCCGTCGAGACTGAGCAAGTCGAACGCGTGGAAGCTCAGCTTGTCGCTCGCCTTCTCGCTTCCGTGGCCGCGCTTGAGCACGCCCTGCAGCGCCGAGAAGCTGGGGTTGCCGTCGGCGCCACTGGCGACAACCTCGCCGTCGATCAGGCACGGCGGCAGCGCGAGCGCCTGGAAGCGCGCGGCCAGCGGGGCGAACTTGTCCGACCAGTCGAGGCCGTTGCGAGTGTAGACGCGCGCCGCATCGCCCGCCGCGGCGACCAGCAGGCGGTAGCCGTCGAACTTGATCTCGTGCAGCCAGCCGTTGCCCGCCGGCACCGCATCGACCAGCGTGGCGAGCTGCGGCGGCTGGAACGCGGGCGGCGTGTCACCAGCCTTGCCTTTCTTCGCAGGGGCCTTGCCCACTTTGGCGTTGCGCGCGGCGGCCTTGGCCATCGCCTTGGTGAAGGCGGCGCCGCGCACGCCCTTGAACGAGACTTCGCCGGCTTTGTCCGCCGCAATCTCGGCCATCGAGCGGCCGGTCAGCACGCTGGTCAGGCAGCGGTCGACCAGCGCGTCGCCTTCCGCCGCGAAATCGTCGCCGATCTTGCGCAGCAGCCAGTTCTCGCGCTTCTCGCCCGGGCGCGGCTTGAGGCGGATCAGCAGCCACTCCCCCTTCATCCGCTCGCCCTCGAGCGTGAAGTGGAGGTGCCCCTGCTCGATATTCTTCCAGCTCTTGCCCGGCACCGGCGCCCAGGTCCCGCGGTCCCACAGCATCACCGTGCCGCCGCCGTATTCGCCCGCGGGGATCGTCCCCTCGAACTCGGCATAGGCCATCGGGTGGTCCTCGGTCCGCACCGCCAGCCGCTTGATCTCGGGGTCGGGGCTCGGACCTTTCGTGACCGCCCAGCTCTTGAGCACCCCGTCCGCCTCGAGCCGCAAGTCCCAGTGCAGCCGCGTGGCATCGTGCTTCTGGACGATGAAGGTGTTGCCGCCCGCGCTCGCCGCGCGCTTGCCCGCGGGCTCGGCGGTCAGCTTGAAGTCGCGCTTGCGGTTGTACTCGGCGAGGGAGTCGGACTTAGCCACGACTTACGCCCGCTTCTTCGCCTTGGCTGCCGCCTTCCTGGCCGGCACCTCGGCCTTCCCGCCGACCGATTTCTTCAGCGCCGCCATCAGGTCGATCACGTTGCTCCCGCTGCCGCCACCCGGCTCGACTACATCTTCAAGGATGGTCTTGCCCTTGGCTTTGGCCTTCTTGGCGATCAGGCCTTTGAGCGCGTCGATATAGCGGTCGTGGAACTTCTCGGGCTCGAACGGCGCGGTGCGCTGGTCGATCAGCGCGGTGGCCAGGTCGAGCAGCTCCTTGGCCGGCCGGGTGTCGGGGATGTCCTTGAAATAGCCCTGCGCCCCGCGCACCTCGTCCTCATAGCGCATGGTCTCGAGCACGATGCCCTTGCCGCACGGCTTGAGGCTGACGAGCTGCTCGCGCCCGCGCACCGAGATCTGCCCGATGCCCACCTTGCCCGCGGCCTTGAGCGCCTCGCGCAGCACCACGAACGCTTCCTCGGCCAGGTCGTCCGCCGGGACCACGTAGTACGGCTTCTCGAAGTAGAACACGTCGATCTCGCGCGCGTCGACGAACTGCACCAGGTCCAGGGTCTTGCGGCTCTCGACTTTGGCCGCCTCGATCTCCGCGTCGCTCAGGATCACGTAGGTGCCTTTGGCGACCTCGAACCCCTTGACGATATCGTCGCGGTCGATCGGCCCGATCCCGGCGACGACTTTCTCGTAATTGACCCGCTTGCCGCTCGGCTCGTGAATCTGGTTGAACGCGATCGCAGCGCCGCTCTTGGTCGCGGCATAAACCTCGACCGGAATCGACACGAGCGCGAGACGGATCTGCCCCTGCCAGTAAGCGCGTGCGGCCATGATAATGCGACTCCCTGCTTGCGGGGGAGTCAGCGCACGAGGGAGCGGGGGGTTCCGTGGATGCGCGAGAAGGCCGAAGGCCTTAGAACTTACCCCGTGGCAATCACCGAGGCAAACCCATCGAATGCGCCCTTGTGGATGGTCTTCAGGCCATCAAACACACCTGTAAATTTCGGCATTGCCGATTGTACGCCCTCCCCCTGAATACGACCGCTTGAAAATGCCTCCGTAAAAAATTCGTTGAGCGGCAGAATGATATCTAGAAGGGGGTCCCAGCGCTTGGCCGCGTCCGCGGGAGACAAATTGTCCTTGAATCTGAGGTCAAACTTGTTTGGAACCGGTTTTCCGACAATTGTCTCAATTACTTGAGACAAAGCAAACAGGATTAGGAAGGTCGCGCCCTTCCGGTTCAGGAATGCCAGCACCTTCTTATCGGACTCGGTGAGCGCGTCCTTCTTCTCACACTCAATAAGGCCGAGGCGTCGAGCATTAAGATTCTGCAAAAGGCTATACACGAGTACCATGTGCCGCGCAGTCTTCTTCTCATTGAATATCTCAGCATAGCTCTTATCACCGGTCCAAAGAGCGGACTTTCTGTCATAGGCAGTCACTGGATCGCCGTGGAAGGCCGCGAGAGCCTGAGCAATTGTGTAAGACGGAATTGTATTTTTGCTACGTTTTATCGCATCGCTCGCTCCACCACGGCGACCGCCCTCGTAGTCGGCGTCAGGAACGATTTCAAATTCCTCCCTCAACCTCTGCTGTATTTGGTCTCCGCTCCTAAAATCCGCAGCTTCAATTTTGTTCTGAGAGTTATTATACTTAACTATCTTATTGACTATATCTTCGCTACTTGATTTAACGAACCTGATCGGCACGAGGAGCTTATCTCCGAGCTTTCCCCCAACGTTCGCGAGGGAGCCAGTTGTCTGAGCACCATTCACGATGGAGAGACCCTTTAATCGAATCTCCGATCCGGTCTCCACCTTCACTACCTCGTAATCAAGAACGAGCGCCGTTATGCCATTATTATATATCGAGAAATTTTCAGGCTCATCCCGCGCAGTACTCTTAATTCCATTATTTATGTTTGCGTCCACTTCGCGTGAACCAAGATATCCTCGGATATTTGCAGAAAACAGGTCGGTCTTAAACTTGTCGAACTGCTGCGCCAGCCAATCACCTAGAACAAATGTCGAGAGAGATGACCAGTTTGGACCGTTGGTCTCCACGACCGAGGGGACTACGACAGAGAATTCGTCAGTAACAATGATCGCGCGTTCCGCTTGAACATACAACTTGAGAAGTTCATCACAACCTATCTCTTTTACGTAGACCTCTACGTTGTCCAAAGTTGTATGTTGCTTTATTCCTACTTTCGCTGTGGTCGCAACCGTCTCTAACTCATTCGCGACATTTTTTGATGTCGGAAGGTTGTGAACATACCAGACGTGGAGTTGGCGAACCTCGTCTTCGGCTAGTGCCTTGCGGAGTTCCGCAGCTCTATCTTGAAGCGCTTCGGGAATTTTGGTCAAGTCTGCGTTTAAGATCCAAGCAACCGCAGTGTTGAGATCAGACGCTTTGTTTGCCGGAGCTTCGGTTTTTTGAGTTTGAGCCATGTAGCATTGAGCTAGGACGACAATGCCGTTCTCTTGATCGAAATAAAAGACGTCGCACTTTTTGTCGTCGCCGCCACCAACGATGGATTCCGCCGCGAGCTCCTTGAGATCATCAAGGTTGAAACGCAACTGCACAGCGAAGGCACCTATTGCGTCATCCGTGAGTCCAAATTCGTCGCGTAGCGCCGTATAGGCTACCATCCAGTCTGCTTGTGCATTCATTGGTCGCGGGCCTCCAAGAAACTACAGTGCTGAATAGCGCCACTGGACGCAATGGCCTTTGCTGGCTGGCGGGTTCCACGATCTTTTCTGGCCCAGCTTGAGGGGCCTTGAGCTAAAGTATTCTTGGGCTTGAGAATACGAAATCTGCGCCCCTTATCCCCTCCCCAACCGCACCAGCACCTCATCCAGCGCCTGCAAGAACCGCGACCTGTCCGCCTTTGCGAACGGCGCCGGCCCGCCCATCAGCCCGTCCGCGCCTGCGCGCAGATCGGCCATGATCGCGCGGGTCGCGATGGCGCCGCCGATCGAGGCGGGGGTGAACGGTTTGCCGGTGTGGGACAGCACCGCGGCGCCGGCCTTCACGCAGCGGCCTGCCAGCAGGATGTCGCCGGTCACCACCACGCTGCGCGGATCGGCGCGCTCGGCGATCCAGTCGTCGGCGGCATCGAAGCTGCCCGAGACCACCACCCGCTCGACCAGCGGGCCCACCGGCACGCGGAAGGGCGAGTTGCTGACCACGCTGACCGGCACCCGGTGCCGCGCCGCGACGCGGTAGATCTCGTCCTTCACCGGGCAGGCGTCGGCATCGACCAGGATGCGGACGGGGGTCATCGAACGGCGCTAGCCATGGTCGGATGCCGCCTGCGATCCCCGCCTGCGCGGGGACTCATGGACTGCGGTCACTTGTTCTTGAAGTTCTCCAGCCCTTTGACCGAGCCCAGCTTCTGGGTCGGCTGCGAGGCGTTGGTCTTGGGCTTTTCAGCCTTGGGCTTGCGGATTTCCTTGCTCGATTTCTTCTGGCTCTTGGCCATGGCGCGTCTCCTGTGTGTGAAAGCCTGCGCAGACCTAGGCCTGTGTGGCGCGCGGGCGAAAGCATTTTCGTCCAGAACAGCAGGCAGCTCAGTCGGAATTGGGCCCCAGCATCGCCTCGGGCCGCACCAGCCGGTCGTAGTCCTCGGGCGTCACGCCCGCGGCCAGCGCCGCTTCGCGCAGCGTGGTACCGCGGTGGTGCGCGTCCTTGGCGATCGCCGCGGCCTTGTCGTAGCCGATCGCGGGCGCGAGCGCGGTGACCAGCATCAGCGAGCGCTCGACCCCGCGGGCGAGGTTGTCGCGCCGCGGTTCGAGCCCGGCGAGGAGGTGCGTGGTAAAGCTGGCGGCCGCATCGGCCAGCAGCGCGACCGACTGGAGGAAGGCGTAGGCGACCACCGGGCGATAGACGTTGAGCTCGAACTGGCCCTGGCTGCCGGCGAAAGCGATCGTCGTCTGGTTGCCGAACACCCGCGCGCAGACCTGGGTCAGCGCCTCGACCTGGGTCGGGTTGACCTTGCCGGGCATGATCGAGGAACCGGGCTCGTTCTCGGGTAGCGCCAGCTCGCCGAGGCCGGCGCGGGGCCCTGAGCCGAGCAGGCGCAAGTCGCTCGCGATCTTGAACAGCCCGGCGGCGAGGCTGTCGAGCGCGCCGTGGGCGAACACCAGCGCGTCCTGCCCGGCGAGCGCCTCGAACTTGTTGGGCGCGGTGACCAGCGGCAGGCCGGTGATGGAGGCGAGCTCGGCGGCCATCGCCTCGCCGAAGCCGGCGGGCGCGTTGAGCCCGGTGCCGACCGCGGTGCCGCCCTGGGCGAGCTGGCAGAGGCCGGGCAGCACCAGCTCGATCCGGGCGATCCCGGCCTCGACCTGGGCGGCGTAGCCGGAGACCTCCTGGCCCAGCGTCAGTGGGGTCGCGTCCTGCGCGTGGGTGCGGCCGATCTTGACGATCTGCGCCCACGCCGCCGCCTTGCCGGCGAGCTCGGCGTGCATCGCCTTGAGCGCCGGGATCAGCCGGTGCACCAGCTCGCTCGCGGCGGCGAGGTGGATCGTGCTCGGGATCGTGTCGTTGGACGACTGGCTCAGGTTGACGTGATCGTTGGGGTGGACCGGCGCCTTGGCCCCGAGCTGGCCGCCGAGCGCCAGATTGGCGCGGTTGGCGATCACCTCGTTGGCGTTCATGTTGGACTGGGTGCCCGAGCCGGTCTGCCACACGACCAGCGGGAAGTGGTCGTCGAGCCGGCCGTCCGCGACCTCCTGCGCGGCGGCGGCGATGGCTTCGGCGAGGCGCGGCTCGAGCCCGGCGAGGCGCGCGTTGACCCGCGCCGCGGCGAGCTTGACCGTGCCGAGGGCGTGGATCACCGGCAGCGGCATCCGCTCGCCGCCGATGCGGAAGTGCTCGAGGCTGCGCTGCGTCTGCGCGCCCCACAGCCGGTCGGCGGGCACGGCAATCGCGCCGAAGCTGTCGGTCTCGCTGCGGGTCTTTGGGCGGGTCTTTGGGCGGGTCTCGGCCATCACGGCCCAGCATGGCGCGGCGGCGGGGAAATGCAAACCCGCCATGCGCGGCCTGCTGGGGAGTTGCCAATTGCGCGGCCCGCTCTAGGCTGCGCTCGGGAGACAAGGCGATGGCAAATCAAGACGATGTACGTGATCCGGCGCGCCGCGCGTTCCTCGGCGCGGCCGCGGTCGGGACCGGCGCGGCCTTGGCCGGAATTGGCGGCAGCGGCGCCCTGGCTGCGGAGCCGGCGGGCAAGAACGGCCAGGTCGACTTCCCCGCTACCCCCGCGCAGTTCGGCGGCGGCCCGCCGGGCACCAACAACCGCGCCGAGATCGACCTCTACGATTGCGAGGTCGAAGGCGTGCTGCCCGATCTCGACGGGGTGTTCTACCGCGTCGGCCCCGACCCGCAGTATCCCAAGCCGCCGCAATCCGCCGGCGACATCGCGTTCGACGGCGAGGGGCATGTCAGCATGTTCCGGATCAAGGGCGGCCGGGTCCACTACAAGACTCGCTACGCCCGCACCCAGCGGTGGAAGGCGCAGCACGCCGCGGGCCGCTCGCTGTTCGGGATGTACCGCAATCCCCTAACCGACGATCCCACCGTCAAGGGCCTCAGCCGCGGCACCGCCAATACTCAGCTGTTCCTCCACCACGGCAAGCTGCTGGTGTTCAAGGAGGACAGCCCGCCAGTCTATCTGAACCCGCTGACGCTCGAGACGGTCGACGATTACTACACCTTCGGCGGGGGTCTCCACAGCAAGACCCATACCGCGCACCCCAAGATCGACCCGCTGACCGGCGAGTACATCGGCTTCGGCTACGAGGCCGGGGGGCTGCTGTCGAAGGACGTGTTCGTGTTCTCGGCCGACAAGGCCGGCAAGGTGAACTGGAGCACCACGGTCCAAGCGCCCTATGCCGGGATGATGCACGACTTCGTGGTCACCCAGCGCCACGTGGTGCTGTACCTGACCAACATGGTCTCCGACATGGACCGCATCCGGGCGGGCGGGGTCCACTTCACCTACGATCCCGCGATGCCGTGCTACATGGGCGTGATGCGCCGCGGCGGCGACGGCAAGGACGTGAAGTGGTTTCGCGGCGCCAATTTGTTCTGCACTCACTCGATGGGCGGGTGGTCGGACGGGGACAAGCTGACGCTCGACTGGGATGGCGGCGAGGGCAACCAGTTCCCCTTCTTCCCGAGCAAGCAACCATTCGAGCCAAGCAAGGCGACTGGTCTCATCCGCCGCTTTACGGTAGATCTCTCCAGCCGGACCAACGACCGCTATCAAGTCGAAACGATTTACCCTGAGGTCTCCGGGGCGCTGTCGCGGCAGGACGATCGCTTCCACACATTGAAGTACCGCTACGGCTACCTCAACGGCTTCGGCCCGCGCGGCGGGTGGTGGATCATCGATCACCAGGAGAAGACCACCCAGCTCGCCTCGGTGCCCGATTACCAGCTTTCCGAGATGACCTTCGTACCGCGCAACAAGCGCGCGCCCGAGGGCGACGGCTACCTGATCGGCATCGGCAACAGCGTCAAAGAGGCGGGCCGCTCGGACCTGATCCTGATCGACACCAAGGACGTCGCCGCGGGCCCGGTCGCGCGCGTGCGGATGCCGTTCAAGGTCGTCGGGCAAGTCCACGGCTTCTGGGCCGATGCCAGCGCGATCCCGGGCGCCCACGCTGCATGACCTTGTGGCGAGCGATACTGGCGGGCGCGGCGCTGGGCCTCGGCTGCGGCGCCAGCGGCCCGGCGTGGGTCGATAACGCGCGCCTCACCGCCGCCGACAAGGAACCCGGACAGTGGCTGAGCTCCGGCCGCACATACGACGAGCAGCGCTTCAGCCCGCTGTCGCAGATCAACGTCCGCACCGTCGGCCGGCTCGGCCTCGCGTGGTTTGCCGACATCGACACCGAGCGCGGAATGGAAGCGAGCCCGCTGGCGATCGACGGGGTGCTCTACAACGTCCAGCCGTGGAACCTGGTCACGGCTTACGACGGCAAGACCGGGCGGGTGCTGTGGAGCTACGACCCGCAAGTGCCGCTGCGGTTCGGGCGGCTGGCGTGCTGCGACATCGTCAGCCGAGGGCTGGCGGCGTGGAAGAGCCGGATCTACCTCGCCACGCTCGACGGCCGGCTGATCGCGCTCGATGCGCGGACGGGCAAACCGGTGTGGTCGGTGCTGACGGTCGACAACGCGATGAACTATACCATCACCGGCGCACCGCGGGTCTATGGCGGCAAAGTGGTGATCGGCAACGGCGGCGCCGAAATGGGCGTGCGGGGCTATGTCAGCGCCTACGATGCCGACAGCGGCAAGCTCGACTGGCGGTTCTACACCGTGCCCGGCGACCCTGCGAAAGGGTTCGAAAGCCAGGCGCTCGCCATGGCCGCGAGGACCTGGAACGGCACATGGTGGAAGGCCGGCGGCGGCGGCAGCGTGTGGGATGCGCTGGCCTACGATCCTGCGCTTGGGCTGGTGTATATCGGCGTCGGCAACGGTTCGCCGTGGGCGCAGAAGTGGCGCAGCCCGGGCGGCGGCGACAACTTGTTCCTCGCCTCGATCGTCGCGCTCGATGCCAAGACCGGCGCCTACAAGTGGCATTACCAGACCACCCCGGGCGAGGAGTGGGACTACACCGCGACGCAGGCGATGATCCTGGCCGACCTCCCGATCGGCGGACGCACGCGCCAGGTGCTGATGCAGGCGCCCAAGAACGGGTTCTTCTACGTGCTCGACCGGGGGACCGGCGAGCTGCTCTCGGCCGAGAAATTCGTGCCAGTCAACTGGGCCACCGGGATCGACAAGGCCACCGGCCGCCCGATCGAGAACCCGGCGGTGCGTTACGGTGAGACGCCGGTGCTGGTATCACCCGGCGCGGGCGGCGGGCACAACTGGAATCCGATGGCCTACAGCCCGCTGACCCGGCTTGTCTATCTGCCGGTCACCGAGACGTACATGGGCTATGCCGCGGCGGCGAGCTTCGACCCGGCCAAGCCGGGCCTCGGCACCAGCTTCACCGGCCATGATGCCGAGCGCAAGGCGATCACCGACTACGCCGACAGCCATTCGCGCGCGTGGCTGGCGGCGTGGGACCCGGCCCGCCAGCGCGAGGTGTGGCGCGTGCCCTCGCCGCAGAAGGGCAGCGGCGGGGTGTTGGTGACCGCGGGCAACCTGGTGTTCGAAGGGACAATCGGCACCACATTTGCCGCTTACCGCGCCGACACCGGGGCCAGAGTCTGGGACATGCCCGTCCAGAACGTGCCGATCGCGGCGCCGATCAGCTATGCGATAGGCGGGGTGCAATATATCGCGGTCAACGCCGGTTGGGGCGGCGGGCTCGCGCATGTCGAACGCTCCAACTACGCCCAGCTGTTCCTCGGCAAGCCGCGGCTGCTGGTGTTCAAGCTCGGCGGGACGGCCAAGCT
>JBDSDC010000114.1:0-17980 GCA_039920725.1 Croceibacterium sp. | reverse complement strand
GGCGAGCACATCCTCGATGCGCTTGCCTTGGCCGAGTTGCATGCCGACGGTGTTGTTGCGGCTCTGCGACGACGAGCAGGTGGCGATCAGGTCGCCGATTCCGGCAAGCGCTCCAGCGGCTGCAAGTCGGCGTGCTCGGACTGGCGGTGATGGTCCTTCTCGTCGGGCTGGCGAGCATCATTATGACAAATGCGCGCCGCAACCAGGACCCAGCGGTTGCCCAGGCGCAAACCGCGGCGGCGTCCGATGCCGCCGCCGGGCCGGCCAGCGATCCGCTCGCCGACGCCGGGGTGGTGCCCGACATGCCGGCTAGTTCAAAGACGCCGGCGCCCGATGCGCAGACCGCGGGCAAGCGCTAGCGCGGCGCTGGCCGCGGCGGTGCTCGCCTGTTCCGCGCCCGGCTCCGCCCCCCCTGGCCAGGACCAGAAGTCGCTGCCCGGCCTCGGGCTGATGGGAACCGTGCCCGTGTACTGGGGCGAATCGGCGAGCCTCGGCTCGCTGCTTGCGGACCACGGCGAGCGGCATTGGGCGCGGCCGGTGCTTGAAAAGCACTTTCGCTTGGCGCCGGTCGATGCGCTCGACCAAGCTTCGCTGAGCGGGCTGCGTTATCTGCTGATGGCGCAGCCCCGCGCGCTCGCGCCGGCGGAGAATGTCGCGCTCGATGCGTGGGTCCGCGGCGGCGGCAAGCTGCTGCTGTTGGCCGATCCGCAAATGACCGGGCGCACCCGTTATCCGCTGGGCGACAAGCGCCGGCCGCAGGACGTCGCGCTGCTGTCGCCGATCCTCTCCCACTGGGGCCTGGCGCTCGAATACGTCGAGCTTCAGTCGGAGGGCTATCGGACGCTCGATAGCGGGGCCCTGGGGCTGCCGGTGAACTTGCCCGGCCGCTTCGTCGCGTCGGTCCGCAATGGCCCTTGCGTAGTGACGGCGAGCGGAGTCGTGGCCCGCTGCGCGATCGGCCGCGGCCAGGCGGTGCTGGTGGCGGACGCGGCCGTGCTCGACCTCCAGGCGCCGCAAGCCGCCGCGCGCCCGGCGCTCGACATGTTGCTGGGGCAGGCTTTCGGAAAATTAGGGTATCGGGCGGGACGACCGCGCTGAGCCGCTCTCGGACGGCGATTTTCGGATAGATCGCGGTCACAAAGGCTGTTGGCGAACCTCTGCGGGGGTTGAGACGTGCGTCGCAAAGTTGCGACAAATTGGGAAATAATGCGCTTTATCCCAAGCTCTCCCGCGATTTCCCCTTTTCTCCCGTGATCGCCCGCGTTAGATAGCGAGTCCATCGGACAAGTCGCCCGTCATGCATCCCGGGGATGCACCGGCCGCGCATACGCGCGGACCGGGTGGGGAGCGGCTGGTCTGCGGATGGCTCGATTTTCAACCGAGCGAGCGGGGGGGGGTCAGTGGCGGGCATTGCAACAGGGTACGGGGGACAGGGCTTTTCGCTTCGCGGCGAAAAAGATCGCTACGTCCTGCCGCCCGCGTTCCGCAATGCCATCGTGCCCGACGACAACGCGCCGCGCACGCTGTGCCTGGCCAAGCACGACCGGTGGACGTGCCTGACCGGGTTCGGGCTGCCGCGGACCGCCAACTTCGATTCGCAGCTCGAGCGTGAGGAAGAGCGCGCCACCCGGCTCGGCCAGGAATTCGACCGCGATCTGCGCGCCATGCAACTATGGGGCTTTGCGGAAGTGCCGTTCGACGCCAGCGGCCGGTTTGTCCTGCCCGATCATCTGGCCGATCTGGCAGGCCTGAGCGACGGGGTCTATTTCCAAGGCGCGGGCGAATTCTTCACCTTGTGGGCCCCGGCCGAGCTCTACGCGATGGGCGCCGGATGGGAAGGCCCCCAGGCAGCCTGCCGCAAGCTCGCCAGCGACGCCGCCGCCAAGGGCAAACGCAAGTGACGTCCTCGCATGTCGCGGTCCTTCTCGAGGAGGTCCTCGCGGCGCTCCGCCCACAGGCGGGCGACGTGATCGTCGATGCCACCTTTGGCGCGGGCGGGTACAGCCGCGCGCTGCTCGCGGCCGGTGCGACCGTCCACGCGTTCGACCGCGACCCGGACGCGATAGCCGGCGGCGAAGCGTTCCCTGAAACCGCCCAGGTGCCGCCCCGCCTGGTGCTCCATCCGCGGCGCTTTTCGGAAATGGTCAGCGCGCTCGGTGAGGCCGGGATCGCGCGGGTGGACGGGGTCGTCATGGATATCGGCGTCTCGTCGATGCAGCTCGACCAGGCCGAGCGCGGGTTCGCGTTCTCGGCCGACGGTCCGCTCGACATGACCATGAGCCGCACCCGCCCCAATGCCGCAGACTTCCTCAACGACGCAGGCGAAGCGGCGATTGCCGACGTGCTGTACCGCTATGGCGAGGAGCGGCAGAGCCGCCGCGTCGCCCGCGCGATCGTCGCCGCCCGGCCGCTGTCGACCACCGGCCAGCTCGCGCAAGTCGTACGCAAGGCGCTCGGCTACCGCGCCGGGGCGCCCAAGGATCCCGCCACGCGCAGCTTCCAGGCGATCCGGATCCACGTCAATGCCGAGCTCGACGAGCTCGAGCAGGGCCTCATCGGCGCGGAACAGGTGCTGAAAGCCGGCGGACGGCTGGCGGTGGTGAGCTTTCACAGCCTCGAGGACCGGATCGTCAAGCAGTTCCTGCGCGACGCGGCCGGCGCCACCGCGCGCGCCAGCCGGCACGCGCCCGAACTCGCCGCCAAGGGCGAACCGACCTTCGCGCAGGTCGCCCGCGCGGTTCGCCCGTCGGAAAGCGAGCTGGCCCGCAACCCGCGCGCCCGCTCGGCCACATTGCGCGCCGCGGTCCGCACCGGCGCGCCAGCACGGGAGGCTGCATGACTACTCAGGCCCGCATCCGCCGCTTGGGCTGGCTCGCCATGCTCGGGCTGTGCACCGCGCTGTACTTGCTGCTGCATCTGAAAGTGCATGCGGTGAAGAGCGACGTGATCCGGTCCGAGCGGCAGATCGTCCGGCTGGAACAGGAGAAAGTCCTGCTCGAAACCGAGTTCGAGAGCCGCGCCAACTTGCTCCAGCTATCGGCGTGGAACCAGGTCGACTTCGGCTATACCGCGCCGACCGCCTCGCAGTTCATCGAGAGCCAGCGCCAGCTCGCGAGCTTCGGCACGCCGCGCGCGCCGAGCGCGCCCGCGCCGATCCGCGTCGCCCGTAGCGACGGCGACGGCAGCGCGATTCCGGACTTCCCCAAGCTCGTCTCGCCGCTCACCGGCAAGCCGGTCGACGAGGCGCTGCTCGCCCCGGCGCGCGCCCAGCTTTCGGCGCAGGACCGGACCGGGGCCACGCGCATCTCGCTCGGCGCGGTGATCGAGAGCGGCACCGAGTGAACGCACCCCACCACGGTTTCGCGCTCGCCCGTCCACTGCCCGCGCTGGCGGCCGCGCGGATCGGGGTGGGCGGCCGGGTACAGCTGATCGACTTGCGCCGCCGCGTGCTGCTCCTCGCGCAACTGCGGGTGATCATGATCGGCGCCGGGTTCATGGCGCTGGCGTTGATCGCGCTGCTGCGGATCGCCTATCTCGGGGTGGTTCAGCCGGCCCCGCAGGCGCACACGATGGCCGACGCGCTGCTGCCCTCGCGCGGCGAGATCACCGACCGCAACGGCGTGCCTCTGGCGCGTGCGTTCCCGGCCTACGCGCTGTGGTTCAATCCGCATGCGATGGACGATGGCGGCGCCCCGCTGGTCAAGTCGCCCGATCTGGTCGCGGCCCAGCTCAAGGCGATTTTCCCCGATCTCGATGCTTACACGGTCGCCCGGCAGCTCCGCTCGGGCAAAGGCGCCTACTTGCGCCGCCGCGTGCTGCCGGAGGACGCCAACAAGGTCATGGCGATCGGCGAGCTGGCGCTCGAACTGCCGCGCGAGACCGACCGCCACTACCCGCAAGGCATGCTCGCCGCGCACGTGCTCGGTTATGTCGACGAGGACGGCAAGGGACACGTCGGGATGGAGGCCGCGCTCGACGCGCAGCTGATCGATCCGGCCCGGCGGGGCAGCCCGGTGCCGCTTTCGATCGACGCGCGCGTGCAGGGCGCGCTGGAAGACGAGCTCGGCCGGGGGATGCGCCTGGTCAATGCGCTCGGCGGCGCGGGCGTGGTGCTCGATGTCGATACCGGCGAAGTGCTGGCGCTCGCCTCACTGCCCGAATTCGATCCCAACAAAGTCGATGCGAACGGCCAGAAGTTCATGTTCAACCGGGTGACCAACCAGGTTTACGAGCTCGGCTCCACTTTCAAGCCGTTGACCGTCGCGGCGGCGATCGACGCAGGGGTGATCACCGACCTGGCGCGCCGCTACCCCGCGGCGCCGCTGCACATCGGCGGGTTCACCATCCATGACGACGAGAACCTGGGCGCCTCGCTCAACATCCCCGAGACGCTGATCCATTCGTCGAACATCGTCAGCGCGCAGATCGCCGACCAGCTCGGCTCGGTCCGGCTGAAGCGCACGCTGGCCGACCTGGGCTTCAACGAACGGCCCTATATCGAGCTGCCCGCGCGCGGCTTCCCGATCTGGGCGAGCGGTGAGTGGCCGCGCCTGAGGACGATGACGATCGGCTTCGGCCACGGCATCGCGATCACCCCGCTGCATCTCGCCAGCGCTTATGCGGCGATGGTCAACGGGGGCATCTGGCGGCCTGCGACGCTCCATCGGGTCGAGCCCGGCCTGGCCAACCGCGGACGCCGGGTGTTCAAGGCCAGCACCAGCGCGCGGATGAACCAGCTGCTGCGGATGATCGCGGTCTACGGCACCGGCCGCAAGGCCAATGCGCCGGGCTTTCGCATCGGCGGCAAGACCGGCAGCGCCGAAAAGCCGGGTGCCGGCGGCTACCGCAAGAGCTCGCTGGTTTCGACGTTCGCCGCCGCCTTCCCGATGGACAAGCCGCGCTATGTGATCATCGCCATGCTCGACGAGCCGCAGGGCACCGCCGCCAGTTCGTTCCAGCGCACCGCGGCGTGGACCGTCGCCCCCATCGTCGGCAAGCTGGTTCCGCGGATCGGGCCGATGTTGGGCGTCCTGCCTGACGAGGACCGCGACATCGACCTCAGTGACCTCGCTCCGCTGGTCGGCGATACCGGGGCCAAGGAGTGAACCTGGCCCAGCTGGCGGGTCTCGCGGCGATGACGGTGGACACGCGCGGCGCGGATACCGTTACCGGCTTCGCGATCGATCACCGCAAGGTCGCGCCGGGCACCGTGTTCGGCGCCTTCGCGGGCACCCAGGCCAATGGCGAGACCTTCATTCCCGCCGCGGTCGCCGCCGGCGCCATCGCGGTGGTTGCGCGGCCGGAGGCGCGGGTTGCCGGCGCCGCGCATCTTGCCGATGCCGTTCCCCGCCGCGCGTTTGCCCGTCTGGCGGCGCAGTTCTTCCGCCCGGTGCCCGAAACGATCGTCGCCGTCACCGGCACCAACGGCAAGACCTCGACCGTCGAAATGACCCGCCAATTGTGGCGCCTGCTGGGCGAGCGGGCGGCCTCGATCGGGACGCTGGGCGTGACCACGCCCGACGAAAGCGTGTCGACCGGGCTGACCACGCCCGACATCGTCACCTTCCTGTCGAACATGACCGGGCTGGCGCGCGAAGGCGTGACTCACGTAGCATACGAGGCTTCCAGCCACGGCCTGTCGCAATACCGCAACGACGGGCTGCCGGTGGCGGCGGGCGCGTTCACCAACCTGTCACGCGACCACCTCGATTACCACGCCGATATGGACGATTACTTCGCCGCCAAGATGCGGCTGTTTGCCGAAGTGGTTGAGGATGGCGGCGCGGCGGTGATCTGGGCAGACGATGCATGGAGCGGGCAGGTGATCGCAGCGGCGCGGGCGCGCGGGCTGCGGCTGGTGACGGTTGGCGAGCGCGGAGCAGCGATCCGCCTGCTGTCGCGCACCCCGACCCGGCTCGGCCAGACGCTGGATGTCGAAATTGCGGGCACGCGCCAGACGGTCGAATTGCCGCTGATCGGCGCTTACCAGGCCGCCAACGCGCTGGTTGCCGCCGGGCTGGTGCTGGCGACCGGCGGCGAGGCAGGCCGGGTGCCCGACGCGCTGTCGCGGCTGCAGCCGGTACGCGGACGGATCGAACGCGCGGCGATCACGCACAGCGGCGCGCCGGTCTATGTCGATTACGCCCATACGCCCGATGCCCTCGATGCCGCCATTGCCGCGCTTCGCCCCCACTGCACCGGACGGTTGATCGTGGTGTTCGGCGCGGGCGGCGACCGCGACCAGGGCAAGCGCCCGGAGATGGGGCGGGTCGCGGCGGACAAGGCGGACCTCGTCATCGTCACCGACGACAATCCGCGCGGCGAAGATCCGGCTGCAATTCGCCTCCAGGTGATCGAGGGCGCGCCGGGTGCCCGCGAGGTCGGCGACCGGCGCGCGGCGATCCGCGCCGCCATCGCCGAAGCGGGACCTGCCGACATCGTCCTGATCGCCGGCAAAGGCCACGAGCAGGGCCAGATCGTGGGCCGCGGCGCGAGCCTGCGGGTGCTGCCGTTCGACGACGTTGCCGTGGCCCGCGAATGCGCGGCCGAACTATCGGGAGCAAACCCTTGAGCGCGTTGCTGAAGACAATCCGGTGGCCGCGGCGCGCCGACGATCCGGCGCGGCTGGCGCTGTGGACCGCCGCGGACATCGCCGCGGCCACCGGCGGCACCGCGCACGGCGACTTCGCCGCCGCCGGGGTCGAGACGGATTCGCGCCAGGTGCGCTCGGGCGACTTGTTCTTCGCGCTCAAGGGCGAGACCGCCGACGGCCATCTTTACGTCGAAAAAGCCTTCGCCCACGGCGCGGCGGCGGCGGTGGTCGAGCGTGCGATCGAAGGGCCGCACGTGCTCGTGCCCAATACCTCAAGGGCGCTTGAGGATCTTGCCGAGGCGGCGCGCGCGCGCACTTCGGCGCGGATCATCGGGGTTACCGGATCGGTCGGCAAGACCGGTGTCAAGGAAGCCATTTTCGCGGCTCTCCAGCGCGCCGGGCGGGGCGATGCGCACCGCTCGGTCAAGAGCCACAACAATCATGTCGGGGTGCCGCTGAGCCTGGCGCGGTTGCCCGCGCGCAGCCGCTGGGGCGTGTTCGAAATGGGCATGAACCATGCCGGCGAAATCCTTGGATTGACGGCGCAAGTCCGGCCCCATGTGGCGGTGATCACGACCATTGCCCCGGCGCATATCGAGAACCTCGGCAGCGAGGCGGCGATCGCCGATGCCAAGGCGGAGATCTTCGCCGGCCTGGCGCCGGGGGGCACCGCGGTGATCCCGGCCGACAGCGAGCACTTCGTGCGGTTGCGCGCCGCGGCCGAAGCACGCGGGGCGCGGGTGCTGGCATTCGGCCGCGCGGCGGAGGCCGATGTGCGCCTGCTCGATTCGATCCCGGCCGCCAACGGCGGCTCGCTGGTGACCGCGGCGCTGGCCGACCGGCGGCTGTGCTATTCGGTCGCCGAGCCCGGCGCGCACTGGGTGGCCAATTCGCTGGCGGTGATGGCGGCGGTCCATGCCGCGGGCGGCGACCTGGGCGCGGCCGGTCTGGCGCTCGCCGAAATGGGCGGGCTCAAGGGGCGCGGCGCGCGGCACCGCATCACGGTTTCCGGCGGCCATGCGCTGCTGATCGACGAAAGCTACAACGCCAACCCGGCGTCGATGCGCGCCACGCTGGCGCAGCTCGGCCAGACGCCGGCAAAGAGGCGTGTGGCGGTGCTCGGCAGCATGAAGGAGCTGGGCGATTTCGCCCCCGCGTTCCACGCGCAACTGAGCGAGCCGCTGGCGGACGCCGAGGTCGACTTTGCGATTCTGGTCGGCGAAGAAATGCTCGCCCTCGCGCGCGAGCTGGGGACACCGGGCGCGCGCCGGGTTGGCAAGGCGATTGCCTACGCCCATTGCCTCAACCCGGGCGAAGCGATCGCCGCGCTGGAGGAATTCGGCCTTGCAGGCGGTGACGCGGTGCTGGTGAAGGGGTCCAATTCGGTCGGCCTCGGCCGGGTGGTCGCCCACTTCGCTGCCAAAGAAGGCTGAATCGTTCGCGATGCTGTACCTGATTTCCAAATGGCTCGGGTTCGAAGGGTTGTTGAACCTGGTGCGCTACCAGTCGTTCCGCGCCGGGGCGACGCTGCTGACCGCGCTGTTCCTGGGCCTGGTGATCGGCCCCAAGTTCATCTCGATACTGCGGGTGCGCCAGGGCAAAGGCCAGCCGATCCGCAGCGACGGACCGCAGACGCACCTCGCCAAAGTCGGCACGCCGACGATGGGCGGGCTGATGATCCTGACTTCGCTGATGGTCGCGACGCTGATCTGGATGGATACGCGCAACCCGTTTATGTGGGCGTGCCTGGCGGTGACGACTGGGTTCGGCATCATCGGCTTCCTCGACGATTTCGACAAAGTTACCAAAGGCAGCCACCAGGGCGTGTCGGGCAGGATCCGTCTGCTGCTCGAATTCATCGTCGCCGGAATAGCGGCGTGGATCATCACCGATCAGGTCAGCACCAACCTCTACGTGCCGTTCTTCTCCGACCGGCTAATCCCGCTCGGCCCGTTCTACTGGATCTTTGCCGCCACGGTGATCGTCGGGTTCGGCAACGCGGTCAACCTGACCGACGGGCTCGACGGGCTGGCGACGATGCCGGTGGTGATCGCGGCGGGCGCGTTCATGGTCATCTGCTACCTCGTCGGACGGGTCGACTATTCGGGCTACCTCGGCATTCCCTACGTGCGCGGGGCGGGCGAGCTGGCGATCTTCTGCGCCGGGATCATGGGCGCGGGGCTCGCCTTCCTGTGGTTCAACGCGCCCCCGGCGGCGGTGTTCATGGGCGATACCGGCAGCCTCGCGCTGGGCGGGGCGATCGGCGCCATCGCGGTCGTCGCGCATCACGAGATCGTGCTCCTGATCGTCGGCGGGCTGTTCGTGATGGAGACCGCCAGCGTGATCATCCAGGTGTTCTGGTTCAAGCGCACCGGCAAACGCATCTTCCGCATGGCCCCGATCCACCATCACTTCGAGCAGAAGGGCTGGGCCGAGGCGACCGTGGTGATCCGTTTCTGGATCATCTCGATCGTGCTCGCGGTGCTCGGCCTGGCAACGCTGAAAGTCCGGTGATCGTCTCGGGCGCCTTTCGCGGCAAGCGCTATGCCGTTCTTGGCCTCGCCCGCTCAGGCATGGCGACGGTCGCGGCGCTTCACGCCAGCGGCGCGCGCGTCACCGCATGGGACCGCCGGCCGGGCCCGCGCGAGCAAGCCGCGCACCTGGCGGAGATCGCCGATCCGCTGGAGATCGAGCTGGCCGGGTTCGACGGCATTGTCCTCTCGCCCGGCGTACCGCTCAACACCCACCCGATCGCCGAACGCGCCCGCGCCGCCGGAGTGCCGCTGATCGGCGACATCGAGCTGTTCGCGCAGGCGCGGGCCGGGCTGCCGCCGCACAAGGTTGTTGGGATTACCGGGACCAACGGCAAGTCGACGACGACGGCGCTGATCCATCACATCCTCAAGACCGCCGGCGTGCCGACCACGATGGGCGGCAATATCGGCCTGCCGATCCTGGGGCAGGACCCGCTGCCGCCAAACGACCTAGGGGTCGGGGTCTATGTGCTCGAGCTGTCGAGCTATCAGATCGACTTGACGCATAGCCTCGACTGCGATGTGGCCGTGCTGACGAATATTACCCCGGATCATCTCGACCGATATAAGAGCTTCGACGCCTATGCGGCGTCGAAAATGCGATTGTACGAGATGCAGTCGCCGGCAAACATTCGCGTGACAACCGAAGACGGGTTTTCGGATGTCCTGTTCGAGGGAGCGTTGCGTAATCAATGGGCCTCGTCAGGCGCCGCGGTGATCGATGGGGTGGTCTATGTCGACACCTTCGATGTCGGCCGCCAGGCTGACTGGCCATCATTGCAAGGCCCGCACAATCTGCAGAACGCTGCCGTGGGGATTGCCGTCGCGCATGCTCTGGCAATTGACGATCATGCGATCGAAAAAGGCCTGCGCACCTACCCTGGGCTCCCGCACCGCATGGAGCGGATCGGGGAGCACAATGGCGTGCTGTTCGTCAACGACAGCAAGGCAACCAATCCCACGGCCACGGCCCCCGCGCTGGCCGCCTACCCTCGCGTTCACTGGATCGTCGGCGGATTGCCCAAGGGCGACGACCTGGCGGAGTGCGCGCCCTATTTCGATCATGTGGTGGCCGCATACACCATCGGCGAGGCCGGACCGATGTTCGCCGATCAGCTCGAAGCGGTGATGCCCGTCGAACGCTGCGAGATGCTGTGCGAGGCGACCCGCCGCGCCATCGCCGCCGCCAAGCCGGGCGAGGTCGTGCTGCTCTCGCCCGCCTGCGCCAGCTTCGACCAGTTCCGCGATTACGAGATGCGCGGCGAAGCCTTCCGCAAGCTGGTCGCCGGGCTGACGGGCCAGGCCGCGCTTGAGCCGTGCGAATTCACCGCGAAGTCTGCGGCATGACCCAGGCGCGCCCCTATGTCCCCACCGCCAAGGCATCGGTCGCCCCGGTGCGGCGCGCGCCGGTCAGCCGCGGGCGCGCGCTCAAGATCTGGTGGCACGAAGTTGACCGCGTGCTGCTGCTGCTGGTCCTGTTGCTGATGACCATCGGCGCGATCGCGGTCGCCGCCGCATCGCCCGCGGCATCGCGCCGGCTGTCTACCGCCAGCGTCCAGCTCAACGACATGCGCTTCCTGTGGTTGCATCTGAAGTGGCAGGGCGCGGGTTTGGCGGTGATGCTCGGCACCTCGATGCTCGACAAGTCGGTAGTGCGGCGCGGCGCGATCGTGCTCGCCGCAGCAATGCTGGTCGGGCTGCTGCTGGTCCCGCTGGTCGGCACCGAGGTCAACGGCGCGCGCCGTTGGCTCAACTTGGGGATGAGCCTCCAGCCGTCCGAATTCCTCAAGCCCGCGTTCGTCGTCGTGACCGCATGGATCCTGGCGTGGAAGCTGCGCGACCCGGACCTGCCGGTGATCGGCATCAGCGCCGGGCTGCTCGGGCTGATCGTCACCTTGCTGATGATGCAGCCGAACCTGGGCGATGCGATCCTGTTCGTCGGCAGCTGGTTCGTGCTGGCGCTGATCGCGGGCCTGCCGATGAAGCGGCTCATGATGCTCGGCGGGCTCGGCGCGGGGCTGTTGGCGCTGGCCTATCTGTTCTATGATAACGCCCGCCACCGGATCGACAGTTTCCTCGGCGGCGGGACCGCGTTCGACCAGGTCGATCTCGCCAGCCGCACGCTGATGGCCGGCGGGTGGACCGGCACCGGGCTCTGGCTAGGCGAAAAGAAGATGATGCTGCCCGAGGCGCAAACCGATTACATCTTCTCCGTGATTGGCGAGGAATTCGGCCTGCTGAGCTGCGCCCTGGTGGTGATTATCTACCTCGCGATCGTGGTCCGCGCCCTGTCGCGGCTGGTGGACGAGGACAACTTGTTCACCGTGCTCTCCGCCGCCGGTTTGTCGGCGCTGCTCGGGGGGCAGGCGTTCATCAACGTGCTGGTCAACCTTCAGCTGTTCCCCTCCAAGGGAATGACCCTGCCGCTGGTCAGCTACGGCGGATCGTCGACCGTTGCGCAATGCTTCCTGGTAGGGATGCTGCTCGCGATCACCCGCCGCAATCCGTACCTCGCGCGCGACAAGTTCGAGCTGCGCGAAGCGCTCGAAAAGCACGAGCGGCACGCGCCGTGACCGGCCCGACGCGCCATTACGTGCTCGCCGCGGGCGGCACCGGGGGTCACTTGACCCCGGCTTTCGCGCTTGCCGAGGAGCTCGACCGGCGCGGGCATCACGTGGCGCTGATCACCGATGCGCGCGGTGAGGCGATCCCCGGCAAGCCCGATTTCCTGCCCGCGCACGTGCTGCCCGCCGGGCGCTTCGGCAAGAGCCCGCTCGGCTGGCCGGCGGGCCTGTCGGCGGTGATGGAGGGCCGGGCGATGGCGCGGCGGCTGTACGACAGCTTCGCCCCGACCGCGGTGGTCGGGTTTGGCGGCTATCCCGCGCTGCCCGCGCTGCTCGCGGCGGGCGCGGAGCGGATCGCTACGGTGATCCACGAGCAGAACGCGGTGCTCGGGCGGGTCAACCGGCTGCTTGCCGGGCGGGTCGATGCGATCGCCACCGCTTATTCGCAAGTCGACCGGCTGGCGCCCAAGTTCGCGTTCAAGGTCCACCTGGTCGGCAACCCGGTCCGCGCCGAAGTGCTGGCGCTGCGTGACGAGCCGTTCCCGCCGTTCTCCGCCGACGGCTTGCTGCGCGTGCTGGTGACCGGCGGCAGCCAGGGCGCGCGAGTGCTGTCGGAGGTGGTCCCCGAGGGGCTGGCGATGCTGCCCCCGCCGCTGCGCACCCGGCTCCAGGTTACCCAGCAATGCCGCCCGGAAGACTTGCCCGGGGTTCGCGAGCGTTACGCGGCGCACCACATACCCGCCGAGCTGGCCAGTTATTTCGAGGACATGGCCGCGCGGCTGGCCGATGCGCACTTGTTCATCGGCCGCGCCGGGGCCTCGACCATTGCCGAGCTGACCGCGGTCGGCCGCCCGGCAATCCTGATCCCGCTGCCGATCGCGACCGACGACCACCAGGCCGCCAATGCGCGCGAGATCGTCAAGGCCGGGGGCGCGCGCTCGATCCGCCAACCCAATTTCACCGCCGCCGAGCTGGCCAAGCAGATCGAGGCCATGGCGCTGCGCCCCGAAACGCTCGCCAACGCCGCCCACGCGGCGTGGAACTGCGGGCATCCGAAAGCGGCGAGCGATCTGGCTGACCTGGTCGAGAGCTTCGGCGGGGCCCCGATCCAGGACGTGATCCGGGTGGCGGGCGACGGTGCGCGGGTTTCGCCAGGCTCATCGCGCGTGAGCGTGGGGATGGGCCACACACAGAGCCCGCGCGCCCTGGGCCCGTCGCGAAACGCTGGAGACGGCCGATGAAAGCGGTCGGGACCGACATCGGCACGATCCATTTCGTCGGCATCGGCGGCATCGGCATGTCGGGCATTGCCGAAGTGATGCACAACCTCGGCTACCGGGTGCAGGGCTCCGACTTGGCCGAAGGCGCCTCGGTCGAGCGGCTGCGCGCGCGGGGCATCGACGTGCGGGTCGGCCACGCGGCCGAGAACCTCGGCGATGCGGCGGTGGTGGTCACCTCGACCGCGGTCAAGCGCGACAATCCCGAAGTCGCCGCCGCGCTTGCCCGCCGCATCCCGGTGGTCCGCCGCGCGGAGATGCTGGCCGAATTGATGCGGCTCAAGCGCACGGTCGCGGTGGCTGGCACTCATGGCAAGACCACCACCACCAGCATGATCGCAACCTTGCTCGACGCCGGCGGGCTCGACCCGACGGTGATCAACGGCGGGATCATCGAAAGCTACGGCTCCAACGCCCGCCTCGGCGAAGGCGACTGGATGGTGGTCGAAGCCGACGAAAGCGACGGCAGCTTCCTGCGCCTCGACGGGACTTACGCGGTGGTCACCAATATCGACCCCGAGCATCTCGAGCATTGGGGCGATTTCGAGGCGATCAAGCGCGGCTTCCTCGAATTCGTCGAGAACGTGCCGTTCTACGGCGGCGCGGTGATGTGCCTCGACCATCCCGAAGTGCGCGCGCTGATCGGCCGGGTGCGCGACCGGCGGGTGATCACTTACGGCTTTGCCGAGGATGCCGACTGGCGCGCGGAAGCGGTCCGCTCGCATGACGGGGGCAATCTGTTCGACGCGGTCCATACCGACCGCGAGGGGGCGCAGCGGCGCATCGCCGGCATCGCGCTGCCGATGCCGGGGCGGCACAACGTGCTCAATGCGCTGGCGGCGATCGCGGTGGCGGCCGAGCTCGGCTGCTCGGACGAGATCATTCGCGCGGGCTTCGCGCGCTTCGGCGGCGTGCGGCGGCGCTTCACCCGCGTCGGCGAAGTGGCCGGGGCGACGATCATCGACGACTACGCGCATCACCCGGTGGAAATCCGCGCGGTGCTGTCAGCGGCGCGCGAAGCCGTGGGTGGAAGTTCTGGCGGGCGCGTTATCGCGGTGGTTCAGCCGCATCGCTACACGCGGCTGCGCGACATGCTGGGCGAGTTCCAGCACGCTTTCGCCGATGCCGATCTGGTTTTTGCCGCGCCGGTCTACGCGGCGGGTGAGGCTCCGATCGCGGGAATCGACAGCGCCGCGCTGGCCGCCGGCATCCCGAATGCCACTGCCGAGCTGGTGAGCGGTCCGGACGATCTCGCGCACATGCTCGCTGCGATGATCCAGCCCGGCGACATGGTCGTGTGCCTGGGTGCGGGCGACATCACCAAGTGGGCCGCCGGCCTTGCCGCCGCGGTCGCGCAGGCACAGCGGGAGACGGTCTGATGCAGCAGCTCGGCGAACATGGCCCGCACGCCGACCAGGACCAGTTGATGGCGCGTGTGCGCGGCAAGCTGACCCGCGATGCCGCGCTCGACAAGCTGGTGTGGTTCAAGTCGGGCGGCGCGGCCGACTGGTTGTTCGAGCCGGCCGACCTCGACGACCTGACGTCGTTTCTGGCCCGGCTCGACGACAACACCCCAGTCATGCCGCTCGGGCTCGGCTCGAACCTGATCGTCCGCGATGGCGGGGTGCCGGGCGTGGTCGTCCGGCTCGGCAAGGCCTTTGCCGGCCTCGAAGCGCGGCGCGATTGCGTGCTCGAATGCGGCGGCGGCGCGAGCGGAATCCTCGTCGCCTCGAGCGCCCGCGATGCCGGTATCGCGGGGCTGGAATTCCTGCGCGGCATTCCCGGCACCGTCGGCGGGTTCGTGCGGATGAACGGCGGTGCTTATGCGCGCGAGGTGGCCGATGTGCTGGTCGATTGCGACGTCGTGCTGCCCGGCGGCGAACTGATCACGCTGCCGGTGGCGGACATGGCCTACAGCTATCGCCATTCGCGGCTGCCCGATGGCGCAATCGTCGTCTCCGCACGGTTCAAGGGTGCCGCGGGCAAGCCGGCCGAGATCGGCGCCGAGATGGACCGTATTGCCAAGGCGCGCGAAGAATCGCAGCCCTTGCGGACCAAGACCGGCGGCTCGACGTTCAAGAACCCGCCGGGCGACAAGGCGTGGCGGCTGATCGACGCGGCGGGGTGCCGCGGGCTCACGCTCGGCGGCGCGCAAGTCAGCGACAAACACGCCAACTTCCTGATCAACACTGGCGCGGCGACCAGCGCCGATATCGAAGGTCTGGGTGAAGAAGTCCGCGCCCGCGTCGCCGCCAGCCAGGGCGTGACCTTGGAGTGGGAAATCGAACGGGTGGGGCGCTGGTAGGATGGCTGGGGCGAATTTGCCGAAGCTCCACGTCGCCGTTCTGATGGGCGGGTGGGCGAGCGAGCGCTCGGTGTCGCTGATGAGCGGCAACGGCGTGGCCGACGCACTCGAATCGCGCGGCCACCGGGTGACGCGGATCGACATGGACCGCGAGGTCGCCCTGCGGCTGGCCGAGGCCAGGCCCGACGTGGTGTTCAACGCGCTTCACGGCGTTCCCGGCGAGGACGGCACGGTCCAGGGGCTGATGGACCTGATGGGTGTGCCTTACACACACTCCGGCTTGCAGACCTCGGTCATCGCGATCGACAAGGAGCTGACCAAGCACGCGCTGGTCCCGCACGGCATTCCGATGCCCGGCGGGCGCATCGTGTGCAGCGAGGACCTCTTTCGCGGCGATCCCTTGGCGCGGCCCTATGTGCTCAAGCCGGTCAATGAAGGCTCGTCGGTCGGGGTCGCGATCGTCACCGACCAGAGCAATTACGGCAATCCCATCCGGCGCGATGTCGAAGGGCCGTGGCAGCGGTTCGACAGCCTGCTGGCCGAGCCGTACATTCGCGGGCGCGAGCTGACCGCGGCGGTGCTCGGCGGCGCGGACGGTCCCCGGGCGTTGCTGGTGACCGAGCTGGTGCCCAAATCGGGCTTCTACGACTTCGACGCCAAGTATACCGACGGGATGACCGAGCATGTGTGCCCGGCGCAGATCCCGCCCGAGATCGAGCAACTGTGCCTCGACTACGCGCTCAGGGCGCACCGGCTGCTCGGCTGCCGCGGCACCAGCCGGTCGGACTTCAGGTGGGACGACGAGCAGGGCGCCGAGGGGCTGTTCCTGCTCGAGACCAACACCCAGCCGGGGATGACCCCGCTCAGCCTGGTGCCCGAACAGGCCAGGCACTGCGGGATCGACTATGCCGACCTGGTCGAGATCGTGATCGCCGAAGCGCTCGCTCACGCGGGCGAGCTGGCGCGCGCCGGCTGATGGGCCAGACGATTCGCCGCCGGGCGCCGACCGCGCGCCGCCAGGTCCGCCGCCAGGGCGCCAAGGCCAAAGTGCGCCAGGCGCGCCAGCACACCAGCGGGCTGCTGGAAGCGTTGCTGCGGGTTCTCCCGTTTACCGAGGAACAGCTTCACCGCGCGTTCCTGATCGCGATCCTGGCCGGGTTCGCCGCGCTCGCGTGGCTCGTGGCCAGCCTCGCCGGGCTGACCCTGATGATCGGCCAGCAATGGGATGCGGCGGCGTCGGCGGCGGGCTTCGAGGTGCGCAAGGTCGAAGTGCGCGGGGTCCACTGGATGAACGAGCTCAAGGTCTACGAGCGGGTCCTGGGCGAGCGCGACCGGGCGATGCCGCAAGTCGATCTGCACGGTCTGCGCGCCTCGGTGATGGAGCTGCCGTGGGTCGAGGACGCGCGCGTCTCGCGCGAACTGCCCGACACGATCGTGGTCGATATCGTCGAGCGAGTGCCGCACGCGGTGCTGCGCAAACCCGACCGGCTGGTGCTGATCGACGGCACGGGGCACGAGCTCGAGCCAGTTTCGGCGGCGCAGGCCAAGGGCCGGCTGGTGATCGCCGGGCCCGGCGCGCAGTCGCAGGTCGAGGCGCTGACCCAACTGCTCGACGCCGCGCCCGCGCTGCGCCCGCAAATCGCCGGGGCGGAGTGGGTCGGCAACCGGCGCTGGAACCTGACTTTCGGGACCGGGCAAGTCCTGGCTTTGCCCGAGGGCACCAAGACTTCGGCCGCCGCGCTGATCACCTTCGCCCAGGCCGACGGCGTCAACCGCCTGATCGGCGGCAAGGCGGTGGCGTTCGACTTGCGGGTCCCCGGGCGGATGTACTTGCGCTGCCCCGAATGCCGTGCGCAGCAGGATGCGGCCAAGGCCGAGGCGGCGGGCACATGACCGTGCCGCAGCCCCGCATCGTCCGGACCCTCGGGGCGGTCAACATCGGTTCGTTCCGCATTTCGGCGATGATCGCCGGGCTGACCGAGAGCGGCGAGCTGGTCGTGCTCGGCAGCGGGCACCGCGCCTCGCAGGGGATCAAGCGCGGCTATGTGACCGACATGGCCGCCGCGACTTACGCGGTGCGCGATGCAATCGAGCGGGCCGAGAAGCTTGCCGGAACGAGCATCTCGCGGGTGTGGATCGGGTGCTCGGGCGCCGGCCTCGCCAGCAAGATCGCGCCGGTCGAGATCGACATTGGCGGACGCCGGATCGAGGAAGAGGACATCGAGCACTTGCTGGTCAGCGCGCGCGACAGCCTCGAGCCCGACGGGCGGATGGTGCTTCATGCGCAGCCGGCGTGCTATTTTCTCGACGGAGCGGACGGCATCGCCAACCCGCGCGGGCTCCACGCCGAGCGGCTCGGGGTCGATATTCACGTGATGCTCGCCGACGGCGCGCCGATGCGCAACGTCACCGAGGCGGTGCATAACGCGCATCTCGAAGTCGAGGCGGTGGTCGCCTCGCCGCTCGCCACCGGGCTTGCCTGCCTCACGCCCGAGGAGCGCGACCTCGGCGTCGCGCTGGTCGAGCTGGGCGCGCAAGTGACCAATGTCTCGGTCTATGCCGGCGGGATGTTGCTTGGCCTGACCGCGATCCCGCGCGGCTCGGCCGACATTACCGACGCTGTCGCCTCGGCATTCCTGATCCGCCGCTTCCAGGCCGAACGCCTCAAGTGCGTCCACGGCTCGGCCATCGCCAGCCCCGGTGACCAC
>JBDSDC010000113.1:0-12015 GCA_039920725.1 Croceibacterium sp. | reverse complement strand
GTGGACGTGGTCGGCCTGCAGCAGCGCGGGCCGATCGAAGACCGCCGCCTGGAAAAACGGCACCAGCCGGGCGCCGAACTGCTGGGCGAGCGCCGGATATATCAGGTCGAACTCCGCCTGGTACTTCGGGCCCATGTTGGGCGGCGCGCGCATGCCCATCAGCAGGATGGGGATCTTGCGCGCGTGCAACTCTGCCAGAATCGCGGCGAGGTTGGCGCGGGTCTCCGCCGGCGGCACACCGCGCAACAAGTCGTTGCCGCCCAGCTCGACCACCGCCAGTTCGGGCGGCGCACCCAGGCTGTCGAGCACGAACTTGAGGCGCTGGCGGCCCGCGGCGGTAGTGTCGCCGGAGACGCCGGCGTTGCTCACCCGGGCATTGATCCCTTGCGAACGTAGCTTGGCTTCGAGCCGCTCGGGGTACCCCTCCCCCTCGCTCAGCCGATAGCCGGCAAACAGGCTGTCGCCGAAGGCCAGGATGCGGCGTTCGGGACCGGCTACAGTCTTGGAGGACGCCTTCGCGATCGCCGCCAGTTCTGGCTGCTGCCGAGCGGCCGGTTCGTTCCGGCACGCTGCCAGGGTCAGGGCTGCAATGAGGACCGCCTGAAATCGCCGCATGCTCGCTCCTTGCCCGCCCCTCGCCCCTATGCCATCGCGGCCGGGTGACAAGTCCCCCCGCCATCGCCGCGCGCGATCTTCGGCTCGCGCTCGGCACCGGCGACGCTGCGGTCGAGATCCTGCGCGGGATCGACCTGACCGTGGCCGACGGGGAGACGGTCGCGCTGCTCGGCCCGTCGGGCTCGGGCAAGAGCTCGCTGATGGCGGTGCTGACCGGGCTCGAACGCGCGAGTGGCGGATCGCTGAGAGTGGCGGGCGCCGATTTCGCGGCGCTGAGCGAGGACCAGCTCGCCCGCGCCCGCCGCGGCCGGATCGGGATCGTGCTCCAGGCCTTCCACCTGCTGCCGACGATGACCGCGCAGGAAAACGTCGCCACCCCGCTCGAGCTGGCGGGCGAGGCCGACGCGTGGGCCCGCGCGGGCGCCGAGCTGGCGGCGGTCGGCCTCGGCCACCGGTTGACGCATTATCCCGCGCAGCTGTCCGGCGGGGAGCAGCAGCGCGTCGCCATCGCCCGCGCGATCGCCCCGCGCCCGCCGCTGGTGTTCGCCGACGAGCCGACCGGGAACCTCGATGCCGCGACCGGCGCCACGATCATCGACCTGCTGTTCGCCCGCCGCGCCGAGACCGGGGCGACGCTGGTGATCATCACCCACGACGAAGCGCTGGCGGCGCGCTGCGCGCGGATCGTGACGCTGGCCGACGGGCGGATCGCGAGTGACCGTGCCGCTTAAGGCGCGAGCGAGCCTCCCCTGGCCCGCCGCCTGGCGCATTGCGCGGCGCGACTTGCACCGGCGGTTTCGGGGCTTGCGGCTGCTGCTGGTGTGCCTGTTCCTCGGCGTCGGGGCGCTGGCGGCAATCGGCTCGCTGACCGCCGCGATCCGGACTGAGCTCGCCTCGCAGGGCCAGGTTCTGCTCGGCGGCGACCTCGAGCTGACGGTGTGGCAGCGGCCGTTGAGCGAGGCCGAGAGCGCATTCCTGCGCGGCTACGGCACGCTCTCTCCCGGATTGCGGCTGCAGGCGATGGCGAGCACGCCCCGCTCTGCCACCCCGATCGAACTGAAAGCGGTCGACCGGCGCTGGCCGCTCTACGGTGCGCTTACGCTCGAGGGAGGCCGGCGCGCCGGGGCGCCGCCCGCCGGGCAGGCGTGGCTGTCGCGCGGCGCGGCCGAGCGGCTCGGCATCGGACGCGGCGACCGCGTGCGCATCGGCACCCGCGATGTCACCGTCGGCGGGATCATCGCCGCCGAGCCGGACCGCCTGAGCGAAGGGTTCCAGCTCGGCCAGACGGTGATCGTGCCGCTCGACCTGCCCGCGGAGGCCGGCCTGACCGCGCCCGGGGCGCTCTACCAGAGCAAGACCCGACTGCGGATGCCCGGCGGCGATCCCGCCGCGATCGAGGAGCGGATCAAGGCGCGCTTCCCCGACGCCGGCTTCCAGGTCCGCACGCGCGACCGCGCCTCGCCCGGGGCCGAGCGGTTCATTTCGCGGATGGGCGAATTCCTCACCCTGGTCGGGCTGGCGGCGCTGGTCATCGCCGGGATCGGGATGGGCGGCGGGGTCACTTCGTATCTCGAGGCGCGCCGCGCGAGCGTCGCCACGCTCAAGATCGTCGGCGCGACCAGCGGCGACATCGTTCGCATTTACGCGCTGCAGGTGGGCGCGGCCGTGGTGGTCGGGACGCTGGCCGGAATTGCCGCCGGGGTGCTGGTGACGCCGCTGCTGACCGGGGCGCTGGGCGACTTGCTGCCGGTGCCGCGCGGCTTCGTGATCGATCCCCCGGCGCTGCTCCGCGCGGCCCTGTTCGGGCTGCTGGTCGCGCTGCTGTTCGCCGCCCCGCCGCTCATGCGCGCGCGCGAGTTTCCGGCGATGGCGCTGATGCGCGCGCGGGTCTCGCCGCTCGCCCGGCGGTGGCGCTCGGCGGCGCTGCCGGCCGGGCTGAGCGTGGCGGGGATCGCGGCGCTGGCGCTGGTCGGCTCGCCGCAGCCGGCGCTGAGCGCCTCGTTCCTGGGCGGGACCGCGGTGCTGCTTGGCATGCTGGCGCTGCTCGGCCGGGCGATCCGCTGGCTGGCCCGGCGCGCGCCGCGCCCGGCCGATCCGATCGCGCGCGCGGCGCTCGCCAACCTTCACCGGCCCGGCTCGGCCACCGGGGCGCTGGTCACCGCGCTCGGCTTCGGTCTCTCCGCATTCGTGCTGCTGGCCGCGGTCCAGACCGCGCTCGACGGCAACATCCGGCGCTCGGTGCCCGAACGCGCGCCCGATTACTTCGTGCTCGACATCCCCAAGGCCCGGCTCGCCGCATTCGAGGCGGCGGTCCTCTCGAGCGCGCCGGGCGCCCGCATCGACGCGGTCCCGACCTTGCGCGGGGCGATCCTCGCTTATGGCCCGAAGGACCGCCAGATCCGCGTGGCCCGGCTCAAGCAGCTGCCGCAAGGCGCGTGGGCGCTGCGCGGCGAGCGCGGGCTGACTTATGCCGAAGGGCTGCCGCGCGGCAACGTGCTCACCGAAGGGCAGTGGTGGCCGCCGAACTATGCGGGCGAGCCGCTGGTCTCGGTCGATGCGGCGCTGGCCGAGGCCGCGGGGCTCAAGGTCGGCGATTACCTGACCATCGGCTTGCTGGGGGTCGAACGGCAGGCGCGGATCGCCAGCCTGCGGCGGATCGAGTGGGAGACGATGGGCTTCAACTACGTGCTGGTGTTCTCGCCCAACACCCTGCGCGATGCGCCGCACAACCTGGCGGCGACCATCGAGCTACCGCCCGGCGCGAGCGCGGGCGGCCTGCTGCGCGATCTGGTGCGCGCGTTCCCTTCGAGCTCGGTGATCGAAGTCGGGCCGCTGCTGATCCAGGCGCGCGCGATCCTGGGCCAGGTCGCGCTGGCGACCCTCGCCGCGGCGTCGGTGGCGGTGCTGGCGGGGATCGCGGTGCTGCTCGGCGCGATTGCCGCGGCGCGCGCCAGCCGGCTCTACGATACCGTGATCCTGCGCGTGCTGGGGGCCAGCTCGCGCCAGTTGCTGGCGCTGCAATTGGCCGAGTTCGGCCTGCTCGCCGCGATCCTCGGCGCGGTCGCGCTCGCCGTCGGCGGCGCGCTGGCGTGGCTGATCGTCACCCAGTGGTTCGAATTCGACTGGCTGCCCGATTGGCCGCGCATCTTCGCCGTGCTCGGCGCCGGGATCGGCCTGGTGCTAACCTTCGCGCTCGGCGCCTCGCTGCCGCTGTTGCGGGCGAGGCCGGCCCGGGCGCTCAGATCGCTTTAGATTCAGGCGAAGACGTCCGCTTGCGCCGGATCGAGTGGATCGGGACCGTACTTGTTCGGGCCCGGCGTCCCAGGGAGCAGCATCAGCACCAGGAAGGCCAGGCCAGCAAGAATACCCACGACCGGAATGAACGACGCAACGATAACGCCCAGATAGATCCAGCCGGTCAGGTTGCGATCGTGCAGCCGCCTGATCGCGACTGCGATCGAAGGGACGACGATCGCCAGGCAATAGAGCGCGAGCAAGCCGGCCCCGACCCAGAACAACGGGCCGAACGAACCGGCCGACAAACTTGCGATTTCGCGGCCCGGGCCGGCGGTCGCCGTTCTGAGAAAATCGCCGCCGCCGCCGGCCAGCATCAGGACATAGAACAGCGCGATAATTATCGCGTTGAACAAGGCGAACATCCAGTATTCCTTGCGCCGCGAACGACCTGAAAACTCGGCATAACGCCTCAGCGGCATCAGCATCCATTCCATGGATTTTCTCCCCCTTGTGGTCCCGCGCCGGAAAGCATCATACTTCCGCAGCCGGCGCAAACAAAAAGGGGGCCGCGAAGGCCCCCTTTCCGTCAACGAAGCGCGCGTCAGAACTTGTAGCGGATCGTCCCACCGTAAGTGCGCGGATCGCCCGGATAGCCGGAGATGCCGCGCGGCTGCGCCGGGCTGTCGAAAATCACCCCGATGTCGCGCCGGTCGAGCAGGTTGCGGCCCCACACGCCCACCGTCAGGCCGTTGTCGAATTCGTAGTCGAGCGACGCGGTCAGGTCGTTGACCTCGCGGGTGAACGGTACCGCCGCGGCCAGCGCCGCGGTGTTGCTGGCGATCGAGCCATCGGGATTGCGCGCCACGAACCCCGGCAGGCCTTCGATCACCTGGACCTTTGACTGGTGCAGGAACGAGACGCGCGGCACCAGCAGGCCGGACCCGACACGCGCTTCGTACTGCGCGCCGACCAGGAAGGTCCATGTCGGGATGCCCGCCGGGCGAGTTCCGGTGAGGTTGCCGACCGACGAGACCAGGAAGCTGTCGTACTTGGGGTCGAGATAAGTCACCCCCACGGTCAGCGTCAGCGCCTTGGCCACGGTCGCCAGCCCTTCGAACTCGACCCCGAACGTGCTCTGCTTGCCCGCGTTGAGCAGCACGAAGCCCGAGCCGGTGAAGATGTTCGACTGGAACCCCTTGATCTCTTGCTGGAACACCGCGACGTTCGCCGAAACGGTGCCCCAGTTGCCCTTGAACCCGGCCTCCATCACCCGCGCATCTTCCGGCGCGGCGTAGCGTCCGGTGTAAGTCAGGTTGTTGACCGCCAGCCCCGCGGCAATGATCGCGTTGCGGTCGATCGCGAACGGCCGGCTGTCGCGCGACAAATTGATCGAGCTGGCTTTGAAGCCGGTCGCATAGCTGGCGTAGACATTGACCGCGTCGCTCACGTCGTAGGCCAGCCGCGCGGTGTAGCTGAAGTTCTCGTCGTGCGTCTTGCCCGGCTCGACCGCGTTGGGAACGTTGACGAACGGGGGCATGAATTGCAGCGCGCGCAACGCCCCCAGCGGGTTTGCCAGCGGGTTGTTCTGGTTGTTGTTGGCGTTGATCGTCGCGGCGGTGGCGATCGCGACATAGGTAGGGTTTGTCGCCGGATTGGTGGCAAAGGCGGTGACTTCGGCCGATGTCGCCGAGCGGCCGAGGCCGAGCGCGGTTCCCACCCCCTGCGCGACCCCGCCCTGCAGCAGCAGCGTGCGGCGGAAGCCGGCATATTGCGGCGCGTCGAGGTTGATGCCCGAGAACACGTCGCTCGAGACGTTGTTGGTGGTGAACGTCTTGCGGTCGTTGGTATAGTTGCCGCCCAGCGTCAGCGTCAGCCGGTCGGTCAGGTGGATGTCGACCTGGCCGAACAGCGAGATCGCTGTGCTGTCGAGCGTATAGGCCTCGTTGAAGCCCTGCCCCGAAGCGAGGAATTGACCCGTGTAATTGCGCCCGTCGGCGGCGCCGAATACGGCTTCCAGCGTCGGCAGGCTGAGCGCTCCGCCCGACAGGCTCTGGACCAGCGCGTTGGCGTAATTGCGGAAATCGGTGCCGTAGATCAGCCGGTTCTTTTGATCGACGTTCTCCTGGATGAAAAACGCCCCCACCAGCAGGTCGATACTGTCGGTCAGCTTGCCCGCCAGGCGCACTTCCTGCGTGAAGCTGTGAAGCGCGAGGTCCTGGAAATTGGGATAGATCAGATCGGCGCTGGTGAAGTCCGAATCCTGGTAAGTGACCGAATTGGTGACCCGGTAAGCGGTGATCGAGGTCAGCGCGAAACGGCCCACGTCGAGGTCGAACTGCGCCGAGCCGCCGAAATTCTCGATGTTGTTGGTCGAATTGTAGTCGTTGTAGACCACGTCGCCGAAGGCTTGCGCGGGCGTGTTGACCTGGCCGCCGAGCGCCCGGATCACGGGCGTGGCGAGGCCGTCCTGCAAGTTGACCACCGCGCAGCAGTTCTCGTCGATCTTGTCGTAATCGACGATGAATCGCGCCCGCAGGTTGCTGGTCGGATGCAGCAGCAACTGGCCTCTGGCAAACCAGCGGTCGCGCTCGTTGGTCCTATCGCCGGTGCCCAGATCCCTGAAGAAGCCGTCGCGGATGTTGATTCCGGCAGCGATGCTGAAAGCCGCGGTGTCAGCGCTGAGCGGGCCGGTGATGTAGCCCTTGGCGATGACCTGGTTGAAGCTGCCGTAAGTCAGTTCGGCCGCGCCGGCGGTGGTGAACTTGGGCTCCTGCGTGGTGATCGAGATCACGCCCGCCGAGGCGTTCTTCCCGAACAGCGTCGATTGCGGGCCGCGCAGCACTTCGATCCGCTGGACATCGGGCAAGTCGGTGATCTGCGAGATCGTGCGGCTGCGATAGACGTTGTCGACGAACACGCCCACCGACGGCTCGATGCCGGCGTTGTTGGCGCCGTTGCCGAAACCGCGGATGAAGAAGTTGGTATTGCCCACGCTCTGGCGCTGACCGACGCTGAGCGACGGCACCACGGTTTGCAAGTCGCGGAGATCGCGGATTTGGCCGCGCTCGAGCGTTTCGGCGGTGGTCACGCTGACCGCGACGGGCGTGTCCTGCAGAGTGCGCGCCTGCTTGGTCGCGGTGACCACGATCGAGTTGCCGGTGCTGGCGTCCTCTTGCGCGGAGTAATCGTCAGCCACGTCGTTATCGGTCTGGACCGTGACCGGGGCGGCGGCTTGCGCCAACGCGACGCCCGGCGCGCACAGCGCCGCCGCGGCCGATCCTGCCAGTAGAATTCCGCGGACTAAGCCGGCGGTGCCGACGTGCGCTCTACTCATCAAGTTCCCTCCCTGCGACAGCCGCGCCGATCAGCGCCGGCCAATATGTCCTTAGCAATGCTGGTTTGCGATTAGCTTAGCGTGGTAACAAAACAATTACGGTGCGGTTAAGGGTTTGATTAAGCACGACGGCGTGATCTCTCCGCCACGCGCGAGGATCCGTTCTACCAGTCAGCGCAGCACCCCCGCGGCGGCCATGCGGCGCGCGTAATACCACTGCGCGACGATCGCGATCGAGATCACCAGCGGCGCGACCGCGGCCATCGTGCCCTGCATCGAGGCGGGCCGCGCTGCGCTGAACTGATAGGCAAAGCTGATCAGCGCGCCGACCAGCGAGACGAGGAACGCGGGGGCGGCGAAGCGCGAGCGGAGCAGCAGCAGGATCGAGCCGAGCACCGAGCCCCACACGCCGATCGCCCAGCAGGCGACCGACCACGCGGGCAGCGCCTTGATCCAGGCCAGCTCCTCGGCGCCCATGCCCATGCTTTTGAAGTAGGCCAGGTTGCCGGTTTCGGACATGACATAGTCGTAACCGCCGTAGCAATTCCACAGCAGCGAGACGGCGCCCACCGCCCACAAGTGCCACGGCGCTTTGGCCGGTTGCATGGTAGCCATTGCTTCCCTCCCCTTGCCGGAAAGGCAACCCGGACACCGGGATACCATAGCCCACAAGGGAAGGGAATCGCTGGACCTAGAGTCGTTCGATCTTGCGCACAGCTTCGTCGAGAATCTCGGCGATCTGGTGCGGCAGCTCGTCGTCACCGCCCTGGTTCATGCGGCCCGAGATCGCGGCGAACAAGTTGAACGCCGCGCGCTCGACCGGGGGCGAGCGGTGGCGTTCGGCACGCTCGCCGAGCTCCTTGAGCCGCGTCATCGCCGCCTCGGCGTCGCCGGCCGCCGTTTCGAGCGCCCGGGTGCCAGCCTCTGTGATCGCGAACTTGCGCCGCTGGTCCTCGCTCGCCTGCTCGGCGATCAGGCCCTCGTCGGCGAGCAGCGACAAAGCCGGATAGATGACCCCGGGGCTGGGCGAATAGTGGCCGCTGGAAAGCTCTTCGAGCGCCTTGATCAGGTCGTAACCGTGGCGCGGCTGCTGGGCGATCAGCTGGAGCAGCAGCAAGCGCAGCTCGTCTCGGGCGAACTGGCGCCCGCGCCGGCCGCCGCGCCCACCCGGTCCGCCGGGTCCACGCGGGCCGAACGGGCCGTGCTCGCCAAATGGGCCATGCCGGCCAAACGGGCCGTGCTCGCCGAACGGTCCCCCGGGGCCTGCGCCGCGGCGGCCCCAGCCGCCCATCATCGCGGCCATTGCGGCGCGCTTGAACGCCCGGCCGTCGGAGAAGTCATCGCATCTGTAAGTCATCGTGTATCCTTTCTTAGAAGTTCTACGATATATCTTATGGATTGAAATATGCAAGGGGTCGCGGGCGATTGCGCCAGCGCCTATCTAGAGGCCCGATGGCCGACCTCTTCGCCGACGACCTGCCACAGGCCCCGCCCGCCGAGGCGCCGCGCGCCGATGCCCCGCTGGCCGACCGGCTGCGGCCGCGCGCGCTCGCCGACGTCATCGGCCAGGAACACCTTACCGGCGCGGACGGCGCGATTGGGCGCATGGTCGCAGCGGGCAAGCTGTCGAGCATGGTGCTGTGGGGGCCGCCCGGAACCGGCAAAACCAGCATCGCGCGCCTGCTGGCCGATGCGGTGGGCATGCGCTTTGTGGCGATCAGCGCGGTGTTCTCAGGCGTCGCCGACCTCAAGAAGGTCTTCGCCGAGGCCGAGAAAGCGCGCGCCGCGGGGCAGCGAACCTTGCTGTTCGTGGACGAGATCCACCGTTTCAACCGGGCCCAGCAGGACGGCTTCCTGCCCTTTGTCGAACGCGGCACGGTGACGCTGATCGGGGCCACCACCGAAAACCCCAGTTTCGAGCTTAACGCCGCGCTGCTCAGCCGCGCGCAAGTGCTGATCCTTCACCGGCTCGATGCCGCCGCGCTGGCCCGCCTGCTCGACCGCGCCGAGGCGCTCGAAGGTCCGTTGCCGCTGACCGGCGACGCGCGCGAAGCACTGGTCGCCAGTGCCGATGGCGACGGGCGGTTCCTGCTCAACCAGGCCGAGACGCTGTACGCCGCCGGGATCGCCGGGCCGCTCGGCCCTGCCGAGCTGGGCGCGTTCCTCCAGCGCCGGGTGGCGGTCTATGACAAGGACCGCGAGGGCCATTACAACCTGATCAGCGCGCTGCATAAGTCGATCCGCGGCTCGGACCCGCAGGCCGCGCTCTACTACATGGCGCGGATGCTGGTCGCCGGCGAGGAGCCGCTGTTCGTGCTGCGCCGGCTGGTCCGGGCGGCGGTCGAGGACGTTGGGATGGCCGACCCGCAAGCGCTGGTCCAATGCCTGGCGGCCAAGGAGGCGTATGACTTCCTCGGCTCACCCGAAGGCGAGCTGGCGATCGTCCAGGCCTGCCTGTACCTCGCCACCGCGCCCAAATCGAACGCCGCCTACAAGGCGCAAAAGGCGGCCTGGCGCAGCGCCACGGAGACCGGCAGCCTCTCGCCGCCGGTCAACATCCTCAACGCCCCGACCAAGCTGATGAAAGACATCGGATACGGGTCCGGCTACAAGTACGACCACGACGCCGAGGGCGGCTTTTCGGGCGACAACTACTGGCCCGCCGAAATGGAGCCGCAGACTTTCTACTCGCCCGCCGACCGCGGCTTCGAGCGGCAAGTGAAGGAACGCATCGCCTACTGGAACAAGCTGCGCGCCGAGCGTGGGTGAAAGGTTCAAACATTTCGCCGCGATCGACTGGTCGGGCGCGGTGGGTGAGCGGCACCGGGGAATTGCAGTCGCGGTCTGCGACGGCGGAGGGGGACGGCCGCAACTGGTCAGGCCCGGCCATCGCTGGTCGCGCGGCGAAGTGCTTGAGTGGCAGGTTAACGACCTGCCGGACGATACCCTGGTCGGGCTCGACCTGGGCATCGCGCTGCCGTTCACCGACCGCGCAGCATATTTTCCCGGCTGGGCCGACAGTCCGGCCGATGCCAAGGCGCTGTGGGCACTGGTCGATCGGGTATGCGCCCGCGATCCGCATTTGGCAGCAGGATCGTTCGTCGATCATCCCGAAGCGGCGTTGCATTTTCGCCGCCACGGCGGGCGCGAAGGCAGCCACTTCGGGGGCGGCCGCGGCCGTTTTCGCGTGACCGAATTGGCCCAGGCGGCGCTGGGTTGCCGGCCCTATTCGAACTTCAACCTGGTCGGCGCGGCGCAAGTCGGCAAGTCCAGCCTGACCGGCATGCGGCTGCTCCATCGGCTGGCCGGCAAGCTGCCGGTGTGGCCGGTCGATCCTTTGCCCGCGCAAGGCTCGGTCGTGGTCGAGATCTACACCGCCATCGCGGCGCTGGCAGCCGGGCGCACCCCGGGTCGCAGCAAGATGCGCAGCTATGCGGAGCTCAACGAGGGCCTGGCGCGGCTCGGCACGCCGCCGGTCGCGGGACGCGGTCCGCTCGACGACCACAAGGCCGACGCCCTGCTGGGCGCCGCCTGGCTCCGCGCAAACGCGGGGCGGGGCGAGCTATGGCAGCCGGACGCCCTAACGGATGACCTGGCGCGCACCGAAGGCTGGACCTTCGGCGCGGCTTGACGCACATGGGCGACCGCGCCGGCTTAGCTCAGTTGGTAGAGCACCTGATTTGTAATCAGGGGGTCAGGGGTTCGAGCCCTCTAGCCGGCACCATTTCCAGCGTCACCGGTCAGCGCGACATTACTCGCCGGAGCCGGGCCGCCGTGGCCGCTGGGCTCGGCGATCCACACTTCGGTGCCGACACTGGTGGCGCCGAATAGCTTTTCGGCAAACGCCTTGGGCAAGCGCACACAGCCGTGCGAGGCGGGGCGGCCCGGCAGGTTGCCCGCGTGGAGCGCGATGCCGTAATCGTCGATCCGCTGCATGAACGGCATCGGCGCGTTGTCGTACTTGATCGAGCGATAGTCGCGTTGCTTGTCGAGCACCGCGAAAAGGCCGATCGGGCTGAGGTGCCTGGCGTCACCGCTCGAAATGGTCGAGGCGCCGACGATCTGCTCGCCGCTGTAGGCATAGGCGATCTGCGCCGACAGATCGACGACCACGCGGGTCACATCGGCGGCGCCGTCCTGCCACACGAACTGGCCGTTCTTGAGCGTCGATTTGCCGAACGCGGCGCGCATGTCGCCGCGGGCGTCGGCGGCGGCGCGATTGGCGGTGCGGATCGCTTCGACCGATTCGTCCGACGCCAGCGCCGGGGCGCCCGGAAGTGCGATCACGAGCGAACCCGCAAGCGCAAGAGCCAGCGCGAGTTGTTTCATTTCCACGACCTATTTGAAATTCGAGTTCGCTTTGGAAATGACTTTGCGGCGATTCGGGTTCCAGAAAACCGCAAATAAAATGTCGAACCGAACGGCTAAACGGGCAGCCCGACATAGTTTTCGGCGATGCTGGTCTGGGCGGCGCGGCTCGAGGCGATGTAGTCGAGCTCGGCGACTTGCATCGCGCGCTCGAACGGGCCGTCCTCGGGAAAGCGGTGCATCAGCCGGGTCAGCGACCAGCTGAACCGCTCGGCCTTCCACACCCGCGCCAGCGCGGTGTCCGAGTAGCCCGCGATTCCGTCGCTATTGTTGCGCTTGAAGAAGTCGGTCAGCGCCGCCGCCGCGTAGTGCACGTCGCTGGCCGCGAGATTGAGCCCCTTGGCACCGGTCGGGGGGACGATATGCGCGGCATCGCCGGCGAGCAGCAGGCTGCCGTGGCGCATCGGCGCGAACACGTAGCTGCGCAGCGGCGCGATCGACTTCTCGAGCGCCGGGCCGCG
>JBDSDC010000112.1:0-7439 GCA_039920725.1 Croceibacterium sp. | reverse complement strand
TGGAGGCGCGGGAATTCGCCTTTGGCGGCGCCCCACTCGCCCGCCAGCCGTGCGGCGGCGCGCTGGAAGTCGGCGGGGTCGAACTCGCTGACGGTGAACAGCAGCGGGATTTCGGAATTGATCAGCCCGGCCTGCATCGACGCCGGGCCCCAAGCCGCGCGTTCCTCGCCGTAATAGGCGCGGTGGAAGTCGTTGGGGGTGGTGGCGAGCGTGTCGTAGATCCCGCTCATCATCACCGCGCCCGCGACGCCGCCGCGGTCGGCGACGTGGAAGCGCTTGTGCGCGACGTAGCTGGCCACGTGCGCCGCGCCGGCGGATTGCCCGCTGAGCACGATCTTGCTCGGATCGCCGCCGTGTTGCGCAACGTTGTCGCGCAGCCACTGGACCAGTAGCGCGAGGTCCTCGGCGCCGCTCGGAAACTTGTGCGCGGGCGCCAGGCGATACGTCATCGTCACCCCGACCCAGCCATGCCGCGCGGCGAAATCGCCGACGTTGGAGTAAAACGGGCTGCCTTCGGTGTGCTTGTCGCCCATCACGAACCCGCCGCCGTGGACGAACACGAGGATCGGTGCGCCCGCCAGTCCAGCGCGGGCGAACAGGTCGAGCTTGTGGCGTTCGTCGGGGCCGTAGCTGAGGTCGCGGGTCACTTGCGTTGCCGGGTCGATGCCCCGGTTCAGCCCCGCGAACAACTGGTTGGTGCCGCCCAGCAGCGCAGGCGTAAGGTCGCAGCCGAAGGCGGCGAGTTTCGCGCGAAGTCCGGGGGTCATGTGGTTCCTTCCATCAGCAGCACCGGCTTGATCGCCGCGCCCGAATGCGCGTCGGCAAAGGCGCGCTCGATCTCGGCGAAGGGGTAGAACGACAGCAGCTTGTCGAACGGGAAGCGGCCCTGGCGCCAGTATTCGACCAGCCTGGGGATGAACACGCGGGGGTGCGCGTCGCCGCCGAGAATGCCGCGCAGCTGCCGCCCGCCCGCGAGCATCGCGAACATCGGCGGCGCCCACTCCCCGCGCGGCGCGGCGACGAACCCGGCGGTTCCGTTCATCGCCAGGCATTCGAGCGCCAGCGAGTGGACCTGTGGTACGGTGGTGGTGTTGAAGCTGAAGCCCAGCCCGCGCCCGGTCACGCCGCGCAGCTTGGCCGCGAGCCCGTCCTCGCTGCCGAGGAAGCAGTCGGTCGCGCCCAGCTCGCGCGCCAGCTCAAGCCGTTCGGGCACCAGGTCGACCGCGACGATACGGCTCGCCCCGACGAGCTTGGCGGCCATCACTGCGGAGAGCCCGACCCCGCCGGTGCCGAATATCGCCAGCGTGTCGCCGAACCCGACCTTGAGCGCCTCGATTACCCCGCCCGCGCCGGTCACCACCCCGCACCCGAGCGGGCCCAGTTTTTCGAGCGGCAAGTCCTTGGGCATTTTGACCGCGGTCCGCTCGGGCACCACGGCGTGGCTGGCAAAGCTCGACTGGCCGAAGAAATGCGAGTGAACCGCCCCACTCCCACCGTCTTTGGCGCCCGACAGCGCGGTCGAGCCGTCGAGCCGCTGCCCGCCAAAGCACAGCGGCATCGCAAGGTCGCAATAAGTCGGGCGGCCCGCCTGGCAGCTGGGGCACTGGCCGCAGCTGCTGCCGCTGAGGATCACGTGATCGCCCACGCCGAACCCGCGCACCCCCTCGCCCAGCGCCTCGACCACGCCCGCGCCTTCGTGGCCGAGCACGATCGGGTGCGGCGAATGACGGCCGGGGTGTTCGTGGAGGTCGGTGTGGCAGATCCCGGTCGCGACCAGGCGGATGCGCATTTCGCCGGTACGCGGTTCTTCCAGCTCGAGTTCCTCGATCCGCGGGGCCGCCTCGCCGCCCCGGCTGACCGCCGCGGTGATCTTCACGCGCCGGGTTGCCCAAGGTGATGATCGTCCTGGATGTCGGCGACCGGCCCGAGCTGGACCATCAGCGCCTTGCGGCGGACGAAGCGGAGGATCGCTTCGGGCCCGGTGCGCGAGCCGCCAAGGCCCGAGCAGCCGAAGCTGTGCGTGCCGATGGTGCGCATCTTGCCGTAAGTCAGGAACGTATCCTGGACGAACACCGCCCCGGCGTTGACTCGGCGCGCGATCGCCAGCGCCTCCTCCTGGCTGCCCGCCAGCACCGAGGCGGTGAGCCCGAACTGGGTATCGTTGGCCAGCCGCACCGCCTCGTCGATGTCGTTGTAGGCCATCACCGGCACGCACGGCCCAAACGTCTCGTCGCGCATGATCGCCATGTCGTGCGTGACGCCGGTCAGCACCGTGGGGCGCAAGTAGAGCCCGCCGCCGATCGTCTCGACTTCGCCGCCGGTGTGGATGGTCGCGCCTTGGGCGCGCGCATCGGCGAGATGGCGAGTGACGATCGCAGCCTGCGGGGCAAACGTGAACGGGCCGATGTGCCCGGCGCGCGGATTGCCGGAGTTAAGCCGCACCGCTTGCGCTTTCTCTACCAGCTTGGCGACGAAGGCATCGTGCACGCTCTGGTGCACATAGACCCGCTCGACCGAGTAGCACACCTGCCCGGTGGCATAGACCGCGCCGCGCAGCACTGCGGTGGCCGCGCGGTCGAGATCGGCGGTTTCGGTGACGATCGCCGGATCCTTGCCGCCCAGTTCGAGGAAGCATGGGATCAGCCGCTCGGCACAAGCGACCGCGACCTTGCGCCCGGTCGGCACGCTGCCGGTAAAGCAGATGAGGTCCGCCTGTCCGATTACCGCCTGACCGACCTCGCCCGGTCCGGAGACGTAATCGAACACCGCCGCCAGCTCGGGCACCGCGCGCACGGTCTCGAACAAGACCTCGATCACGCGCGGGGTCACTTCGCTGGGCTTGAGCAGCACCGCCGAGCCCGCGAACAAGGCGGGCACGGCGTCGAGCAGCGCCAGCATCAGCGGCGCGTTCCACGGGCTGATCACGCCGACCAGCGCGTACGGCACCAGCTGCGTTTCGATCTCGACCGTCGGCATCACCGCGCTGGCCAACTTGGGCTGATAGGCGGCGAGGACCCTGGGCGCGTCCTCAAGCCAGGCGCCGATATTGGCGAGCGTGATGAACCCCTGGACGTAACTGGTGTGGCAGCCCCCGGTATCGGCCGCATCGGCCTCGCCGATGTCGGCAGCGCGCGCCTTAACCTGGCCGAGCCAGCGGGCCATGACCGCGCTGCGCGCTTCGACCGGCAGCGCCGCCCACCCGCGCTGCGCCGCGCGCAGCTTCGCCGCTTTGGCCGCGACGTCCTCCGCCGAGGTGATCGTGATCCGGTGATCGGCCCGGCCGGTGCGCGGGTTGCGCACTTCGATTACGCCGACCGGCTCGATCGTTGCAGACGCCATCCCGGCTCTCCTCTTTCGCCCCTGGGCTAGCGCGTCAAGGGTGGCAAGTCACCGGCCGTGCCGCGCTAGAACCCATAGCGCACGCCGATCCAGCTGGTGAACGGGATCCCGAGGTCCATCGAGCCCGCCTGATTGCGCGTTACGACCGTCTCGTCGAACAGGTTCTCGATCCGCCCGACCGCGGTCAGCTTGCCGACCAGCGGCACTTGCGCAAACAGATTGACCACCGTCGCAGCGGGCAGGACGTCGGTCTGCTGGTCGTCTTCGTACTGGTCGCCGACATGGCGCACAGTGGCCGACAGCAGCATGCGTTCGCGCGGGCGCCATGCGGCGGTAGCGCTGGCCGCCCAGCGCGGGGTCTGCGAGGGGATGAGTCCGTTTAGCGCCGCGGCAGCGCCGGTCCCGCGCTGTTTCGCGTCGGTGTAAGCGAGCGATCCGTCGAGGCTGAACTGGCCGAAAGTCACGTCGCCCGAGAGTTCGACTCCGCGCGCCTTGATCGCATCGATGTTGCGCCGCTCGCGCAAGTTGGTGGCGATGGTGACGTTGGTGATCGCGTCGTCGACGGTGTTGTCGAACGCGGTCGCCGACAGCTTCACGCCGCCCACCGGCTGCCAATCGATCCCCGCCTCGTAGCCGTGGAGCGTCTCGTTGCGGAGCGCGGAATTGGCGTTGGTGGTGACCGGAAAGACCACGAACGGGCGGTACAGCTCGTTCAAGGTCGGCAGGCGCAGACCGCTGTAGGCGGCGGCGCGCAGTTTGAGCCCGGGCAGCGCTTCCCACACCGCACCGCCGCGATAGGACACGTCCCACCCCGAGCGCTCGGCATAGAGGTTGTCGATCGTGGTCTTGCCGGCCGGATTGACCGAGCGGAAGTAGCCGCTGCCGATGTGCCACTGGTCGGCGCGAATCCCGCCAGTCAGCACCACCGGGCCGAGCCGCCAGTCGTCCTCGGCAAACAGGCCCAGGTCCGAATTGATCCCGCCGGCAAAACGGCGCGCGGTCAGCGCCTTGGTGGTAGCGTTGTAGGCGTCTTCCGCCAGATTGCCCTTGAATCGGCGCGCATCGACGCCGAGCCGCAGCGTGTTGTTATCACCCACCGGCGGGCGAACCTCGAGCTTGCCGCCGAGCCCTTCGGCCGGCGTGTCCTTCTGGTCGAGCGAGCGATTGAAGGTGCTCGAGGAGATCACGACGTTGTTGAAGTTGCGCCACTGGGCATAGATCAGCGCATCGAACTGCCAATCGCCGCGCCCGACGATCCGCGCCGAGACGTCCTGCCCCTTGCTGCCGGTGTTGGCACCGGCAAAGCGCAGCACGCGGTTATCCTCGTAAGCGAGCGCGCGCAGTTGCAACTCCATCGCGTGGCCGAGCGGTTCGACCAGGCGGGCGCTGCCCGACCACGCATCGAAGCTGGCGGGCACGGTCGCGGGCACGCGCTGGCTGACCGGCGTGGTGAAGAACCCCTCGCCCTTGTCCCACCGGCCACTGACGACCGCGAACCCGTCGCCGACCGTGGGCGCGGCGCTCGCCGACAGCTCGGTCTCGCCGCGATTGTCGATCGAAGCTTGGCCGCTGAACAGCCCGAGCGTGCGCGCATCGCCGCTCTCGAACTCGATCGTGCCGGCGAGCGCGCCCGCGCCAAACGGCCCCGATCCGCCGCCGCGGGTAACGCGGATACTCTCGAGCCGCTCGGGCGCAACCGCCGACAGCGGGATATAGCCGAAGAACGGGTCCGCCAGCGGCACCGCGTCGAGCAGCACTTGCGCCCGGCTGGTGGCGTTGCCGCCGAGCGCGCGCAGCGTCACACCTTGTGCGCTGGGGTTGGACGAGCGGCTGTCCGAACGGCGGAACTGCTGGAACCCCGCGATTCCGCCCAGCACGTCCTCGATCCGGCCTGACGAACTGGCGACGATCTGCGCGCGGTCGATCCGCGTGACGTCGTAAGCCGGGGTCGCGGGTGTCTCGTCGAGCCCGCGCCCGGTGACCACGATGACCGTCTCAGCCGGTGCTTGCTGAGCGAGCGCGGGGGCGGCGAGCGCCAGCGGCGGCAACACCGCAAGCCATTTCAGGTTGCGCACTCTAATGTTCCCTCGCCGAGATTGATTTTGTCCGTTGCGGGCGCCCTACGCCGAAGCTTGCCGCGCGACAACGGCTTTGGCACAGTGAAACCGTGCGTAAAGTCCTTATCTTCCTTGCCGCGCTGCTCGCCGCGCCCGTTGCCGCTCAGGAGCCGCCGATGAAACCGCCTGCCGTCGCCGCCGATCATGCCGCTTTGCTCGCCAGCCCCGACCCGCGCCTCGCGGCTAACAAGCGGCTGGTCTATGATATGTACCGCATCGTGCTGCAGGCCGGCCTGGCCGACCGCGCGGGCGAATTCATCACTGCCGACTACATCCAGCACAACCCGATGGCGGGGCAAGGGCTGGCCGGCTTGCAGGACTATGTCCGCAAGACACGGCCCCAGCGGCCGATCGAGGATAAGCTGGAACTGCCGCTGATCAACCTGATGGCCGAGGGCGATTTTGTCACCACCAGCTTCGTGCGCACCGAAAAGGATGCCGCCGGGCAAACCTATTATTCGACCTGGTTCGACCTCTACCGCATCGCGGGCGGCAAGATCGCCGAGCACTGGGACCCGATGCTCAAGACCGACAGGCCGATCGACCCGAACGACAAAAGGATATAGGGCCAGCGATAATATCGCGGAGGGGGCATTATGGGCAGCGCAGAGATTCAGGGGCCACTCTGGGGGGCCCGCGCCGAGGATTGGGCGGCCTATGCCGAGCAGGTCGGGCTGCCGTTGTTCGCCGCGGCACTCGATGCGGCGCGGGTTACCAAGGGCACGCGGCTGCTCGACGCCGGCTGCGGCGCCGGCTTGCTGGCTTTGCTGGGACGACTGCGCGGCGCCGAGGTTACGGCGATCGACGCGGCGCCCGGCATGGTGGAAGTGGCCCGGCGGCGCTTGCCCGGGGCCGACGTGCGCGTCGGCGACCTTGAATCGCTGCCCTTCGACGACGCCAGCTTCGACGCGGTGATCGGTGTCAACAGCATCTTTTATGCGGCGGACATGGCCACAGCGATGCGCGAGATCGCCCGCGTGGTGCGGCCCGGCGGGTTGGTGGTGCTGACCGCCTGGGGCCCGCCGGAAAAGTGCGAGTTCCTGACCGCGATCATGCCGAATCTCGGGCCGCTGATGCCGCCGCCACCGCCCGGCGCGCCGCCCCCGCACCCCGGGGCGTTGTCCGAACCGGGCGCTCTGGCAGCGGTTCTGCAAGCGTCCGGCCTACGGCCGAAGGAAGAGGGTCAGGTCGACTGCCCGTTCATCTTCCCCAGCGCGGAGATTTCCTGGCTCGGCAACGCCAGCGCCGGCGTCAACCAGGCGGCGATTGCCCATAGCGGCGAAGGCCCCGTGCACGCCGCATACACCAAGGCCGACGCGGACCACACGCGCCCCGACGGCAGCGTGCGCTACGACAACGTCTTCCTCTGGGCGAGCGGCGAGCGGACCTAGGCAAGATCGCCGAACATTGGAACCCGATGCTCAAGACCGACAAGCCGATCGATCCGAACTCGCAGCGGCTGTGACCGGGCACGGGATCACGCGGCTGGCGCTGGCGGCGGCGGCGCTTGTTGCCGCCATGCCCGCGCTGGCCGAGAGCGCGGACTATTATCGCGGCGGGTGGCGCGCGGAAACCACGGGCGGCGGGATCTACGAATTCGTCATCCGGGGCAATCAGGTCAGTGGCATCTATTGCACCCGCTGCGCCGATGGCACCACGCTGGCGCGGATCGTGGGGACGTTCGATGAAGCGAAGGGGCTATCGTTCACGGTCCGGCACCTGAACCTGGATGGATCGCTGGCGAATGAGGACCGTGCCAGCGCCCGGCTCAGGGATGGCAAGTTGGAAATCACGGGCAAGCGCGGCGGTACCGCATTCCGCCAGGTCGCGCTCAAGGATCCGCGCGGCCCGACGCCGGGCGGCTACCCGCAAACGATGCTGCCCCCCGGCTCGCCGCCGGTCGCGGTAATCCCGGCGAGCGGCGGGGGCGGCGCAGGCCGTCCCGCGCCGTACGTCCAGCCCGCGCCGTGGCGGCGCCTGGCC
>JBDSDC010000111.1:0-9257 GCA_039920725.1 Croceibacterium sp. | reverse complement strand
AGGCCGAGCGAGACCAGCGCGGCCTCGTATTGCTGGCGGTCGGCGGGGGCCATCAGCGGGCGCAGCATCTGCCCCGCGGGCAGCATGCCCTTGGCAGCGAGCGCCTGGGCCGAGCCGGTGGCGCTGGCGACATCGATCTCGGTGACCATCTCGTCTGCCGATGCGAACGCGCGGGCGATGCGCGCATCGTACCACTTCTGCTCCTTGGGCAGCGCGTGGACGGTGCCGAACAGGTAGATCGTGGTGTCCGCATCGGACACCTTCCACAGCGCCGGGCCCGCTACCGCGCCGGCCGGAGGAACTTCGGCGGCCGACGTCACCCGCTCGGAAGCGAGCTGGGCGCAGCCGCCCAGCGTCAGCGAAACCGCAGCGGCGGCGGCTAGCAGGCGCCGCAGGCGGCCCGGAGCGAGGCGATCGGTCATCGAGCGCGCATGTAGGGGCTCGAGCGGGCTCGCGCCAGCGGGGCCATTGACGGTTTTTCGGCCATCGGCCATGCGGCCCGCGATGGCCACGGACGTTTCCCTTCGCGACCCAGCCCGCAGCTTCCAGGACATGATCCTGACGCTCCACGACTATTGGAGCGCGGCCGGCTGCCTGATCCTCCAGCCTTATGACATGCGCATGGGCGCGGGCACATTCCACCCCGCGACCACCTTGCGCGCGCTCGGGCCGGAGCCGTGGAACGCCGCTTTCGTCCAGCCCTGCCGCCGCCCGACCGACGGCCGCTATGGCGAAAACCCCAACCGGCTGCAGCACTATTACCAGTACCAGGTAATCCTCAAGCCAAGCCCGCCGGACTTGCAGGACTTGTACCTCAAGAGCCTCGAAGTGATCGGCATCGATCCGCTGCTCCACGACATCCGTTTCGTCGAGGACGACTGGGAAAGCCCCACGCTGGGCGCCTGGGGGCTGGGCTGGGAAGTGTGGTGCGACGGGATGGAAGTGACCCAGTTCACCTATTTCCAGCAGATGGGCGGGTTCGACTGCAAGCCGGTCGCGGGCGAGCTGACTTACGGGCTCGAGCGGCTGGCGATGTACCTGCAGGGCAAGGACAGCGTGTTCGACCTCGACTTTAACGGGCCCCCCGCCTCAAGTAGCGGAGCGGTAGGCGGCCGAAAGAGCACGACCTACGGGGAGGTGTTCCTCGAAAACGAGCGGCAGATGTCGAAGTGGAACTTCGAGGTCGCCGACACCAACGCGCTGTTCGATTTGTTCGCCAAGGCCGAGGCCGAGTGCCGCAACGCGCTCGCCCACGGCGTGCCGATCGCCGCTTACGAGCAGGCGATCGAGGCCAGCCACGTGTTCAACCTGCTCCAGGCGCGCGGCGTGATCAGCGTCCAGGAACGCGCCAGCTACATGAGCCGCGTCCGCGACCTCGCCCGCGGCTCTTGCGAGGCGCACATGGCCAAGGAAGCGGACCGCTGGGCGCGGGACTTTCCCGGGTGGAGCGCGTGACCGACTTCCTGCTCGAGCTGCGGTGCGAGGAGATTCCGGCGCGGATGCAGGCCGGGGCGCGGGCGGACCTCGCGCGGCTGTTCGACGAGCACATGAAGGCCGCGGGCGTCAGCCACGGCGAAATCACGGTGTGGTCGACCCCGCGGCGGCTGGCGCTGATCGCGCGGGGGCTGCCGCAAGCGACCGAGGCGCTGCGCGAGGAGCTGAAGGGCCCAAGGGTTGGCGCGCCGCCGCAGGCGCTCGAAGGGTTCCTGCGCAAGACCGGGCTGACCCAGGAGCGGCTCGAAGAACGCGGCGGGGTGTATTATGCGGTCGTCGAGCGGCCGGGCCGGGCGACGCGCGACGTGCTCAGCTGGGCCGTGGCCGCGATCGTGCGGGTATTCCCGTGGCCCAAATCGATGCGCTGGGGCGCGGCTTCGCTGACGACTGACAGTGTGCGCTGGGTGCGGCCGCTGTCGGGGATTGTGGCGATTTTCGGCGAGGAGCTTGTCGGATGCTCGGTGGGCGATGTCGCAAGCGGCTACATGACGCTCGGCCACCGCTTCCACCATCCGGGCCCGATCACCATCGGCGGGGCGGGCGACTATCAGGAGAAGCTGCGCGCGTGCCACGTGATCGTCGACCACGAGGAACGCCAGGACCTGATCCGCATCGGCGCAACCAGGGCCGCTTCGGACGCCGGGCTGACGCTGGTGGCGGACGAGGGGCTGGTGATCGAGAACGCCGGTCTGACCGAATGGCCGGTCCCGTTGCTCGGCCGCTTCGACCCGGCGTTCCTTGATGTGCCGCCTGAGGTTATCCAGCTAACTGCACGCAGTAATCAGAAATATTTTGTCTGCCAGCAAGGCGGAAAGCTGGCCAACGCGTTCGTGTGCACTGCCAACATCGAGGCGAGCGACGGCGGCGCGGGCGTCATCGACGGCAACCGCAAAGTCCTCGCCGCTCGGCTCAGCGACGCGCGCTTCTTTTGGGACCAGGACCGCAAGGTGCCGCTCGCCGAGCATGCCAAGAAGCTCGCGCGGATCACCTTCCACGACAAGCTGGGCACCGTCGCCGACAAAGTCGAGCGGGTCGCCAAGCTGGCGCGGTGGCTGGTGGAGGAGGGCATCGTCAAACCCTCCCCATCGTCTCGCGATGGGGAGGGGGACCGCTCGGCGCAGCCGAGGGGTGGAGGGGCCCCTCCGTCAGCCGCTGGCGCGCCTGCCACCTCCCCATCGCCAGTCGATGGGGAGGACCGCGCTCGCCTCGCCGATCTCGCCGAACAAGCCGCGCGGCTGTGCAAGGCCGACCTGGTCACCGAAATGGTCGGCGAATTTCCCGAACTTCAAGGCGTTATGGGCGGCTATTACGCCCGCGCCGAAGGCCTCCCCGCCGAAGTCGCCGACGCCATCCGCGATCACTACAAGCCAGTCGGGCAGGGCGACCTGGTTCCGACCGCGCCGGTGACGGTGGCGGTCAGCTTGGCGGACAAGCTCGATACCTTGGTTGGCTTCTTCCAGATCGACGAGAAGCCGACTGGCTCGAAGGACCCATTCGCGCTGCGCCGGGCGGCGCTCGGAGTCCTGCGCCTAATCCTCGAGAACGGCATCCGGGTCGAAATGTTCGACTTGATAACCGCCGCGGCACACCCGGGCGGCTCTGTCGAGGCGGGGCGCGAGATCGCCGGATTCCTGTGGGAGCGGCTCAAGGTCCAGCAGCGCGAAGCCGGCATTCGCCATGACCTGTTCGACGCGGTCGGCGCGCTCGGGCAAAGCAGCGACAACTGGGTAATCATGCGCCGCGTGCAGGCGCTCCAGGCGTTCATCGGCACCGAGGACGGCGCCAACCTTCTCGCCGGTTACAAGCGCGCGGCCAATATCCTCAAGAAGGAGGGCATCATGGCCCCCCTCCGCCTCAAGGGCGAAGGCTACACCCGCGAGCCCGCCGAACAGGCGCTGATCGCCGCGCTGGGTGCCGCCGAGCAGCGCGCCGTTGCTGCGGTTGAAGCCGAGGACTTCGCCGCCGCGATGACCGCGCTTGCCTCGTTGCGTGCACCTATCGACCGGTTCTTTGAGGAAGTGACTGTGAACGACGCGGATCCCGCCAAGCGTGCCGCCCGGCTCGACCTCCTGGCCCGCTTCCGCGCGGCCGTGCACCAGGTGGCAGACTTCTCGCGGATCGAGGGATAGCATGACCCGCACTGTCTACACTTTCGGCGGCGGGGTGACGCACGACGAGCCGCGCGCGAAGGACAAGACCGTCACCGGCGGCAAGGGCGCTAATCTGGCCGAGATGGCCGAACTCGGGCTGCCGGTCCCGCCCGGGTTCACCATCACCACCGACGAATGCGTCCGCTATCTGGAACATGGCGCGGATTTCTCGGACGATCTGCGCGCGCGCGTGACAAAGGCGCTTGCCCATATCGAGCGCAGCGTCGGCAAGCGGTTCGGCGATCCGGCCGATCCGCTGCTGGTCTCGGTCCGCTCGGGCGCGCGGGTGTCGATGCCGGGGATGATGGACACCGTGCTCAACCTCGGGCTCAACGACGCCACGGTTGAAGGGCTCGCGGCGGTCAGCGGCGATGCGCGGTTCGCGTGGGATAGCTATCGCCGGTTCGTCCAGATGTACGCCGACGTGGTGCTGGGGCTCGATCACGGGTTGTTCGAAGAAGCACTTGAAATCGCCAAGGAAAGCAACGGCTACTACGCTGATACGGAAATGCGCGCGGAGGATTGGCGCGCGCTGGTGGGCGAATACAAGCGTCTCGTCGCCGAAGAGCAGGGCACGCCGTTCCCGCAGGACCCGGCCGAGCAGTTGTGGGGCGCGATCGCCGCGGTGTTCGACAGCTGGGATTCGGACCGCGCCAAGGTCTACCGCCGGCTCAACGACATTCCCGGCGACTGGGGCACCGCGGTCAACGTCCAGGCGATGGTGTTCGGCAACATGGGCGATACCAGCGCCACCGGGGTAGCCTTCACCCGTGACCCTTCGACCGGCGAGAACGCCTATTACGGCGAGTGGCTGGTCAATGCGCAAGGCGAGGACGTCGTCGCCGGCATCCGCACCCCGCAATACCTGACCGAAGCCGCCCGCGAGCGGGCCGGGGCCAAGGCGTCGAGCATGGAAGCCGCGATGCCCGATGCTTACGCCGAGCTGGCGCGGGTGTTCGATCTGCTCGAGCGGCACTACCGCGACATGCAGGACATCGAATTCACCGTCGAGCGCGGCAAGCTGTGGATGCTCCAGACCCGCAGCGGGAAGCGCACCGCCAAGGCCGCGCTCAAGATGGCGGTCGATATGGCGGGCGAGGGGCTGATCGACGAGAAAACCGCGGTGCTGCGGGTCGATCCGATGGCGCTCGACCAGTTGCTCCACCCGGCGCTCGATCCCACGGCCGCGCGCGAGGTGCTCGCCAAGGGTCTCCCGGCCAGCCCGGGCGCGGCCAGCGGCAAGATCGTGCTCGATGCCGACACCGCCGAGGCGTGGCGCGCGCGGGGCGAGAAGGTCATCCTGGTGCGAATCGAGACCAGCCCCGAAGACATCCACGGGATGCACGCGGCGCAGGGCGTGCTGACCGCGCGCGGCGGCATGACGTCGCACGCGGCGGTGGTCGCGCGCGGCATGGGCCGCCCATGCGTCTCGGGCGCGGCGGCGCTGTCGATCGACTTGCCCGCCCGGCTCCTGCGGATCGGCGCGCGCGCACTGGCCGAAGGCGACTTGCTGACGATCGACGGCGCGACGGGCGAGATCATGGCCGGCGAAGTCGCCACCATCGAACCCGAGCTGGCGGGCGATTTCGGGGTGTTGATGGAGTGGGCCGACCGCCACCGGCGGATGGGCGTGCGCACCAATGCCGAAACCCCCGCCGATTGCCGCCGCGCGCGCCAATTCGGGGCCGAGGGGATCGGCCTGTGCCGCACCGAGCACATGTTCTTCGATGCCGCGCGCATCAGCCTGGTCCGGCAGATGATCCTCGCCGACAGCGAGGCCGGACGGCGCACCGCGCTCGACCAGCTGCTGCCCGAACAGCGCGGGGACTTCGCTGAAATCTTCCGCACCATGGCCGGCCTGCCGTGCACCATCCGCCTGCTCGACCCACCGCTGCACGAGTTCCTGCCCCAGGCCGACGCGGAATTCGCCGAGCTGGCGGCGGCGACCGGCACCGGCATCGACAAGCTCAAGCGCCGGGCGGAAGAACTGCACGAGTTCAATCCCATGCTCGGCCATCGCGGATGCCGGCTGGGGATCTCGTTCCCCGAAATCTACGAGATGCAGGCGCGCGCGATCTTCGAAGCGGCGTGCGACGTGACCGCGCAGGGCGGAGAGGCGGTCGTGCCCGAAGTGATGATCCCGCTGGTCGGGACCCGGAAGGAACTGGCGATCCTGCGCGAGCTAGTCGACCGCACCGCAGCGCAAGTCTTCGCCGAGCAGGGCCGCACGCTGGAATACCTGGTTGGGACCATGATCGAGCTGCCCCGCGCGGCGCTGATGGCCGGGGAAATCGCCGAAGAAGCGAGATTCTTCTCGTTCGGGACCAACGACTTGACGCAGACTACTCTGGGCGTGTCGAGGGACGATGCGAGCCGGTTCCTGATCGAATATGTCGACAAAGGTATTTACGCCCGCGACCCGTTCGTCACGCTCGATATCGAAGGCGTCGGGCAACTGGTTTCGCTCGCGGTCGAACGCGGCCGCGCGACCAGTCCGGGCCTCAAGCTCGGCATCTGCGGCGAGCATGGCGGCGATCCGGCGAGCATTGCCTTTTGCGAGAGCTTGGGCCTCGATTACGTCAGCGCCTCGCCATACCGCGTGCCGATCGCGCGCCTCGCGGCGGCGCAAGCGGCGTTGCGGAAGGCTTAGGCCCGCCCGCTAACGTCGCCGCCCGCTCAAGGTGAGGATTTCGAAGCGTTCGACCACCCGGCCATCGCCATCGGCCGCCTCCGCAAATTTCATCCGCGCGCGTGCCAGCGCCGCCTTGCCCAGCGGCGGCGCGGTGTTGGCCAGCACGCTGCCGAGACCTTGCGCTCTGAGGTCCGCGACCAATCGGCCGAGCGAGCGATAGGCAACGGGCAGCGTGCGGCTGTCGACCACCGGGTCGGCCCACCCGGCGCGCTGGAGTATTTGGCCGCCGCCTCGCACATCGACCAGGGGATGGAGCCGGGCCGCGGGCCGGTCGGCATCCGCCGCGAGCAGAATGCCGCGCAGCACCGGCAAGCTCCCCGAGCCGAGGAAGCTGGCGATCGCCAGCCCGCCGGGGGCCAGCGCGCGGCGGATGTGGATCAGCGCGCCGGGCAAGTCATTGACCGTGTCGAGCGTACCGAGGCTGGCGATAAGGTTCCACGGGCCGGAAGGATAGGGCTGCTCCTCGTCGAACGAATCGCCGGCGTCGGTCACCTCGCATCCGCGCCGCCGCAAGTCCGCCGCGAGCGCGCCGGTCCAGTCGCCGATGACCAGCGCGCGGGCCGGATCGTGGCGCACGAAAGCGAGCCGTTCGAGCACGTCCTCGACCATGTCTCCCAGCACGAAGCGGGGCGCACCGGGCTGCGCTTGCAACCCGCGCGCGCGCCGCCACACGGCGTTGCGCCGGGCGCGCGAGAAGATTGTCGGGGGCTGGCTGGCCATGCGCGGGCCCTGCCGTGCCGGGTTGCCCTTCGCAAGCCCGCGCGCCACTGTCGCGGCGATGCGCATTGCCGAGGCCCTCGCTCCGCTGGTCGATCTGGTCTATCCGCCGCGCTGTCCATCGTGCGGCGAGGGGCTGGCGGCGCAAAACGGTCTGTGCGCCGAGTGCTGGGCGGGGCTGGCGATCCCCGGTGAACCGGCCTGCGCGCTATGCCAGCGGCCGCTCCACGCCGAGACGGGCGAGGGCGCGATCTGCGCACCGTGCCTGGCCGACCGCCCGGTGCATGATGGGATCGCAGCGGGCACGCTTTATACCGACACCTCGCGCAAGCTGGTGCTGGCGTTCAAGCACGGCCGCCGGATCGCGCTGGCCCCGATGCTCGCGCGCCTCGCGGCGGCCCGCCTGCCCGAGCTCGACGGCGAGTGGCTGGTGGTGCCGGTGCCGCTCCATCGCTGGCGGTTGTGGAGCCGCGGGTTCAATCAATCGGCATTGCTGGCGCGCGAGATTGCGCGGCTCAAGGGTCAGGCGCTGCTGGTCGATGCCCTGGTCCGGCGCAAGCGCACGCCGCCGCTGGGCGGGCTCGGCCGCACGGCGCGCGCGCGGGCACTCTCGGGCGCGATTGCCGTCAACCAGCGGCATCGGCAGCGCCTGCACGGCGTGAACGTCATCCTGGTCGACGATGTCCTGACCAGCGGCGCGACCAGCGACGCCTGCGTCCGCGCGCTCAAACGAGCGGGCGCCGCGCAGGTGCGCATCGCCTGTGTCGCCCGGGTGCTCGATGTAGCGCTGTAACCGGTCGCCCGGCAAGCAAAACGCCCGGGAATTACCCCGGGCGTTCGCGTGACGAAAATCGCTGAGCCTCGCATCATCCCCCCAGAGACGCGGCAGCTCAATCCCTCATGTCTGGCCCGTCCTGTCGGACTGTCGCCGAGACCCCCCTTCCTTGGCGCTGTCCGGCGCTACCGGTCGGTGACGGCCCGTCAAAGCCGCGGGCAATTCATCCCATCGAATGCCGCCGCGACAAAGGTCCTTCGCGGCGCAGCATGGATTTTGCCCGTCCTATGTGGTTATCGTGCAACAAAATTCGCCTACAACCGGCCGGCAGGAAAGGAATGGACACCCAATGGATAGCGAGCAGGGTACGCAGTTCCTTCCGAAGTTCGATGCCGCCGGGCTGGTGACCGCGGTGGCACAGGATGCATCGAGCGGCGAAGTGCTGATGGTCGCGTTCATGGACCGCCAGGCGCTCGAGCAAACGCGCGTGACGGGCCTCGCGCACTTCCATTCGCGCAGCCGCGGGCGGCTTTGGCGCAAAGGCGAGACGTCCGGTCACACGCTGCAAGTCGAACGCATCCTGGTCGACTGCGATCAGGATGCGCTGGTGCTCAAGGTACGCCCCAACGGCCCGGCCTGCCATACCGGCGCGCGGAGCTGCTTCTATCGCGCGCTCGACGGCAATGTCCTGACTCGCGTTGAGCGCTGAGCAAGGCTAGTCGCGCGCAATGCTCCACTACACCCCGCCGCTCACCGATGTGCGCTTCGTCCTGCGCGCGCTCGACATCGAGACCCGCCTGCCGGAGCTCGACGCGGACCTGACCGAGGCAATCCTCGAGGAGGCCGGCAGGTTCGCCGCCGATGTCATCGCGCCGCTCAACCAGCCCGGCGACCACGCCGGCTGCACCCGCAATGCCGACGGCAGCGTCGCCACGCCGCCAGGCTACCGCGAGGCTTATTCGCAGTACATCGCCGCGGGCTGGGGAACGCTGGCGCTGCCCGAGGCGCACGGCGGGCAAGGGCTCCCGCACGTACTGGCGACGGTGGTCGAAGAGTTCCTCAATTCGGCCTGCCATGCGTTCAACATGTACCCGGGCCTGACTCACGGCGCGGTCGCGGCGCTAGCCGACACGGGCAGCGAGGAACTCAAGGCGGCCTATCTGCCCAAGCTGGTCTCGGGCGAATGGCTGGGGACGATGGCGCTGACCGAGGCCCACGCGGGCACCGACCTGGGCTTGATCCGGACCAAGGCCGAACCGCGCGGCGACGGGGCTTACGCGATCACCGGCGAGAAAATCTTCTGCTCGGGCGGCGAGCAAGACCTGACCGGCAACATCGTCCACCTGGTGCTGGCGAAAGTGCCGGGCGCGCCCGCGGGCTCGCGCGGGATCTCGCTGTTCCTGGTCCCGAAGATGTTGCCCGACGGGAG
>JBDSDC010000110.1:0-21093 GCA_039920725.1 Croceibacterium sp. | reverse complement strand
CGCTGGAGCCGCGGGTGCGGCCGCTTCAGGTGGCGGGTGCTTCGGCCTTGGTGGCGCGCGGCTTACGCCCGGGCTTGCCGGGAGCGGCCTTGGCGGGCTTGGCCGGGGCGGCAGCGGCGGTCTTGGGCGGGCGGCCAAGCTTGACCCCGGGCTTGCGCCCAAGCCCGATCTTCTTGGCAAGGTCGCGACGAGTCGCGGCATAGTCGGGGGCGACCATCGGATAGTCGGCCGACAGACCCCAGCGGGCGCGGTATTCAACCGGCGTCATGCCGTGGTCGGTCATCAGGTGACGCTTGAGCATCTTCATCTTCTTGCCGTCTTCGAGGCACACCAGATGATCGTTCTTGACCGAGGCGCGGATCGACACCGCGGGTTCCGGCTTGGGCTCGACGGCCGGTGTGGTGCCGAGGCCGGCGAGCGCGCCGTAAACGCTCTGGATTAGAGCCGCCACCTCCTCGGCCGAGACGTCGTTATTGCTGACATGCGCCGCGACGATGTCGGAAGTCAGTGTGATCAGCGTTTCGTTCATGTCATCTTCTATCGTTGCCATTGGATGTCCTTGAAGCTTGCAGTCGCTTGAGCGAGCGTTTCAATATCGAATATGCACTGGTCGTGGCCTTGCGCCCGCGGTGCGGGCTTTACAAGAGGTCATTAAGTAGCGGCGGCACGAACGGCTCAAGAACCATCGATCGGCGCGCGGTTATAGAGTCCTCGAAAAGGTAATTGCGTCATACGGGCCGTCCGAACCGCGGCGGTAATAGTGTCGCCGGCGCCCGGCCGGCGCAAATCCATGCCGCCGGTACAGCGATTCGGCCAGGTTGCCGTCGCGCATTTCGAGGAACATTCGCCCGACCCCGCGCCGCCGCGCGGCGTCGATTACTCGCTCGAGCAGCCGGCTGCCGATGCCGTGTCCGCGCAAGCCCGGCTCCACCGCCAGTAGCAGCAGCTCCTCTTCGTCGGCCGCCATGCGCGACAGGCTGAACCCCACCGCCGGCGCACCCGCGGCGGGCTTCTCGCCGCGATTGTCGGCCAGCAAGTATTGCGTGCCAGGCACGATCAGCGTGTCACCCACCTGGCCGCGGGTCCACGCTTCGCCGAACGCGGGATCGAACGCGGCGTCCATCACCGCCATGATCCGATTGAGGTCGTCCATCATAAGGGCAGCCGCGCATCGGGCGGGCGGCCATAGATCGGCGTCAGGTCGGTGGTCAGCCGCGTTTCGCGAAGCAGGCCGAATTGGCGAGCGTCGGGAAGGAGGTCGAGCGCGATCTTGCCGGGTCCCGCAAGCGCAACCAACTCGCCCGCCATGCTTCCGGCGATGACCACATGCCGACAGGCCGCCGCGGCCCTTTCGGGCGAGAGCGACCGGTGCACGTCTTCCGGCCAGCCGTCGGCGTCGAAGTTCTGGACGAACCATTCGCCGTGCCCGCCGGTCATGCACACGGTGACCGGTCCCGGGTGCTGCGCGCGGGCCATCGCCGCGACCAGCGCCAAGGTTGGATAGCCGATCACTTCGGCTTGCCACGCCAGCGCCAGCGCCCGCGCGGTGGCGAGGCCAATGCGCACGCCAGTGAAGCTGCCCGGGCCGCGCGAGACCGCGATCCGTTCGGCGCGCCCCTTGCCGGGCAGTTCGGCGATCAGCGGCACCAGCCGCTCGGCATGGCCGCGGCCAATCACCTCGCAGAAGCCCGCCATCAGCTCGCCGCCTTCGAACAAGGCGGCCGAGCAGGCTTCGGTGGCGCTTTCGATGACCAGGGTCCGCACGCGGGGCGGGTTACAGCAGGGTGTTGAAGACGTCGAATTCGGGGCGCGGACTGCGCCCGAAAATGCTCGCCGGGTCGCCATAACCGAGGGAACAGATGAAGTTGGACTTCACGTGCGGCCGGTCGGCGAAGAAATCGGCATCGAGCGCGGCGTTGTCGAACCCCGACATCGGCCCACAATCGAGCCCCAGCGCGCGCGCCGCGAGCATCAGGTAAGCGCCCTGGAGCGAGGAATTGCGGAACGCGTTGACGCGCCTCAGCTCTTCGTTGCCGGTAAACCAGCTCCGCGCGTCAGCATGCGGGAACAGCCACGGCAGTTGTTCGTGGAAATCGAGGTCCATGGCGACGATCACACACACCGGGGCGGTCAGGATCTTCGGCCGGTTCTTCTCGCCCGCATGGGCCGCGAGGCGCTCCTTGGCGGCATCCGACTTGCACCACACCAGCCGCGCGGGCTGCTGGTTGGCCGAGGTGGGGCCCATCTCCATCAGCCCGTAGATCGCGTGGATTTGCGCGTCGGTGACCTCGCGGTCGAGCCAGCCGTTGTAGCTGCGCGCCTCGCGGAACAGCTGGTCGAGCGCGGGCTCGCCAAGCGGCGCGGAGCGGGTGCCGGCCACTACGCGGCCCTGACTTCGTGAACCTCGGGTACGTAATGCTTGAGCAGGCCCTCGATGCCCTGCTTGAGCGTCGCGCTCGAGCTCGGGCAGCCCGAGCACGCGCCTTGCATCGTCAGGTAAACCACCCCGTCGCGAAAGCCGCGATAGCGGATGTCGCCGCCGTCGCCGGCGACCGCCGGGCGGACCCGGGTCTCGATCAGTTCCTTGATTTGCTCGACAATCTCGGCATCGGCGGGGTCGTCGCCGATCCCCTCGTCGTCGTCGGCGGGCACTGAGAAGCCGGCCGCGGCGGCCGCGAACAGCGGCGCTTCGCTGACGAAGTGATCGAGCAGCACCGAGACCACTTGCGATTTGAGCTGCGACCAGTCGGCGCCAGGCGCGGCGGTGACCGACACGAAATCGCGCCCGAAGAACACGCCGGTCACTTCGCCGGTATCGAACAGCGCCTCGGCCAGCGGCGAGGCCGCCGCTTCCTCGGGCGAGGCGAAATCGCGGGTGCCGCTGGGCATCACTGCGCGTCCGGGGAGAAACTTGAGCGTCGCCGGGTTGGGCGTGGTTTCGGTCTCGATGAACATGGCTCCGATGTAGGGTGTGGTCGCCTCACTCGCAAGCTGTGCGGCTTCGGTTAACCGGTGGACATTCACCCGGCCTTCATTCATGGCCGGCCTAGTGCGCGCCATGATTTCGACTTCGCGCGTGCTGCGCTCGCTTGCCCTGACTGCGCTGTTTTGCGGGTCCGTTCCCGCCTTGGCGCAAGCTGCGTCGGCCCCGCTGGCCGCTAGCGCGACACCCAAGTATTCGCGCCCTGACGACCCGTGGATCTATCGCGGGACCGATATTCCGATCGACAAGCTGTGGCTGTTCGGCGAGCTGCCCAACGGCGTGCGCTACGCGGTGCGCCGCAACGGCGTGCCCCCGGGCCAAGCCTCCATCCGCGTGCGGATCGATGCCGGATCGCTGAACGAAACCGAATCCGAACGCGGCTTCGCGCACCTGATCGAGCACCTTACCTTCCGCGAATCGAAATACCTCGGGTTCGGCGAGGCGATCCCGCATTTCGAGCGCCTGGGGGCGCGGTTCGGGGCCGATACCAACGCCATCACCAGCCCGACCGAGACCGTGTACCAGCTCGATCTGCCCAACGCGCAGCCGGCCGCGATCGAGGACAGCCTTAAGCTGTTCTCGGGGATGATCCGCGAGCCGACGCTGAGCGCGGCCGACCTGGCCGCGGACTTGCCGATTGTGATGGCCGAAGGGCGCGAGCGGGGCGGGCCCGACAAGCGCGTGTCCGATGCCCAGCGCGAGCTGTTCTTTGCCGGCCAGCCGCTCGCCGCGCGCGCTCCGATCGGCGATTTCGCCACCCTCCAGGCGGCCAAGCCAACTGCGGTGCAGGCATTCCACGACCGGTGGTACCGGCCCGACACCGCGGTCGTGGTGCTGGTCGCCGATGCCGACGCGCAATTGTTGGCGGGCCTGGTCGAGCGCTATTTCGGCGACTGGAAGGCGAGCGGTCCGGCCACTCCCACGCCGAGCTTTGGGGCGCCCAAGCCGCCCGCCGGCGCCCATCCCGCCAACCCGCTGGGCGAAACCCGCGTGCTGGTCGAACCCGGCCAGGCGCGCGGGATTACTTACGCCTACTTGCGCCCGTGGCACGGGGTGACCGACAATCTCGAATACAATCGGGGCCTGCTGATCGATTCGATTGCCGAGTCGGTCGTCAATCGCCGGCTCGAAGCGCGCGCACGGTCGGGCGGTCATTACCTTTACGCGGGCATCGACCGCCAGAAGATCAGCCGCTCGGCCGACGTCACTTACGTCACCCTTGCGCCGCTGACCGCGGACTGGAGAAGCGCGCTCGCCGACGTCCGCGCGGTGATCGCCGATGCCATTGCGACCCCGCCGACCACGGCCGAGATCGACCAGGAACTGGCCAACTTCGATGTCACGTTCGCCAACCAGGTCGAGCAGAGCCGCATCCAGGCCGGCGCACAGCTGGCGGACGACATCGTCAGTGCCGTCGATATTCGCGAATCGGTCGCCTCGCCCGAGACTTTCCTCAGCGTATTCCGCGCGATGCGCGCCCGCTTCACGCCCGCGCAAGTTCACGCCCACACCAGGGGATTGTTCGCCGGCGAAGCGATCCGCGCGTTGATGATCACGCCGCAAGCGGGCGAGGCCACCGCCGCGGCGCTGAAGCAGGCGATGCTGGCGCCGGTCGCCGTGACGGCCGCCGTCCGCAATACCGGCCCGCCGGTCGATTTCGCCGGGCTGCCGCCAATCGGCGCTCCGCAGGCGCCGGTCGTCAGCGGCCCGCTGGGGATCTTCCGCGACCTCGATGTCGAGGGGGTGTCGTTCGCCAACGGCGTGCGGGCGCTGCTCCGGCGGAGCGATAACGAGCCCGGACGGGTGACCGTGCGGGTGCGGTTCGGCGCGGGCATGCGCGCCTTCACGCCGCAGGATGCGGTCTATGCTCATCTGGGCGAAGCGGCGCTGGTGTCGTCGGGCATCGGCCCGCTCGGCCAGAACGAGCTCGACCGGATCGTGTCGGGGCGCAAGATCGGTCTCGGCTTCCGGATCGAGGACGGGGCGTTCGTGCTCGAAGGCCTGACCCGGGCCGACGACGTTTCCGACCAGCTCTATCTGCTCGCCGCCAAGCTGGCGCTACCCAAATGGGACCCGGCGCCGGTGGAGCGCGCCAAAGCCAGCGGCATCCTCGGCTACGATGCGATGGCGGGCGATCCGAACTCGGTGATCAACCGCGATCTCGACTGGCTGCTGAGCGACCGCGATCCGCGCTATGCCCAGCCCACGCCCGACGCGCTGCGCGCCGCCACGCCGCAAGGTTTCCGCAAGGTCTGGTCGCGGCTGCTGAGCGAAGGGCCGATCGAAGTCGAGGTATTCGGCGATTTCGATCGCGACACCGTGGTCAAGGCCCTGTCGCGCACGTTCGGCGCATTGCCCGCGCGCACGCCGATCCCGGCCGATGAACTGGCCCGCCCGATGCGCTTCCCGGCGGCCAATGCCCAGCCGCTGGTGCTCACCCATCGCGGCGATGCCGATCAGGCGGCGGCGCTGATCGCGTGGCCCACCGGCGGCGGTTCGGCGGGCCTGCCGCAGAGCCGCAAGCTCGAGCTGCTGGCGCAGATCTTGTCCAACCGCCTTCTCGACGCGCTGCGCGAGCGCTCGGGCGCGAGCTATTCGCCGACTGTCGCCTCGCAATGGCCGCTCGACCTCGCCAGCGGCGGCCGGATCATCGCGCTCGCCCAGCTCAAGCCGGAGGAAGTGCCGACGTTCTTCGCGCTGGCCGACAAGATCGCCGACGACCTGGCGAAAACCGGCCCGACCACCGACGAGCTGGCGCGCGTGACCGAGCCGATGCTCCAGCTGCTCAACCGGATGCTGCCGGCGCACACGTTCTGGATCAACCAGCTCGCCGGCGCGGCATACGATCCCAACCGCATCGCCTACCTGCCGTCGATCATCGACGATTACACTAAGACCACGCCGGCGGAGATGCAGGCACTGGCCGCGCACTACCTTGGCCGGAACCAGGGGTTCAGGGTCGCGGTGTTGCCCGAAACGGCGGCCACCGCGGCCGCCAAATCCGCCGGGCGATAACCGATGTAACCTTTGCATCGGGGGTCCGCGCGGCGTAAAGGCGCGGCCCTTCGGACAAGGGACGGATCAAGAGTGGGACAGGACTGGACTCCTGACAGCTGGCAGCGCTTCGAAGCCAAGCACTTGCCGCACTACGAGGACGCCGCCGACCTGGCGCGGGTCGAGCAGACGCTGGCGAACTATCCGCCGCTGGTGTTCGCTGGCGAAGCGCGCGAGCTGACCGCCTCGCTGGCCGAAGTCGCGCAAGGCCGCGGATTCCTGCTGCAGGGCGGCGACTGCGCCGAGAGCTTTGCCGAGTTTCACCCCAACAACATCCGCGATACCTTCCGCGTGCTGCTGCAGATGGCGGCGGTGATGACTTTCGCCAGCAAGCTGCCGGTGCTCAAAGTCGGGCGCATGGCCGGGCAGTTCGCCAAGCCGCGCAGCGCGCCGACCGAGACTCAGGGGGGCATGGAACTGCCGAGTTACCTGGGCGACAACATCAACGGCATCGAGTTCACCCCGGAATCACGGCGCAACGATCCGGAGCGGATGGTGCGCGCGTACAGCCAGGCGGCGGCGACGCTCAACCTGCTGCGCGCATTCGCCGGCGGGGGCTATGCCAACTTGCGCCAGGTTCACCGCTGGACGCTCGATTTCATGGGCCGCAGCCCGTGGGCCGACCGCTTCCAGAACATCGCCGACCGCATCGGCGAGGCGCTCGACTTCATGGAGGCGTGCGGGATCGATCCCGAGACCGTGCCACAGCTCAAGTCGACCAGCTTCTACACCAGCCACGAGGCGCTGCTGCTGCCTTACGAGCAGGCGATGGCGCGGCAGGATTCGCTGACCGAGCAATGGTACGACACCAGCGCGCACATGCTGTGGGTCGGCGACCGCACCCGCTTCGAAGGCAGCGCGCACATCGAGTACTTGCGCGGGGTGGGCAATCCGCTGGGCGTCAAGTGCGGGCCCAGCCTCGAGCCCGACATGCTGCTGCGGCTGCTCGACACGCTCGACCCGGGCCGCGCGCCCGGACGGATCACGCTGATCACCCGGTTCGGGCACGACAAGGTCGAGACCGGCTTGCCGCGGCTGATCCGCGCGATCGAGCGCGAAGGGCGCCAGGTGGTGTGGAGCTGCGACCCGATGCACGGCAACGTGATCAAGGCGGAGAGCGGCTACAAGACCCGTCCGTTCGAACGTATCCTGGCCGAGGTGCGCGGCTTCTTCGCGGTCCACCGCGCCGAAGGCACCCATGCGGGCGGCATCCATATCGAGATGACCGGCCAGGACGTGACTGAGTGCACCGGCGGCGCGGTGGCGATCACCGATGCGGGGCTGGCCGACCGCTATCACACCCATTGCGACCCGCGGCTCAACGCGGCCCAATCGCTTGAACTGGCCTTCCTGGTGGCCGAAATGCTTAACCTCGAGCGAACCGAGCGGCACAAGCACGCCGCCTGAGCGCTGCGCGTTTTTACGAAAGCGCGCATTAGCAGCGCTTAAGCATGCCGGCCCTAAGCGTTTGGCATGCGACTGGGGCGGCAATTTTCGGTTCAGCTGAGCGACCTGGGCGGGCCGTTGCTCGCCGGCGCCACATGGAGCGCGGCGGCGCTCGCGTCTTCGCGCCTGATCGAGTCCGGCGCGGTGCCTGTCGTATGGCTGCCGAGCGGGGTCGCCGTGGCGGCCTATTTCGCCACTCCCAAGCGACATTGGCCGCTGCTCGTGGCGGTGCTGGCCGCCTTCCAGTTTGCCACCCTGCTGTGGACCACCGGTTCGCTCGCCGGCGCGATCGGCTACACGCTTGACAGCCAGGCCGAAGCGTTGGTGTGCGGCTCTTTGGCGATCCGCCTGATCGGCGGGCGCAAGCGCAGCCCGCGCACTTATCGCCATGTCGTCGGCCTGTTCGCGATCGCCATGCTGGGAAGCGCCGCGGGCGCGCTGGTCGCGCTGCCGTTCCGCCCCGTCGACAGCCCCGCGGAGCTGCTGTGGCGTTTCCTCGCCACCGTGCTCGGGGTGCTTGCCGGCGCCCCGGCTGTCCTCGCGCTGCGCCAGTGGCTGGGATTCGGCAACCAGCAGGTCCGTGTGTTCGGCTTCGTTGCCCGGCCCTATTTCGGCGTGACCCTGGCGGCCCTGGCCGCCTTGGGGACGGTGGTTCTCGTGTTGCCCTACGCGGCCTTGGTGCCACTGCTTTTCGTGGCCATCATGTTCGCCGCGATCCGATACGGGCAACTGGCCTCGGTGTGCGGCGTAATTGCCTATGCGGCGGCGGCCACCGGGATCGGCCTGAGCGGCCATAGCCCTGCCGCATTGTTCGGTTTGGGTCAGTTCGGCGACGGCCTCGAGTTCCAGGCGCTGCTGCTGGCGATGCTCGCGGCAACGCTGCCGATCGCGGCCATGCTCCTGACCCGCGAGCGGCTGGAGGAGGAGCTGCGGGCCCAGAACGCGGCGCTGCAGAGCAATCTGACGATCCTCAGCCTGGCCGAATCGCTCGCCGGAATCGGCCGCTGGCGGTATAACGTGCGCGACGGGACCCAGGTGTGGTCGCCGCGGATGCTGGAAATGAACGGCCTGCCGGCCGCGCTGGCGCCCGACCCGGGCGATGTGCGCCGCTTGCTTCCTGACGGCGGCGCGCAATTGTTCGGCCAGCTGGCCGCGCACCGTGACGCGCGCGAACCGTACGGCTTCGAATACCGGATCGTGGGCCCCGGGGGCCGCGAACGCATCCTGATGATCAACGTCACCAACGAATTCGACGACGCCGACGAGCGGACCGCGGTGTTCGCGGTGGCCAAGGACGTGACCGAGCAAGTCGAGCGCGAGAAAGCGCTGCTCACCGCGCGCGAACAGGCGATCACGCTGGCGGCCGAGTCGCAAGTCTTGGCCAACACCGATCCGCTGACCGGGCTGTCCAACCGCCGCTCGACCTTCGACTGGCTCGATCGCCTGATCCGCGCCTCGGCCGACGTGGACGAACCGCTGTCGCTGGTGATCTTCGACATCGACCACTTCAAGCGGATCAACGATTGCTTCGGACACCAGACCGGCGACGAAGTGCTCAAGAAAGTCTCTCGGATCGCGCGCGGGGTGATGCGCGGCGACGATCTGGTCGGGCGCATCGGAGGCGAGGAATTCGTGTGCCTGTTGCCCGGGCTCGACCTGGTCCGGGCGCGGGCATTGGCCGAGCGGCTGCGCCTGGCGGTGGCCGACGGTTCGGTTGGCGACGGGCTGCCGGTCGCGACCATCAGCCTGGGCCTGGCGCTGCACCGCGCGGGCGACGACGGCCCCGCGCTGGTGGCGCGCGCCGACGCCGCGCTTTACGAAGCCAAGGAAGCCGGCCGCAACCAGGTCCGCCGGGCGGCCTGACAGCGCGCCGGAACGGATCGGCAGCGCGCGGCTTTTCTTCCCTGCCGGGCTGGGCCAAAGGGGTCTCTCACCCCGCAGGGAGACTGTTTTGCCCGAAGCGCAGCGTCAGCGGACCGCCGCTCCGCCCTCACTCGCCGGTCGTTTCGCGGCGACGCGGCGGCTTAGCGTGGCACTCGTCGAGCGCCTGTCGGAAGCCGACGCGACACTGCAATCGATGCCCGATGCGTCGCCCGCCAAGTGGCACCTCGCGCACCCGACGTGGTTCTTCGAGACGTTCCTGCTACGCGACCGGGTGCCCGGGTACCGGCTCTATGACGAGCGCTGGCCGTTCCTGTTCAATTCCTACTACGAAGGCGAGGGGGAGCGGATCGCGCGCGCCTGCCGCGGCTTGCTGTCGCGCCCGGCGCTGTCCGAAATTCTCACGTGGCGCGCGCACGTCGATGCCGCGATCGAGCCGCTGCTGGACGATCCCCGCCACGCCGCGCTTATCGCGCTCGGCATCGCGCACGAGCAGCAGCATCAGGAGCTGCTGCTGACCGATATCAAGCATGCCCTGTTCGCGAGCCCTCTCGGCCCGGCGATGTGGCCGGCGCCCGCCGATGCCCGTTCCGGCGCCGAGACCGGACCGCTGTGGCACGATCACCCCGGCGGCATCGCGCTGATCGGCCATCAGGGTGAGGGCTTCGCGTTCGACAACGAAGGCCCGGCGCACCGCGTGCTGCTGGAGCCCTTCAGGCTCGCGACGCGGCTGGTCACCAACCGTGACTGGGATGCGTTCATCGCGGACCGCGGCTACCGCAGCCCGGCGCTGTGGCTGTCCGACGGCTGGGCCTGGGTCCAGGCCGAAGGGATCGCCGCGCCGCTGTATTGGCGCGGGGACGAGCACTTCTCCCACGCGGGCTGGCTCGCCCGCGACCCCAACGCGCCGGCAACTCACGTTTCGTACTACGAAGCCGAGGCCTTCGCGACCTGGGCCGGCGCGCGGTTGCCGACCGAGTTCGAGTGGGAAGCGATCGCCCAAGGGTGCGATGCGGCGGGCGGCAACCAGCTCGACGCCGCCCGCCCGCCGCTGCCGCGCGGCGGGACCGACTTGTTCGGCGACGTCTGGCAGTTCACCCGTTCGGCCTATCTGCCCTATCCGCGCTTCCGCCCCGCCGAGGGCGCGGTGGGCGAGTACAACGGCAAGTTCATGTCGGGGCAGATGGTCCTGCGCGGGGCCAGCTGCGCCACGGTGCGCGGGCATTCGCGGGCCAGCTACCGCAACTTCTTCTACCCACACCAGCGCTGGCAATTCACCGGCCTGCGGCTGGCGCAGGACGCCTGATGGCACCGGTCCACAGCCTCGCGCTGGTCGAGCTCGACGATAACGGCGTCGACAAGGCGTTCCGCGCCGACGTGCTCGCCGGCCTTTCGCAAGCGCCCAAGGCGGTGCCGGCGCGGTGGTTCTACGACGACGAAGGCTCGCGCCTGTTCGAGGAGATCACCCGGCTCCCCGAATACTATCCGACCCGCGCGGAGACAGAAATCCTGCGCGCGCGGCGCGGCGAGTTCGCGCGGCTGATCGCACCGGGGCGCGCGGTGGTCGAATTCGGTTCGGGCTCGTCGGTCAAGACCCCGCTGGTGCTCGATTGCATCGCGCCCGCCGCTTATGTCCCGCTCGACATCGCTGGCGATTTCCTGCGCGCTTCGGCGGCCGAGCTCGCGGGCCGGTTCCCGGGCTTGCCGATCTACCCGGTCGAAGCTGACTTCACCAAGCCGGTGATCCTGCCCGAAGCGGTGGCCGGGCTGCCCAAGCTGGGGTTCTTCCCCGGCTCGACGATCGGCAACATGGTCGCGCCGACCGCGGTCGACCTGCTGCGGTCAATGCGCGCGACGCTCGGCGACGCCAGCCAGCTTGGGGCCCAGCTCCTGATCGGGATGGACCTGATCAAGGACGCCGGCGTGCTCGAGGCTGCTTACGATGATAAGGCGGGGGTCACCGCGCGGTTCAATCTCAACCTCGCGCGGCGGATCAACCGCGAGCTCGGCGGCACGATCCCTATCGACAAGCTGCGCCACGTCGCGCGCTGGAATGACACTTGGGCGCGGATCGAGATGCACCTCGAGGCGGCCGAGGACATCGCGTTCGAAGTATCCGGGCGCCAATTCGCGATGGCCCGCGGCGAGACGATCCACACCGAGAACAGCCACAAGTTCGACCGCCGCAGCCAGTACCTGCTGCTCCTCGCCGGCGGCTGGACCCCGCTCCGGCGGTGGCTCGATGCCGAGCGGCGATTCTCGCTTATCCTGGCCGAGGCGAGCCGCCCGCGCAGCGCGCCGTGAGCGAGGGGCGGCGGTAACCGCCCCATCGCCAAGCCGCCGCTGCCGACCTATATTGCATGCATGGATCTGAGCCCGGCCTGGCAGCAACTGGCGAGCAGCCTGCACCAGCTCCCGCAATCCACGCTGCTGATGGCGGCGCTGGGCGCGATGGTACTCGGCATTCTTGGCTCACTGGTGATCCGCCCGCTCCCGGCGCTGGGCAAGGGCCTGCGGTTCGTCAGCACTTTCGGGCTGATGGCGATCCTGGTGCTGGTGGTGCTGCAAGTGTCGCGCCTCGATCCGCGCTTCGAGCTGGCGGTGCCCGCGCTGGGCATGCCCCAGCAGGTCGTCGAAGGCGGCGAGACGCGGGTGCCGCTGGCGCGCGACGGGCATTACTGGGTCCGCGCCGAGATCAATGGTTATCCCGCGCGGTTCCTGGTCGATACCGGTGCGACCTTGACCGCGGTTTCGGCCGAGACAGCCGCCGCCGCGGGGCTCGCGCCCAAGGACACAGTGCTGCCGGTGCGGATGCAGACCGCCAACGGGGCGGTCGCCGCGCAGATCACCTCGATCAACAAACTGACCTTCGGCAACGTCGCCGCCCGAGGGCTCGATGCGATCATCGCGCCCAACATCGGCCCGAACAACGTGCTGGGCATGAACCTGCTCTCGCGGCTCGCTTCGTGGCGGGTCGAGCAAGGCACGCTGATCCTGGTCCCGCGCCACCCGCAGGCTGCCGGCGCATCCGCGAATTGACCTGACTGGGCCGCTCGGCCACTCTGGCGACGGGACAGGCCGGGGGAGAAGGCGAGCATGGCCGACAAGCGGTTCGACGTTGCAGCGTTCATCGATGCCCGGCCGATCGGCTGGCGCGAGATCGTGCTGCTGGTCGTGTGCTCGATCGTGCTGTTCATCGACGGGTTCGACATGTACTTCTTCGGCAAGATCCTGCCCGCGGTCGCCAAAGGGCTGGGGGTCACGCCGGCGGGGATGACCGGGGTGGTCACCGCGCAGCAGGCGGGCATGGCGGTTGGCGCGTTCGCGCTGCCGCCGCTGGCCGACCGGATCGGGCGCAAGCCGGTGCTGGCGCTGTGCCTGGTCACGTTCGGGCTGCTGTCGGCGTGGGCGGCGTACTCGACCACGACAACGATGATGGCGTGGCTCCGCGGCATCTCGGGGATTTTCTATTCGGCGATGCTGCCGATCGCGCTCGCCTTCCTGTCGGAGATGACCCCGCGGCGGCGGCGCTCGCTGTTCATGGCGATCGCGCTGGTGTGTTTTTCGGGCGCCAACATCGCCAGCGGGGCAATGGCCGCGTGGCTGCTCGACATCTACGGCTGGCAGATCGGCTTCTGGATGGGCGCCGCGCTGCCGCTGATGGGCTTGCCGCTGCTGCTGCTGGTGCCCGAATCGCTCCCCTTCCGCGTGGCCCGCGAACCGGCAGACCGGCGCATCGCGCCCGCCATCGCCCGACTCGATCCCGGGGCCGGGATCATGGGCGGCGAGGCGTTCCACCTGGGCGACGCGCCAAAGCCCGCGCGGACCGGACCGCTGGCGATGTTCGGCGCGCGTTACCGGGTGCAGACGGTGATCCTGTGGGCGGCGTGCTTCATGGCGATGGGCAATATCGCGCTGATGGCCAACTGGCTGCCGACTTACATGCAGGAGTTGGGCGGGATGCCGATCCAGCAGTTCGCCAAGTACCTGATGATCGGTTTCGTCGGCGGCACGCTTGGCACGCTGACGATGGGCTGGCTGATGGACCGATTGAACGCTTATGCGCTGATCGCCGGGTTCTTCGTGCTCGACGCGGTCGCGATCGCCGCGCTCGGCTATCTGCCGGCGGGCGGGGTGTTGTTCGTGATCGGGCTTGTGGTGTGGAACTATTGCCAGGTCGGCGGGCAGACCGGGATCAACAACCTGGCGACGCTCGGCTATCCGCCCGAGATGCGCAGCAGCGGCATCGGCTGGGCCGGCGGGGCCGGGCGGGTCGGCGGGATCGCCTTCCCGCTGGCTGGCGGCATGGCGCTGAACATGGCGTTCTCGCTGCACACGATCCTACTGCTGGTCGCGGTGCCGGCGCTGCTGGTGGCGGTGCTGATCGGGCTGCTGGGAGTGATCGGGCAGCCGCGCGCCGCAACGGAGCCCGCGCCGCTACCGGCCTAGAGCCCAAGCGTGGGATCGGGCGGGGCAACGGCGGGCGGGGCGAAGTGATCGGCCAGGTGGTCAGGAGTATTGCCCGCGCTCGTCGCTTGCGGATCGTGCAGCATCCCCGCGTCCCACCGCTCCCACGCGGTCTTCAGCTCAGTGAACCGGCCGGGCAGGCGCGCGCTCAGATTGGCGCGCTCGAGCGGGTCGGCGACGACGTCGAACAGGAATTCGTTGTCGTTGATCTTGAGATACTTGAGCGCGCCGCGGCGTACCGCGCGCTGGTGCTTGTTGCCGAACCGCCAGTAGAACGTCCGCTCGGGCAGGGTGCCGCCGATCAGCGCCGTGCGAAGGTCCGCGCCGTCGGTGGGGTAGGCCGGATCGACCCGACCGCCGCCGGCCGCGACGAGCGTCGGCAGCCAGTCCATCGAGATGATCGGAACGGTGCTGCTGCTGCCCGGAGCGACGGTGCCCGGCCAGCGCACGATCGCCGGGATACGCAAGCCGCCTTCGAGCAGCTCGGTTTTCTTGCCGGTGAACGGCCAGGTGTCGGAAAACCGCTCGCCGCCGTTGTCGCTGGTGAACACCACAATGGTGTCGCGATCGAGCCCCAACTGGGTGAGCCGGGCGAGCACGCGGCCGATATTGGCGTCCATCGAGCGGACCATCTTGGCGTAAGTCGCCAAGGTTCCGCCGTCGTAATCCTGGATCCCGCCGTTGCCCGGCTTGGTCGCCAGCCGGGCGCTCTCGGCGCGGCCTTGCGCGTCGTCGCTCTCCCACGGCCAGTGCGGGGCGGTGAAATGCAGGCTGATGAAGAACGGCCGCGCGTCCTGCTTGCGCCGCTCGAGCGTGGCGATGGCGCGGTCGCCGATCAGGTTGGTCATGTACCCGGCCTGGTCGACCCTGGTGTCGCCGTCCCACAATTCGCTGCGCCCGGCGGGGCCATGGTTGAAGTAATCGATCCCTCCGCTGCGAATGCCCCAGAACTCGTCATAGCCGCTTTGCAGCGGGCCGTATTTGGGCAGCGGGCCCAGGTGCCACTTGCCGATCAGCGTCGTGCGGTAGCCGGCCCGGCGCAGCAGCGAGGCGATGGTCGGGTGCTCGGGCGGCACGCCGACATCCGCCCCCGCGAGCGGCTCCTGCAGACCGATCGGCAACCGGTACTGATAGCGTCCGGTGATCAGCGCCACCCGCGTGGCGGTGCATACCGCGCTGTTGGCATAAGCGTGCGTGAACTTGATCCCCTGGCCCGCCAGCCGGTCGAGCGCCGGGGTCTGGTAATCGCGCCGGCCATAGCATGACAAGTCGGCGTACCCGAGGTCGTCGGCCATGATGTAAAGCACGTTGGGCTTGCCGCGCCGTGCCGCCTGACCCCCGGCTGGTCCACCAACCGTGAGCGCCGCCGCGGCGCCCAGCGCGCCGGTGATCGCCGTGCGGCGCGTGTAGTGCTTGCCCATCACCGACCTCTTCCCAAAGTGGTGGCCGGATCGATGCCCGGCCCGCGATTTATCCGTGCGCCCCGGCTTGCGTCCGCGCAAGTTCCACTACCCGGCGCTGGCGGTGTCACATCTTCAATTTGACGCCGAACGTGAAGCGCCGGCCGAGCACGTCGAACAGCGCGGCGTTGAACTGCGTGGAGCTGCCGGTGAAAGTCGAATAAGTGCCGGTCACCGGGGGGTCCTGATCGAGCAGGTTGTTGACCGAGGCCCACAGCTCGGCGTGGTTGCCGTTGACTTCGATGTCATAGGAAACCCGCGCGTCGGCATAGAACACCGACGGGACCGAATTGTTGGCGATGTTGGTCCCTTCGACCGCGGCGGCCCCGCCGATCAGGTAGGTCCGCTTGCCCGAACCGATCACCCGGCCTTGCAGGAACAGCGAGAATCCGCCGTTGCTGTAAGTGAGGTTGCCGGTCGCCTTGAACGACGGGAACAGCCCCTGCGTCCCGGTGTCCGGGGCGAGGCCGGTCAGCCCGTCGAAGTGCGTCACGACGCCGGTCGCGCCGACATCCGAGCGGTCGCGCAGCCAGGTCAGGAACAGGCGCGAGCTGATCCGCTCGTTGCCGCCGAATAGCTTGAGGTCGGAGCGATAGCCAAGCTCGGCGTCGACGCCCTCGACTCGTGACTGGGCGACGTTGACGAACTGGTTGCCGACCAGGATGATCTTGCCGCCCTGCGCCGGATCGGTGGTGACCAGCGCGCAGAACTGGGGGTCGTTCTCGACGAAGCACCGGCGCGCGACCTCGTTGGTGCCGACCGTGGAGATGGCTCCGGCGATATCGACCTTGTACCAATCGACCGAGGCCGAGAACCCGGGCAGGAAGCGCGGCTGGAACACCACCCCGGCGGTGAAGGTATCGGCCTTTTCGGGCTTGATCGCCGGGTTGCCGCCCGAGAAGATCGTGGTCACGTAAGTCGTGCCGCCGTAAGTCGCGTTCTGCGCCGTGGTGCGCGGGTCGGTCACATTGCCCGTGCCTCCGGTCTTGTCGAAGCGCTCGGACAAGTTGCCCGCGCGCACGTCGCGCGAATAAGTGCCGCGCAGCCTGAGCCCGTCGATCACCGAGATATCGAGCCCGCCCTTGTAGGCCCAGATCGTGCCCGATCCCGAATAATCGGCGACCCGCGCGGCGAGATCGAGCGTCGCGCTGGTGCCGCGGCGCGTGTCGAACAGCGGGATCAGCGTTTCGGCGAAGCCTTCCTTGACTTCGGCCTGGCCCTGGATGTTCGAGACCTTGGAGAACTGGAACGCCACGGTGTTGGCGCAGTCGGGCGGGTTCACGCCGCGCAGGCCGATGGCGGGATTGTTGCACATCACCGGGTGGACCGCGCCGTCGAAGTTCGAACCCACGTTCGCCGTATCCTGCACCACCTGGTGGATTGTTTCCTTGCGGTACGAAGCGCCCACCGCCAGCGAGATCGGTCCGGCCCAGCCGCGCAACAGGTCGCCATGCGCCGACACTTCGGCCAGGTGCTGGACGAATGTGGTGATGTTCCGCTTGGGCGCGACCGAGGTGTAGTTGAGCGTCTCGCCGGTATAGCCCAGGTTGGCGAAATAGAGCGGCGCGCTGACATTCAGCCCGACATCGTTGCCGATCACGTAATCGACCGCGCCCGGCGAGGCGTTGCCGCGTCCGAACAAGTTGATCGGCTGGCATCCGGGAAACGCCGCCGCGCCGCCGGTGAAGGTGGATACCCGGCAGACGATGTTTCCGCTCGCATCCTTGACCGCGTCGGCGGCGGCGAAGATGCGGTCGACGCGCAAGGTATTCTGGTCCCACACCCGCGTGCTGTGGCCATACTGGTAGAAGCCATCGTACTTCCAGCCGTCGAGAAAGCCGCCGTTGGCGATCGAACCATTGAAGCCAGCGGTGCCGACGTTCTGGGTGATCCTGTCCTCGAACCACACGTCGCCGATATCCTCGATGCTCCCGGCCCGGCGCAGTGCGAATGATGGAATCTTGTTGGCGATCATCGTCTGCCGCAGCGCATCCGGCAGGTAGGCGTTGTCCTGAAAGATCGTGATCGCGGTCGGCGATCCGAACAGCGATCCGCGCGGCGTGTTGTACTGGAACTGGTGGTTGTAGCCGCGCATGTACTGCGCGAAGACGGTGAAATTATTGCTCAGCTCATAATCGGCGTAGGCAAATGCCGAATAGCGGTCGGTCTCGGGATAGAGGGTAAATAGTTCGGCGTTGAGATCGTCGCCGCCTCCGCCGACGGCCCGCCCTCCGTTCCCGACCACGCCCTGCAAGGGCGATCCGACGACCAGCGGCGCGTACCCGCCGCCACGGTTAAACGCGAGGCCGTTGATGGCGGTGCCGGGCGCATAGGTGATCCCGTCGAACGATCCGGTGACCGAATGGACGTTGGCATAGTCGGTCCACACTCCGGCCACCTGCACCGCGCCGGTATCGGTGTACCAGTCGCGGCTGGTAATGTGGTGGATGCCGTCCTGATGGGCCAGCGAACCCGCCACCAGCAGGTGGCCGCGGTCGCCCAGCTTGGTGCCGTAAGCCAGCTTAGCCTCGACGTTCTTGCCGTCGCCGCGCGAGGTGGCGCCGAACTGCAGGTCTGCCTCGAGCCCTTCGAACTTGGTATTGAGCAGAAAATTGACCACCCCGGCCACCGCGTCGGTGCCATAAGCGGCGGACGCGCCGCCGGTGACGGTCTCGATGCCCTTGATCATCGCTTCGGGAAACAGGTTGATGTCGACCCCGCCGAACGCGCTGCTCGAGGGCACGCGGCGGCCGTTGAGCAGGGTCAGCGTGCGGTTGGGGCCAAGGCCGCGCAAATTGAGGTTGCCGGTGCCCCCGCGGACGAAGAAGTTGCTGTTGTTGGGAATGGAGTTGTTATAAAACTGCGGCAGCTGGCTAACGCTGTTGATCAGCGAGGTCGGGTCCATCTTGGCCAGTTCCTCGGCCTGGACCGCGGTCACCGGGACCGGCGATGCCATGCCGTTGGTGATCAGGCGCGATCCCGTGACGACGATCGCGGGGCCGCCAGCCGGCTGATCGTTGGCCGGCTGATCGGTGGTAGGCGCGTTGTCCGGAGCCGGAGCGGGCGGGGCCGCGTTTTGAGCTAACGCCGGCTGGGCGAGCGCCATGACCAGCAGGCTTGCCCCGGCGGCCAGCATCGGGCGGCCGCGAGTGCGCCCGTCGGCAGTATTCCTCATCCTCCATCCCCCTGTTTCGTGGCAAGTCGCGTGATTGGGGATTGATAGCAACCAATCCCGAAGTAATGATGGGCGATAGCTAACCGGTTATAGGTTGCGTGGAAACCGATAATGCCGAGCCTGCCTTTCACTCTCCGCCAGCTCGATGTGTTCGCCAGCTTGTGCGCGACCAGCAGCTTCCGCAGCAGCGCCGAAAGCCTGGGCATTTCGCAAGCCTCGGTCAGCAGCCAGATGAAAGCGCTGGAGGATCAGCTCGGCGCGTCGCTATTCGCCCGCCGTCCCGGCCAGCGCCCGGTGCTGACCCCCGAGGGCATGGCTTTCCTCGATGACTTGCGCGGCTTTCAGGCCGCGGCGGAGACGCTCGCCGGACATCGCCGGCGCGCAGCGGAGGACCAGTCGGCGCGCTACCGGGTGCTGATCGGCCAAGGCCTGCTCGACAATTACGTTCGCGCCAAGCTCGACCGCTTTTTCGAGGCCCATCCACAAATCGAGCTGAGGTTCGAGGCTCATCCGCCCCATCGCGACCTGGCGCGCGAAGTCGAGGACGGCCGCTTCGACTTCGGCCTGATTCACCAGCGCGCCGACCGGGCGGTTGCGCCGAGCTTGCGCGAGCTGGCCCTGGTGCGCGGCGGCATTTACGGCCACCGCAAGTTCGCCGAAGGCCAGCACCTGCCGCTGCGCGCCGAACGCATCAACTCGCTGCCGTTCATCATGCCGCTGGCCGCCAGCGACCAGGAGCGGGCGGTTCTCAAGGAGTTCGATCGGTGGGGCATTCGCCCTCGGCGGATTGTCGGGCACACCCAGCATTACGATGTGATGGGGGCGATGCTCGAACGCGGCCTGGGCGTCTCGTCGTTCGCGGATTCGCTGGTGCCGCCGGACATGCGCGACGAAGTGATCCTGCTCCATCCGCTCGAGAACTGGCGCCTGCTGTGGTATCGCAAGGACGCCGGCGGCGACCCGCGCTGCGACGCCGTCCAGGCGTTCTTGCTGTCGAGCGTGCTGCAGGATTCGAGTTACCCGACGATCTCGGTCTTCGCCGAGCCGGACGCCGGCGGCTAGTCGTCGACGCCGAAGTATTCTGCCAGTTGGCGGCCGGTGAAGCCGTGGCGGCCGGCCTCGGGGTCGGGCGGCAGCATGGCCGCATTCCACGCTTCCCATTCTGCGACCAGCGCCGCGAACACTTCGGGCCGGCGGCGGCGCAAATTGGCCCGCTCCATCGGATCGGCGACGATATCGAACAGGAAGGTGTTGCCGGCGATCTCGAGGAATTTATGCCGCCCGCGCCGCGCCGCCCGCTGGGAGTGATTGGCGAAGCGGAAGAACAGCGGCCGTTCGGTCAACGTGCCCCCGGCGATGACCGGGGCGAGGTCGGCCCCGTCGCTGGGGAATGCCGGATCCGCCGCGCCGCCCGCCGCGGCCAGCAGCGTCGGCAGCCAGTCCATCGTCATCACCGGCACCTCGCTTTCGCTCCCGGGCGCCGCGACCCCGGGCCAGCGGGCGATCGCGGGCACCCTGAGGCCGCCTTCGAGCAGCTCGGTCTTGCGCCCGGTGAACGGCCACATGGTGGAGAACCGCTCACCCCCGTTGTCGCTGGTGAAGATCACGATCGTATTGTCCGCCAGGCCGAGCCGGTCCAGCGCGGCCAGCACCCGCCCGCACTGGTCATCGAGCGAGCGCATCATCGCGCCGTAAGTCGCCAAGTCGCCGCCGTCCCAGTGGATGATCGGCATCGGCCCCGGCGAGGCCGCGAGGCGTGCCGATTCGGCCTGGTCGGCCGGCCCTTCCCACGGCCAGTGAGGGGCGGTGAAGTTGAGCGAGAGGAAGAACGGCGCGGCGGCGGCGGCACGTTCCGCGAGCACTTGCTCCGCCCGCTCGCCGAGCAGCTCGGTCAGATAGCCGGTGCGTTCGATCGGGACGGTCCCGTCCCACAAGTCGGAGGTCCCATCGAGCCGGTGGGTGAAGTAATCGACCGCCCCGCCGCGGACGCCCCAGAACTCGTCATAGCCGCTCTGCAGCGGGCAAAAGCGCGGCAACTCGCCGAGGTGCCACTTGCCGACCAGGCTGGTGTGGTACCCGCGCGCGCGGAGCAGCGAAGGCAGCGTCGGGTGCGCGGGCGGGAGGCCCACGTCGCGGCCCTGGAGCGGTTCTTCCAGCCCGATCGGCAACCGGTACTGGTAGCGCCCGGTCATCAGCGCCACCCGCGTCGCGGTGCACACCGCACTGTTGGCGTAAGCGTGCGTGAAGCGCAGGCCCTGGCTCGCCAGCCCGTCGAGCGCGGGGGTCCGGTAATCAGGCCGCCCATAGCACGATAAGTCGGCATAGCCGAGGTCGTCGGCCATGATGAACACGATGTTGGGCGCAGCCCTCATCCGGCGGGCAGTTCGACCAGCTCGATCTCGTGCCCCTGGGGGCTGTGCAGCAGCGCCACCTTGACCGCCCCGACCTCGAATATCCCGGTCAGCGCGCGCGCCCCGGCGGCCAGCGCGCGGACGTGCGCGGCGGCGATGTCGTCGCACATCAGCCCGACCGGGCCATGCCCGGGGCCGGGGGTCACATCGCGCCCGTCCTTGAAGCACACCAACAGCAGGTGGGCCCCGGCGTCCTGCCCCGGCAGCGCCATCACG
>JBDSDC010000109.1:0-8780 GCA_039920725.1 Croceibacterium sp. | reverse complement strand
CAGCTTCCGCGCCCGCCCGCCGCGCGCCCAGCGGCACACGATCGCCAACGTCGTGGTCGACGTGGAAAGCCCCGAGCGGGCGCGCGCGTTCAGCGTGATCGTGCTTTACCAGGGCGATCCCGCGCCGGAGGGCGAGCTGGCGTCGATGAGCCCGGGCTCGCCGCTGGTCGGCTGGTATCGCGACCTGCTGATTCTGACGGGCGAGGGCTGGCGCTTTGCCGAACGGATCGGCGGGCTCGATTTCAAGCCGTAGCTTCGCTCTCGCGCCGCGCCCGGAGCGCCGCGGGGATGCCGAGGCAAATCAGCGCGGCGAGCGCGGCGGGGAGCGCGGCGGCGGCGAGGAACAGGCGCGGCGCAACCTGCGCGGTCAGCATCGCCTGCCCCACCAGCGGCCCTGCGATCGCGCCGATCCGGCCGACCAGCACGCCCATCCCGACCGCCGACGACAGCAGCCGCGAGGGGAACAGGTAAGCGGTCAGCGCGGGCAGCGCGAGACCTGCGGCCGAAGCCCCGCCAACGCCGACCAGCAGCAATAGCGTCCACCGCTGCGGGTCGGGCGGGGTGAGCCCGATGGCGAGGAAACAGGCCGCCATCACCGTAAAACTACCGACCATCGTCACCGCCGGCCGCCAGCGGTCGATCAGCGCGCTCAGCACGATCCCCAGCACCAGCCCTGCGAGCTGCACGGTGCCCGCCAGCCAGGCCGCCGCATCGAGCGTGAACCCGGCGCGCGGCAGAACCGTCGGTAACCACGAGTTGATCATGTAAAGATTGATCGCGTTCAGGGTCAGCGCCCCCGCGAAGACCAAGAAAGGCAGGCGCGCCGGCGGGCGCAGCAGCTCGACTTGCGGCACTTTGGCGGACTTCGCGGCCGGTGGGCCCGCGGGCCGCCCTGCCGGCAGGGTGAACCACAACAGCGCCAGCAATAGACCGGCGAACACGCCGGGGATCAGGAACAGGCCCTGCCACCCGGCCAGGCCGACTACCGCGGGCGCGAATATTCCCGCCGCCGCGAGCCCGAGCGGAATCCCCGCGGAGACCACCGACATCAGCGTCGCGCGCAGCCGCTCGGGCGCCAGTTCGGCCGACAGCGCGGTGCAGTTGGGCAGGCAAGCGCCCAGTCCGGCGCCCGTCAGCAGGCGCCAGGCAATGAATTCGGGGACGCCATGCGCGGTCGATGTGCCCAGCGTGGACAGCGCGACCGCAAGCACGCCACCCACGATCAGCGGGCGGCGGCCGAAGCGGTCGCCGAGCGGCGCAAGCAGCGCGGCCGCGCTGCCCATCCCGATCAGCAGCGCCGAGAACACCCACCCGAACGATTCGGGTGCCAGCCCCAGCGCACCGTGGAGCCGGGGAACCGCGATCGCCATCGCATTGAGGTCATAGCCGTCGAGCACGTAGACGCAGGCCAGCAGGACCAGCGCCAGCGCTCGGCGCGTGCCCGGCAGCGAGGCGCTCATGCCGCGCGGTCCCATGGGCTGGGCATCCGGTAAGGGACGCTGTGGAACACCGCCTCGACTTGCTCGATCGCGCCGCCCCTGATCTTGAACGCCTCGGCCAGATAATAGCTGTGCGGCCGCCGCACCGGGCTCGAAACGCGGGTTCCGTCGGTCAAGTCGTAGTCTCCTAGGCGGCCGGAATGGTCGATGAAGCCGAACGCCAGCACGATGCCGCGCTCGATGTCGACCAGCGGGAATCGCCGTGCGCGCAGCTCGTCGTCGTAGCGGTACCAGCCGAGCGCGAACTGTTCCTCGCACCCCAGCCGCGCGACCGGTAGCGGGAAATCGGCGTTGTTGGTCGTCCGGACCCCGTTTTCGACTCGGTTGCAGTGCGGGTGGAAGCGGGTCCGGATCATCCCGTTGTTGCGCTCTATGGTCTCGAAATAGCCGTTGGCGAGCTGGAGCATTTCCGCGCGGCTGATGCGCTCGGCCTCGGGCACTTCGGCCAGCATCGCCGGCTTGTCCTCGAACTTCTGGCCCACGAACGGAAAGCCTTCGTCCTTGTTGCGCGCGACCACGATCTCGCATTCGGTCACCACGCCGCCGCGGAACGCCAGGCGGATCGCGCACGGGCTTGTCGCGTCGGTTTCCTCGACGCTGGTGAACAGCGCGACCTGGCCATGCGCGGCGTCGGCAAAGCGCAAGTCATAGGGCCCGAGCGCGCTCAGCGTGTTCCACAGCCCGTCGCCGGGCTGAATCGCCACGTTGTTCTCGCTATAGCGCAGCGTCGGCGACCACTCGACGCGCGTTGTATCGCGCAGCGCCAAGGCATCGCGGAAGCGGTCGAGGGCCTCGTAAAGCCCTTCGCGTGTCGCCAAGGTTCTCTCCCCTCGCTTGACTTGGCGCCGTGCTACCTCAAAAGTAACGACCGTTAAAGTCGCACAGAATCGCGGCGGGAGAGAAAATGGACCCTGCAGGCAAGACCGCCATCGTCACCGGCGGCAATTCGGGACTGGGCGAAGCAGCGGCGCAAGCGCTGCTGGCGGCGGGCTCCGAAGTCATCACGTTCGACATGGCCGGACTGCCGCCCAGCGGCGCGCGGTGCATCGAGTGCAACGTGGCGGACGCCGGCTCACTCGAGTCAGCGATGCGGACGCTCACGGGTCCGGTCCACATCCTCGTTAACAACGCCGGGATCGGCGGGCTTGGCCCGATCGCGACCGACGAAGGTCCGGGCGACATGGCCGCGTTCCGCAAGGTCATCGAGGTCAACTTGCTCGGCGCGGCCGCGGTCGCCGCGCGAATCGGCCACCGGATGACCGGCAACGCGCCCGACGGCCCCGACGGCGAGCGCGGGGTGATCGTCAACACCTGCTCGATCGCCAGCTTCGAAGGCCAGGAAGGAATGGGTGCCTACACCGCCGCCAAGTCCGCGCTCGCGGCGCTGACGCTGGTTTGGGCGCGCGACCTGTCGAAATACGCCATCCGCGTGAACGGTGTCGCCCCCGGGTTCATGGCGACCCCGATGGTCAGCTTCCTACCGGACGAGTTGGTCGCCGAGCTGATCAAGGACGCAGAATTTCCCAAGCGCGCCGGCCGGGCCGACGAATTTGCGGCGGTAGTCGAGTTCCTGATTCGTACGCCATTTGTCAACGGCGAGGTGATCCGCCTCGACGCCGCCACGCGCCCGCCGGCGCGCACCACCTGGTCGCAAGGTTGAGCTATGCCTGACATCCCCCTCCCGCCCGGCTTCACCGCGCTCAAGCTGACTCAGGCGCGGCGCGCGTTCGAAAGCGCGCTCGGCGCCGGCAAGGTGTTCTTCGAGGACCTCGACCGGGTCGGCTATCACGACAAGTTCGCGGTCAACGACACCGCTCACTTACCCGCGGGGGCGATCGGGCCGACCACTGTCGAGGAAGTCCAGGCCGCGCTCAAGGTCGCCAACCAGTTCCGCCTGCCGGTGTGGCCGATCAGCCGGGGCAAGAACCTCGGCTATGGCGCCACCGCGCCGCTGATGTCGGGCAGCGTGGTGATGGACTTGTCGGGCATGAAGAAGATCGTGTTCGACGAGGAGTTCGGCACGGTGCTGCTCGAGCCCGGGGTCGGGTTCTACGATCTCTATGACTACATCCAGGCGCGCAAGCTGCCGTACTGGCTGTCCACTCCGGGTAACTCATGGGGCAGCGTGATCGGCAACGCGCTCGATCGCGGTGTCGGCTACACCCCCTATGGCGAGAACACCAAGAACCTGTGCGGGCTGGAAGTCGTGCTCCCGACCGGCGAGGTGGTCCGTACCGGCATGGGCGCGTTCAAGGGCGCGCCGACGTGGGGCGCGTACCCGTTCGGTTTCGGCCCGGCGTGGGACCAGCTGTTCGTGCAATCGAATTTCGGGATCGTGACCAAGGCCAACATGTGGCTGATGCCCGAGCCCGAGAGCCTGATGGGCATGGACGTCGAATTCGACCGGCCGGAGGACCTCAAGCCGCTGGTCGACGTGATCGGGCCGCTGCGGCGCGAGCGGGTGCTGCAGCAGAGCCCGAGCATCGGCAACTGGATGCGCGCAGCCGCGGTCGCCACCCGGCGCGGCGAATGGACCGACAAGCCCGGTGCGCTCGACGGCAGCGTGATCGACGCGATCCGCAAGCGCTTCGGGCTCGGCTGGTGGGGCGTGAGCTTGCGGGTCTATGGCCGCGAGGCGGTCAACAAAGCGAGCTACGCCATCCTCGAGAAGGCGATGAAGGCGATCGGGCCGCTGTCGCTCAAGCCGACCACCTGGGTGAAGGGCCAGCCGATGGAATTCTCGGGCTGGACCGGGACTCCGATCACGTTCCCGATGCAGAGCGCCAACTGGTATGGCGGGCGCGGCGGGCACATCGGCTTCTCGCCGATCATCCCGCAAAGCGGCACCGCGGCGCTGGCGCAGTTCCAGCGCACTTATGCGCGCTACAAGGAATACGGAATGGACTACCAGGGCAGCTTCGCATTCGGCGAGCGGCACCTGGTCAACGTCAACGCGATGATCTTCAACAAGGACGATCCGGCGATGATGGCGCGGATCGACCCGTTCTTCCGCCAGCTGGTCGCCGACGCCAAGGCGCAAGGCTACGGCGAATACCGCACGCACCTCGATTACATGGACCTGGTGGCGGACAGCTACGACTGGAACGGCGGAGCGCTGCGAAGGCTCAACGAGCGAGTCAAGGACGCGCTCGACCCCAACGGCATCCTCGCCCCGGGGAAGAGCGGGATCTGGCCCAAGGGCCAAGGGAGACGGAAATGAAGCGTCTGGTTGCAGGGGCCGTGCTGCTGGCAGGCGCGGCGGCCATCGCGCAAGGTCCGGCGCCTCTGCCCAAGCCCGAAACGCGCGCCAGCCGCCCCACCGCGACCGGCGGCGAGGCGCTCTACCTTGAGCATTGCGCGATGTGCCACGGTCCGAACGGCATGGGCACCGGCTTGCTTGCGCGGCGGGTGCAACCGGCGCTGCTCGAGGAGCGTAAGGGGCTGGGCGCGGCTTTCGTGATCGCCGTCGCGCGCAACGGCATCGGCAACATGCCGGCGATCCCGCGCGGCGAAGTCAGCGACGCTGAAATGAAGGCGATCGCCGGTTACCTTGCCGCCGGGCCGCACGCCAAATGATCCGCGCCAGCCGCAGGGAGGCGCTGATGGGCGCGATCGCGGTTCCGGCGCTCGCCGGGCTGCCCAAATGGCGCTGGGGCTCGGGCACGGTGCTGCTCCATGATCCCGCGCTCGCCGCCGGCCGCAGGCTGGCGCAATCGGGCCGCGCGCGCGGCGGCGATGTCCTCGCCATCGGCGGCGACCCAGTCCGCCTGGCACAAGCGGTGTTCGCGCGGGGCCCGGCGCTGGTCGTCGGAATCAGCCGCCCGGCCGACGCCCTGCTGATCGAGGATGTGGCGCGCGAGGCAGGTTACGCATCGGTCCAGGCGGACGTCGCCGCCCTGCGCGAGATGATCGCCGCCTCCCGCCCGCGCGACACCGGGCTGGTGCTCGGTTGGGTGCTGGCGCCGGGTGGGCGGTTGCCTCAATCGTAACGATCGTTATAATCGAGCAAGCGGACTCGAACCCGCGGGAGAGAGCATGGGCAAGATCATCGTCACCGGAGCCTCCGGGGCCTTCGGCGGGGCCGCCGCCGAAATGCTGCTCGCACGCTGCGCGCCGGAGGACCTTATCCTGCTGTCGCGCACGCCCGACAAGCTGGCGCACCTCGCCGAGCGCGGGGCTGACGTGCGGCAGGCGGACTTCGACGACCGCTCCACCTTGCGCCGCGCGGTGGAAGGGGGCGAGCGGATGCTGCTGATCTCGACCGTGCGCGTCGGCAGCCGCGTCCAGCAGCACACCGCCGCAGTCGAAGCGGCGGTGGCGACGGGCGTCAAGCACGTCGTCTACACCTCGCTGCTCGGCGTCAGGACGCCGGGCAACCCTTCGGTCGAGGGGTTGGACCACATCGCCACGGAGAAGATGATCGAGGCCTCAGGCCTCGCGTTCACGCACCTCCGCGACAGCCTGTACGCCGAAGCCGTGGCAACCGCGATGGCGATCCCCGCGCTGACGGCCGGTCACAAGCCGGAAAACGCCGGCCGTGGCCGGGTGCCTATCGTCAGCCGCGACGACTGCGTGGCCACGGCAGTGGGCGTGCTGATGCAGGACGGACACGCCAACAGGGCCTACAACGTGACCGGGCCGGAGCTCTGGGCGCTGCCGGACGCGATGGCGCTGGTCTCGCAAATGGCCGGCAAGCCGATCGAGATCGAACCCGTCGATGACGAAGGCATGTACGCCTACTTCGATTCGCTCGGTGTGCCGCGCAAGGCGTCGGACGTGATGCCCGACGGCCCAATCCCGTGGGCGAGCGAGGGCATGGTCACGTTCGGTCAGTCGATCCGCGAAGGGTTTATGGATGTCGTGTCCGACGACGTCGAACGCATCACCGGCCGCCCCCCGCGCACGCTGAGCAGCGTGTTCGAGCAGTATCAGGGCGCGTGGCCGACATGAGGCGCGCGGCGATCCTCGCCGCTGCGTTGCTCGCGCTTGCCGGGTGCAAGGTGGTCAAGACCGACGCGGCGGCGCCCACGGCTGAGGCCACCGTCTACGGCGCGGGCGACGACTGGGACAACCCGAGCGGCGACTGGGCGGGCAGCCATTTCAGCCGCCTGACCGACATTTCCAAGGATAACGCCGGTCAGCTCGGCTTGGCATGGAGCTACGACCTCGGTACCGCGCGGGTCCAAGAAGCGACCCCGGTGGTGTTGGGCGGGGTGATGTACACCAGCGGCAACCTCGGCCGGGTCTATGCGCTCGACGCGGCGACCGGCAAAGAGCGGTGGAAGTTCGAGCCGCCGGTCGACATGCAGGTCAATCGGTTCACTTGCTGCGACCAGGCCAATCGCGGCGTGCAGGTTTCGGGCGGCAAGGTCTTCGTCGGCTCGCTCGACGGTTATCTCTACGCGCTCGACGCCAGGACCGGCACGGTGCTGTGGAAGGCCGACACGATCGCCGACCGCAAGCGCGGCTACACCGTGACCGGCGCGCCCGAGATCGCCGGCGACCTGGTGATCATCGGCAATGCCGGGGCGGAGATGGACACCCGCGGCTACGTCACCGCTTACCGCGTGGCAGACGGCGCGCAGGCATGGCGGTTCTGGACTATCCCCCACGATCCCAAGGCCGGCCCGCAGGAATCGAAGGCGCTCGACGCCGCGCTCAAGACCTGGGACCCTAACAGCCGGTGGGACATCGGCGGCGGCGGCACCGCGTGGGACGCGATCGTCTATGACCCGCAGTTCGGCCAGGTGCTGGTCGGCACCGGCAACGGCGGGCCGTACCCGCTCCACACTCGCTCACCGTCGGGCGGCGACAACCTGTACCTTGATTCAGTGGTCGCGCTCGATGCCAAATCGGGCGAGATGAAGTGGTATTTTCAGGAAACCCCGACCGACAGCTGGGACCTGACCGCGACTCAGCCGATGGTGCTGACCCAGCTCAAGGTCGGCGGCAACGAGCGCCCGGTGATCCTGCACACGCCCAAGAACGGCTTTTTCTTCGTGATCGACCGGGAGACCGGCAAGCCGCTCGCGGCCAACGCGCTGGTCCGCACGAGCTGGGCGAGCGGGTGGGACCTGGCGACCGGCAAGCCCAGGCTGACGCCCGAATTTTCGGATTATGCCAAGGGCCCCAAACTGGTGTTTCCGGCCAGCTCCGGCGCGCGCAACTGGTACCCGGCGGCTTACGACCCGCAGCGCAATTCCTACTTCGCCAGCGTGGTCGACATGGGCAACCTGATGTTCGTCCCGCCGGGCATGCAGAACCCGCCGCACAAGCCGGCCACCATGAACGCCTCGGCCGCGCTGCTGTTCACCGCCGACCTGCAGGCCGCGCTGCCCACGCTGCCGCCGCCGCTCCAGCAAGCGGTCAAGGCGCTGCCGCAGTGGCAGTGGGTGAAGGAGAAGCCGTTCAGCTCGGAACTGCGCGCGATCGACCCGCTGACCGGCAAGACCAAGTGGGCCGCGCCTTATGACGGGTGGCAGGATCGCGGCGGGGTGCTCGCGACCGCCTCGGGGCTGGTGATCCACGGCACGCTGTCGGGCAAGCTGGTGGTGCGCGACGCCGACACCGGCAAGATCCTCAAGACCATCGACACCGGCACCTCGATGCTCGCCGCGCCGATGACTTACCGGGTCAACGGCGTGCAGTACGTTGCCGTGCAGGCCGGATGGGGCGGCGGCGGGTGGGGCTTCGTGCCGCCTTATGCCGCGGCTTATTCCAAGGGCAACGCCAACCGGCTGCTGGTGTTCAGGATCGGCGGCGGCGCGGTGCCGGTGCCGCCCGATCTGCCGCCGCTCCAGCCCGCGCCCGCCGCGCCCGCACAGTTGCCGGGCATCACGCCCGCGACGATCGCGATGGGCGGCGCGCTATTCACCGAAAACTGCTCGATCTGCCATTCGAATCAGCCGCGCGCCCCGCTGCCCGACTTGCGGCGGTTGCAGCCGGGCACGCACGACGTGTTCGACAAGATCGTGCTCGAAGGGCTGCTGGTGCCGAATGGGATGCCGCGCTGGAACGACGTGCTGAAGCCGGATCAAGTGACGGCGATCCACGCCTTCCTGATCGACACCCAAGCCAAGCTCCACGACCACGAGGTCAAGCTGAAGGCCGCTGGCAAGCCGCTCGACAGCCACAGCCTGACGATCTTGTCGAATTTCTAGGCCTGCCCAATTTTTAGCGGAGAACTCCAATGCTTCCCCAAGGCGTGACCATCCGGCACCCGGACAAGCTTTTCATCGGCGGCGAGTGGGTTGCGGCGACCAGCGGGCGCCAGCTCGAGAT